>NZ_WMEA01000004.1:0-300000 GCF_021735925.1 Loktanella sp. M215
AAAATCATGATCGGTATTCTGGTCGGGCTGGCACCCTTCGCCATTGCGGCAACATGCCTGAACCGAACGCAGTTTCTTTTTGAGGCATGGGTGTCGTCGTTAATCGGTTACTTCATGTATCCGGTCGCCGCTGCCGGTGTGATGGGGTTCGTCGCAACGGTGGCAGAACGGGCGTTTTTGGCACAAAGCGAAGAAACCTTGATCGGAATTACTGGCGTCGTCGTCATTATTATTGTGGGCATCTACGCTTTGCTGACGATCCCGCAGGTCGCCTCGAACATCACCGGACAACTGAACCTCGGCGGCATCGCCCCGCAGGCATTGAGCATCGTCAGCCGTCCGGGAATCGCTGCCGGTGGGTTTATCAAGCGGTCGGGTGCGCAGGTTCTAAGCGGTGCCACCACTGGCGGCGAAACTGCCCAGCGTGCCGCCCAGACCCGCCGCTTCGGATCGGCCATGGACATGAAGCTGGCGAACGTCGGCGCGAAACTTTCAGAGAACGCGGCTGGGCGTTTCGTCCAGCGACGGCGCGACGTGCAATTTGCCCGCGCGTCCAACGAACGCCTCCGGGCCAAAGCCAAAACTTAACCGCAAACGCGACCTCATAGATTGGAGAACGGCATGACCTCGCTCACTGCTGAACAGAGAAAGATTCTCAAAAGCCCACTTTCAAAGGTCGAACCGCATGACCGCGCCGACGTGGAAAAAGCGGTCGCTGCGGCCAGTGAAGCGGGCGGTTCCTACTTCATCGCTGAAACGATCCTTGGGATGCGCCAGCGGGAAAAGCGGGCATGGGCCGTGGCCGTCGTCGGGATGGTTCTGGGGCTCGCCGGGGTCGGCATGGGGGCCTACGGGCTGGCTCATAACGAGACCCAAGCCTACCTCGCAATCGTGGACAAGGACACGGGCGTGGTGGAGCGCGGTGTCAGCGTTGACCGCGCCAGCGTGGACCAGCAACAGGCGGTCGTGGAAAGCCTGATCTACGCCTACGTCATGGACCGCGAAACCTACGATGCGGACGACAACGAATATCGCATCCTGTCCGTGTTCAAGCGGTCTGCGATCCCGGTTCGCCAGTCCCTCGAACGGTTCTGGACGCCGGGCAATGCCAACTATCCGCCCGAAAGCTACGGCGTGGACGGCACCGTCGATGTGTCGATCAACAACGTCCTGATGATCGACAACGACACGGCACAGGTCCGGTTCACCAAGACGCTGCGGCGTCCCAACGCCCCCGTCCAGCGCGGCGATTTCGTCGCCACCGTCACCACCAACTTCAATCCCAGCACGGTCGATAACAACCTGCTCCTTTGGCAGAACCCGTTCGGGTTTCAGGTCACTGGCTACCGTGTCGCATCGGAAGGAACGCGCGAATGAACAAGCTGCTGTGCGCCGCCTTGTTGGCGGCACTTGCCACCCCTGCCCTCGCGGAGACAACGCCGCGGTCCATGCGCGTCGATGCGCGGAGTGCTGTCGCGATCTATCAGGAAGGTCAGGTTTACAAGATCAACACTCAACTGCGCCGGGTCACGCTGATCACGCTGGCCCAAGGCGAACGCTTTGTGGATTTCAAAGCCGGTGACACGGAAAGTTTTCAGTTTGCCGACACGGGCGGCGGCAACGCCATTCTGGTCAAGCCGGTGATCGCGGGGGCCGTGACCAATGGCGTGATCGTCACGAACCAACGGTTCTATCTGGTCGAACTGCACGAAAGCGCCACGGCGCGTCCGCACTATTCGGTTAGCTTTCAATCGCCTGCCGGAAGCACGGCGGCGGCGGCGCAATCCTCGGTCCCTGCGGGGAAACCGCAAACCTATGTGATTTCCGCCGCCACGAAGGACGCCCAGATTCAGCCGGTAAATGTCTATGACGACGGCAGGCGCACGTTCTTCACCTTCAGCCCCGACGCGCCGATCCCCAGCATCTACCGGGCCGACGCTCAAGGCCGGGAATACATCGTCAACGGGCGCACGGATGGCACGCGCGTGACGGTCGGATCGCGGTCTGACCGCTGGGTCATTCGCTACGGCGACGCATATATCTGCATCCAGAGTGGGAACGTGACCAATGGCTGATGCAGTGGCAAACCGCGCTGCCCGCTTGAAGGGTGGCAAGAAAAAGTCGAACGTCCCTGCCCTGCTCGGCATTACATTGGTCGTCGGTCTTGGAGCTGGCGGGGCCGGGGTAGCCCATCTGATGGGACGGGATGGATCGGTGACGATCCAGCAACGCGACACGTCGGATGCGTCCGAGTTTCCGCGCAATTCTTCTGACGGCATGACCTCTGTCATCACGCCAGAGCCCGCCTTTCCAGTGACAGAGGCCGGCCCCTCTGAAGCGGAAATTGCGCTGCAAAAACGTCTGGACGAAGTGAACCGCCTGCTGGATGCAGCCCGCAATGAGGCACCCGCCGCCCCGGTCATCGATACGGCACAGCTTGACGCGCTACGGACACAACTTGACGGGCTGGCGGTTGATATGGCGGCACGGTCGGCGGAAGTGCAGGACCTGACCATTGCGCGTGACCAGCTCACCCGTGACCTTCAGCGCACCCAAGCGGAAAATTCCAGTCTGCTGCTGCAACTCAATCAGGCCAGTGACGACTCACTGGCCGAACAGATGATGGCGGAGGAAAGGCTGGCGCGGCAACAGGAACTCGAACGGCGGCGGGCGGAAGCGGAATCCATTCGGCAAGCCCAGATCAACAGTCCCATCGACGGCATGTCAGGCGGCGGGACGGAAAGCGAAGGCCGCGACTATACCGGCGATGAGGCGTTCATCCGTGCCGGGTCCGACAAGATCGCGCCAACGCAATCGCGGGTCATCGGTGCGCCGTCCAATACCGTCATGCAAGGCACGGTGATCGAGGCCACGCTGACGACCGGCATCAACTCGCAACTGTCTGGCACGATCACGAGCACGGTCTCCTACGACATTTGGTCATTCGACATGAGTCGGGTCCTGATCCCGCGCGGGTCCCAGATGTTCGGGCGCTACTCGAACGAGGTGGCCGTTGGTCAAAAGAGGGTGCTGGTCGCATGGGACCGGGTTGTCACGCCGAACGGTCAAGTGGTCGACCTTGAAGCCTACGGGTCGGATCGGCTGGGACGGTCTGGTCTGACGGGCAAGGTCAACAGTCGGTTCCTGCAACGGTTCGGGTCTGCGGCGCTGATTTCGGTATTCAGCGCGGCTCCGGCTGCTGCTGCGGCAAGCGTTCAGAACGATGAAAGCGCGATACTGGCAGAGGCCGTCAGCACGGACGCCAGCGACAACGCCAGTGCGGTGATCGAAGAATACCTGTCACTGGCGCCGATCATCACGGTCGAGCATGGCTCGGTGATTATGGTCATGGTCACGAACGACATGGAGTTGTTCTAGTGTCCTCTTACCTCGCGGAATATCTCAAGCCGTTCGATCCTCTCTTTCAGGACCCTACGGTGATTGAAGTCGTCATAAATGGTGATGGTCAGTGCTACGTCGAACGACAGGGCTTGGCCCAGATGGTGCGGGCCTCTGAACACGACATTACGCCGCAAGCGGCCAAGGACATTGCACAGCAAAGCGCGAATGCAAGCGCTGTGGCGCTGACGGAAAAAGCGCCATTGCTGTCCACGTCGGTTGAACACGCGGGGATGATGCTGCGCGTCCAGGCGGTAATCCCGCCCGCGTCAGCCAGCGGCACGGTGTTGTCGTTTCGGATATTCAGACCGGGCCATACCGGCGAGCCGCGCACCTTTTCCTTTCTCCGAGATGATGTGACGGCTTCTCAAGATGAAGAGCGGATAGAAAAGCTGCGCCACATTGAGGTTATCGCCCGGGCGGGAAGCGTCGATGATTTTTTGAAGGAAGTGCTGCGGCTGGAACTGAACATCGTGATCGCGGGCGGCACGTCCACCGGGAAAACGGAATTGGGGCGGCGTATGCTCTACCTGATCTCTGACTACGAACGGGTAGTGACGATCGAGGATTCCTCCGAACTGCGCCCGCGCCAGCCCAACGTGGTCAGCCTGATTGCAGACAGATCCCCGGCCAGCCCGCGCACAGCGGAAAAACTGCTGCAAGCGACTCTGCGCCTGCGTCCTGACCGGATCATCGTGGGCGAGCTGCGCGGGTCAGAGGCCGCGACGTTTCTGGAAGCGATCAACACGGGCCACGGCGGATCATTCACCACCCTGCACGCCCAGACCGCCCGCAAGGCAATGGATCGGTTGGCGCTGATGGTGATGGGGACAGGAACGCAACTGCAATATGCGGAAGTCATGCGGTATCTTCGGTCCACAATCGACCTGGTGATTCAGGCCGGTCGGGTGGGGAATGAGAGGGGCATTGTAGAAATCTACGTGCCGCCGCTTGATGTTTTGTAGCTGTCAAACGTAGTGAATCGCTGTCTCAGAGGGTCGGATCTTCGGTGTCCAATCGGCTCGGACTGTCAGGCTACCCTGACCCAAGCACCAAGCGCGTCTGACCGAAACCGGAACTTCGCCGCGGGGCGAACGTAGGTCTGCTGTGCGGACATCGTATGCTTTCGCTGCAAGCGCGAAAAACAGGACACGAGCAGATTGGCATCAACAGAATGGGCGGGGAGCGGACGTTCGCCGCGCATGGCTGCAAAGTTTGTTGAGCGGACGTTGCGGACGGTCAGGTATGCCGTCATCCTCCGCCTACAGTGACACGAAGGGACGCCAGTGTCTGAGCACAATCCCGTCGCGAAGGCGATCAGCTACATGTTCAAGAAGGACCGGTGGGATGCCTTCACGATGTTCCTTAAGGATGGGCGCATCTGCGTGACAAACAACGCGGCTGAGCGCGCACTGCGCGGTATCGCGAAGTGTGTTTCATTATGCACTCCTTCTTCAAGTGACTGTAAACATTGGAAGTGTGTCGGCATCAGTGATGCGACACGGGCGTCCTTTTCGGGCTAAGGCAGTTTTGACTGCCTCCAACGCCAGGTCTTCGGCACGGATTTGATAAGGCGCACCGGATACAACCTGCACAGCCGGAAGGATGCCGGTTTTGATAAGGCGCCGTATCAGGTGGTTTGTAACGCCTGATGCCTTTGCTGCTTCAGTCATGGTGAGCCATTCGCCATCTTTTTCAGCGGATCGGTAGGCGGGGATCCCGCGAACGCGCCGAACGGATGCCACGCGGTGTGCTGTCCAGGTCTTGCCTTGCCCGGTGGGCAAACCCATCCGATTGAGCGACGCGGCGATATGCTCGTCAGACCAACGCCCAGCCATGCTGCGCATTACAGCCAACGCATCGTCAGCTGTCGCACAACCATGCTCCCCGGTCTGGGGTTTACGAACGCGCAATTCCGAGTGCTGGCCGCCTCGCCAGTGGATCGTAAGAACGACGTCACGCACTGCATCGTCGACATCGACGATGATGTCGGCAATCAAAGTGCGCAGCAGTTGCTGACGCGCTCGCATCGTCACATCGGGACTGTGCCAGGCTGCCGACAGGTTCTCGGCCATGTTGGCAAATGCGGATGGATCGACTTCGAGGGTCGATGCGCTGTCAGTCGGCTGTCGTGCTTCGAGATCTTGCACACGGCGCAACGCGATTTCCCAGTTCTTCTCCAACTGGGCGGCGATGAGACGGTTGTCGGGATCGCATGCTGCATAGCGACGCTCAGCCAGGCCGGCCTCGTAACGGGCCTGCTGAAGTTCCAGATCGAGGATCTGGCGTTGATCATCCTGTCGTTTCCGATACATCCGCTCCGCCTCGAACGCGGCCTCGATCGCCAAAGGTTCTACCGCGCGCAACAGTTCACGCGCAACAGCCACGTCCACGCGGGGGCCCCCGAAGGTCATACACCGGGGTAGGCCCATCATAAGATTGGGCTTGTCGCAGCGATAGACAGGGCGGCTTTGCGGGTTCCCGGTATAAGCAACCGAGAGCCGCCGTCCGCAACGGGCGCATGTCATCATGCCCGAGAGCAGCGCCCGACCTCCTCGGCCCGATTTCACGCCGCCGGCGCGACCATAGTTGTTCAGCGCCAACTGCTTTTGGTTTCGTTCATATTCGCCCCAGCTGATGTAACCTTCGTGATGATCCTTGATAAACACGTCCCAGGTTCCAGCCGGCTTGATATGGCCATAACTCCGCCGGGCACGCCCATCGACAATGGACGTTCGCTTCTCGCTTTTGCCATAGACATAAACGCCCGCGTAGAACGGGTTTTTGAGCACAGAGATCACGTTGCGATATCGGATCGGCAGCCATTTGAAGCTGGTCATGCGCCCCTCGTCTGAGGGCCGCGGGAAGTGGATTTGATCAGCCGTCATCGACAACAAAACCTGGCGCGCGCTGCCGAGATCACTGAAGCGGGTAAAGATGAGCCTGATTACCTCCTGCAAACGCAGATCAGGATCGAGCCCCAGACCCGCTTCACGGTGCCAGATGTAACCGAACGGGACTGACAAGCGCAGCTCACCCCGACGCGCTTTTGCCTTGGCGGCATCAATCATTCGCGTCCTGAGCACGCCAAGCTCAAACTCGCTGATGCTGCCTTTCATGCCCAGGAGCAGGCGGTCATTCGGCTGGCAGGGATTGTAGATGCCATCATGGTCGATGACACGGGCTTCAACGAGCCCACATAGTTCCAGAAGATGGTGCCAGTCCCGACCATTTCGCGCAAGCCGCGACGCATCTTGGCATAGAACAGCGCCAACCTTGCCTGCACATAACCACGCGACCAGACGATCGAAGCCGGGGCGCGCCACAGTTCCGCTCGCGGATCGCCCAAGATCGTCGTCTATAACCTCGACGTCGATAAAACCGTGCTCTCGCGCAATGTCGACGAGGTCATATTGCCGCCGCTGGCTTTCCAGATTGGTCATGACCTGAGACTGTGTCGATTGGCGCACATAGACGACTGCCTTGCGCTTCAGAAGTTGCGCGGGGATCAGATCAACGCTGGTCATCTTCAAGCTCCTCCACGATGAGGCCTGCGGCCTGCATCAGAATCTGGGCAAGTATGGCTATGCACTCTGCCCTCTCCACGTCGTCCATCCCGTCCACATTGCTGGGTTCGAACATCAGGCTCATCTGCCTGCCCGAAGTCGGCAATGACGCTTTGTGCTGTTTCATTAGGTTTCTCCCTTACGACTCCGCCTTCGCGCAGGGATTTTGTGGGAGCAGTAGCCCTCATGACCAGACTTTTGAGCTCCAACAGCGCCGCGAGATCAACTTGGGGCTGGCCAGTGTTCATGTCGGCGCAAACGAGGGGATCCACCATCCAGCCAGGTAGCGAGATGACAACCCCAGATGGGCCTTCGACCTTAAGAAACTGGCCAATCGAGCGCTGTTCCACCCGCCGGATACAGACCTTCAGGCCGAAATAGGGATGCCACCGATAATGGACTTCTCGCTCTTCGCCGACATGGGCAGAATGAACGGGCAATGGCATTGGGACGGAAATCCTGGCTCTTCGCCGGCTCCGAGCGTGGAGGCGACCGTGCCGCCTTCATGTATTCCCTGATCGTCACCGCCAAGATGAACGGCATCGGCCCGCAGGCCTGGCTCGCCGAGGTCCTTGCAAAGCTCCTCAATACAACGGCTTCACGCGTGCAGGAATTTCTGCCGTGGAACTGGCAGTCATCGGGGCGCCAACTCGCTGCATGACCGCGGCCTACGCCGTATGTTTACGATTGACCCATTTGCGAAGAGTGATAACAATATCAAATGTCTTCTGCGCTCAGGATCGCCATCGGGAAGTTCGGAAGGGTCGCTCTGCTGGACATGGACCGGCCCCTTGTCAAGCATGCCCATGCGCAATGCCACGTGTTGCTGAAGGTCGAGGGCGTCGATACGGAGTTCGATGTGGGCGGGCGGCGCGTGGCGCTGACCAATGAAAGCGCTGTGCTCATTAACGCCTGGGAACACCACAGCTACGTGCACCGCGCGGGCCAACCGCCGACGATCATCCTAGCGCTTTACATCGAACCAAAGTGGTTGAGCGCCTTTCGCGGCAATTGGCAGGCGAGCGCCGAACCTGGGTTTTTCCCGCATCCGGGCGGTGCGATTACCCCACAGATTCGCCGCCAGGTCTGCGAGACCGCTGAGGCGATGGTGCAGGACCCGGGCGATGCCGCCACACATGAGCGGTTGATCGGTGGATTGATGGTCTCGATCATCGAACGTTTGGCGCTATGGCGAGAGGTGCGGCCGTCGTTGCGGGAACGGGCTATGGCGATGAGCGCGCCCGACCGCCGGATTGCGCAGGCCCTCGCCCTGATGCGCGCGGAGACAGCCCGCATTCCCTCGATGGAATGGCTGGCGCGCGAAAGCGGCTTGTCTCGCTCACATTTCTTTCGGCTGTTCGAGACAGAAACTGGCATTTCTCCGCGTGTCTATTTGAACACCCAGCGGGTCGAGCGCGCGGTGCAGGCGGTCGCGAATGACACGCGCAGCTTCACCGACATCTCGGACGACCTTGGATTCTCGGTGCCAGCGCATTTTTCGCGCTTCTTCCACGACCATGCGGGTTCGTCGCCAAGCGTCTTTCGGCAGGTGTCAGCGCTGCGCGACAAAGGCTGACCCCGACTTTTTGAGACTCCTGGGTAAGGTCCGAGACCTGGCGGGATCGCCGGGCCTACGGACGCACGCCTAACGTCACTTCCCAGGGGCTTGCCCATGACAAGCCGGGAGGAGACATGAAAGATACCGTTGACAATCGGCTGATCGGCCGCTCGGTCGCGCGCGTCGAAGATCCGGCGCTTTTGTCGGGGCGCGGGCGCTATATCGACGATTTGCCGGTCGCACCCGGAACGTTGGCGCTGGCCTTCGTGCGATCGCCGCATGGCCACGCCGACATTCGTTCAATCGACATCGGCGAAGCGCAGCGCGCGCCCGGCGTCGTCGCTGTCATCACCGGACGAGACGTAGCGGCGCGCACCCGGTCGATGACCGTGGGCGTGAAGGCCGATGTCGACTGCTGGCCGATGGCGGTTGATCGCGTGCGCTATGTCGGGGAACCGCTGGCCATGGTCGTGGCAACCGACCGCTACCTTGCCGAAGATGCCGCCGATCTGGTCTTGGTCGATTACGCCCCGCTCGGCGTGGTCGTCGATCCGGTCGCGGCACTGTTGGAGGACGCGCCGGTGCTGCATCCCAGCCTCGGCGGCAACCTCATCAACGAACGGCACTTCCGCTATGGCGATCCCGAAGCGGCATTCGACGCAGCCCGGCACCGGATCGGGATCGATGTGACCTATCCACGCAGCGCCTGCACCCCGATCGAGACCTACGGCGTGATTGCCAGCTACGAGCCGGGCGAGGATGCCTATGACGTCACCGCAAATTTCCAGGGCCCCTTCTCGATCCACGCGGTGGTGGCCCGGTCGCTGAACGTGCCGGGCAATCGATTGCGGCTGCGCACACCGCCCGATTCCGGTGGCTCCTTCGGTATCAAGCAGGGCGTCTTTCCCTACATGATCCTTGCCGGCATCGCCGCGCGCATCGCGGGCGTACCGGTCAAGTGGATCGAGGACCGGCTGGAGCATCTGTCGGCCAGCGTCTCTGCAACCAACCGCCAGACCCGGATCGATGCGGCGGTCGCGGCGGATGGCCGGATCACCGCGCTCGACTGGGACCAGATCGAGGATTGCGGCGCCCATCTGCGCGCGCCGGAGCCTGCCACGCTTTACCGGATGCATGGCAACATGACCGGCGCCTATGACATACAGAATCTTGCGATCCGCAACCGCGTCGTGCTGACGAACAAGACGCCGACGGGCCTCAATCGCGGCTTCGGCGGCCCACAGATTTATTTCGCGCTGGAGCGGTTGATGGATGCCATCGCGCGGCAGTTGGGCCTTGACCGGCTGGAGGTCATCCGCCGCAACCTCATTCCCGCCGACGCATTTCCCTACCGGACCGCCAGTGGCGCGCTTTACGACTCGGGCGATTACGCCACCGCGATTGATCGCGCGGTCGCGGAAGGCGGTCTGGCCGATCTTTACGCTCGCCGCGACAAGGCCCGCGCCGAAGGTCGGCGCTACGGCATCGGTTTTGCCTGCGTGGTCGAGCCTTCGGTCTCGAACATGGGATACATCACCACTGTCCTGACCCCGGAAGAGCGTGCCAAGGCGGGGCCCAAGAACGGCGCGCAGGCGACGGCGACCATCGCGATCGACCCGCTCGGCTCTGTGACGGTTAAGGTCGCCTCGGTCCCGCAGGGCCAGGGACACAGAACCGTGCTGGCGCAGGTGGTGGCCGACAAGCTTGGCCTGTCGATGGCGGCGGTGCGCGTCTTGGCCGATGTGGACACGATGCGTGACGCATGGTCCATCGCCTCTGGCAACTACGCCTCGCGCTTTGCCCCGGCGGTTGCCGGCGCGACCGAGATCGCAGCGTCGCGGCTGCGCGACAAACTGGCAAAGGTCGCGGCCGCGCAGTTGAACATTTCGCCAAACGACGTGTCCTTCGCGGACGGCCGCATTGCTGCGACGAGCAATCCTGACAACAGCCTGTCCTTCGCGCGGGTGGCGGCAATGGCACATTGGTCGCCGGGCACCCTGCCGGACGGCGTGGATCAGACGCTGCGCGAGACGGTATTCTGGAGTCCGCCCGAACTGGAGGCCCCGACTGCCGAGGACGGGATCAATTCCTCGCTCTGTCACGGCTTCATTTTCGATTTCTGCGGGATCGAGATTGACCCGGAGACCGCAGAACCCAGGATCGACCACTACGTCACCATGCATGACTGCGGGAGCATCCTGCATCCCGCGATGGTCGACGGACAGGTGCGCGGCGGCTTTGCCCAGGCGGTCGGGGCGGCGTTCCTTGAGGAATATGCCTATGGTGCGGACGGCTCGTTCCAGTCCGGCACGCTGGCCGACTACCTCTTGCCCACAGTGATGGAGGTGCCCGATCCTGTCATCCTGCATCATGTCACCCCGTCGCCCTTCACGCCGCTCGGGGCCAAGGGCGTGGGCGAAGGCAATTGCATGTCGACGCCCGTCTGCATCGCCAATGCCGTAGCCGATGCGCTGGCTCCCGACGGCGATGCGCCCGATATCGTCCTGCCGGTGACCGCATCCAAGCTCGCGTCGCGCATCTTCGGCGACGAACCCACCCCGAAGAACCCCGTGCCCGAAACGGAAGCCGGGCCAGTGACGGGCGGGCGCAAGCTCACGGGCGAGGGTCGTGCCGTGGTCAAGGCCAGCCGCACAGAAGTCTGGGAAATGTTGCTCGATCCCGCGACACTTGATGCGATCATTCCCGGTTCACATGGCGTCCAGAAAGTCAGCGACACCCGTTTCAAGGCGGATGTGACGCTGGGGGTCGGACCTGTCCGCAGCCGATACAAGGCCGACATCGAACTGTCTGACCTCGATCCGCCCAACGCCGTGACCTTGTCAGGGCAGGCCGTCGGCGCGCTCGGCACCGGCGGCGGACATGGCCGCATCACCCTTACCGACACCGACAACGGCACCGAAATTGCCTACCGATATGAGGCGGAAATCGGCGGAAAGGTCGCTTCGGTCGGCGGACGGCTTCTGGACGGCGCGGCCAAGGTCGTGATCGGTGAGTTCTTCCGCGCACTGGCCCGCCATTGCGGCGGCAGCGCGCGCAGCGGGCCTTTTGCGCGGCTCATTGGCCTTTTCGACCGCATCAGAAAAGGAGGCCGGTCATGAAGCCCGCCCCGTTTGATTTTGTCGCCGCCACCGAGATGAGCGAAGCGCTGAACGCGTTGCATCAGGGCGGCACCGAGGCCCGGGTCATCGCTGGCGGCCAATCGCTGGTGCCCATGCTGAACATGCGCCTGGCGCGGCCGGCTACGCTCGTCGACATCACCCGCATTCCAGAGCTGTCGCGGATCGAGGCCACGGGCGATCACGTGACCATCGGGGCCGCCGTGCGGCAGAGCGCGCTGGAACGCTGGCCGGAACTGGCGGATCGCCTGCCGCTGGTGCGCGCCGCGCTGCCTTGGGTCGGACATATGCAACTGCGTAATCGCGGCACGGTCTGCGGCTCTGTCGCTCATGCCGATCCCAGCGCCGAGCTGCCGCTTTGCCTCATCGCTCTCGGCGGCACCGTGACCCTGCGCAGCCGCCGCAAGACGCGCACTGTCGCGGCGCGCGATTTCTTCTTGGGCATGATGTCGACCGACCTCGCACCCGGCGAGATGATCGTGTCCGTGACCTTTCCCGCGCCACAGGACGGAACGGGCTTCGCCTTTCGCGAGGTAGCGCGCCGGCATGGCGATTTTGCCATCGTGGCCTGTGCCGCGACCGCCCGGCCGGACGGCACCGCCACGCTTGCAGTGGGGGGCGTTGCCGACACCCCCGCCACGCTCGATCTGCCTGCCAACCCGACGGACCTCGATGACCGTCTGAACGAATTCGCCTGGCACTTGCAGGCCCGCGACGACCTGCACGCCACCGCCCGTTACCGCCGCGATCTGGTTCGGCGCCTCGGACACGCAACCCTCAAGGAGGCTTTGTCATGCCGCGACTGACCAAGGACGCCGCGCAACCTGTCGGCTTTAGCCTGAATGGCCGGCCCGTCGTGGTCCGCGTCACACCGCGCACGCTGCTGACCGATGCGCTGCGCCACGAAATCGGTGCGACGGGCACGCATGTCGGCTGTGAACACGGCGTCTGTGGGGCCTGCACGGTGCAGGTGGACGGAGAGCCCGCCCGCGCCTGTCTGATGCTCGCGCACCAAGCCGAGGGCTGCGAAATCCGCACGGTCGAGGGACTGGCGCGGGGCGATGCGCTGACCACGCTGCAAGAGGCCTTCCGCGCGCATTTCGCGTTGCAATGCGGTTTCTGCACCGCGGGCATCCTGATGACACTCGACGCGCTGTTTTCGCGCCAACCGGACGCGGATGAGGACGCGATCCGTGAAGCACTTTCGGGCCACCTGTGCCGCTGCACGGGCTACGCGCCCATCGTTCAGGCGGCGCTGGCCGCCCGGAACCGCATCAAGGGAGGACCAATCGATGCTTGACCTCGGAACCAGCTTTCTTGCGTCCGTGGAACGCGACCCCGGCGCGATGGCCGTCGCTGCGGGGGACCTGACGCTCAACTATGCCGACTGGTATCGCCGGATCAGCGCGCTCGTGGATGGGCTTGGCCAGATTGGCCTGCGCAAGGGCGACACGCTTGTCACTGCCATGCAGAACCGTTGGGAAAATGCTTCGTTGCATTGGGCCTGCCAGCTTGCCGGGATTGTCGTGACGCCCGTGAACTGGCGCGTCACTGCCGATGAACTGGACCACGCGCTGCGCGACAGCGCGGCCCGCGTCCTGGTCCATGACGATGCCGCTGCGGCGGCCGTGGCCGGATCGACCCTTGCGACGGACCTCAGCGTGGTGGCGCTGGACGGCGAACATGGTCTTGCCACCATGCTGGCGGGACGCGCCGCCGACGCAATGCCACAGGCCGGGGCGGACGACCTGTCGGTCATGCTCTACACATCCGGCACGACCTCAAGGCCCAAGGGTGTGCCGCGAAGGCACCGGGCCGAGCGCGCCGCTGCCATCGCCCATGTGGCGCAGAACATGTATCACCACGGCGAACGGACGTTGGGCGTCATGCCGCTCTATCACACGATGGGCATCCGTTCTCTCCTGTCCGCCAGCGTGATTGGCGGCGCCTTCATCTGCCTGCCGCGCTTTGACGTGCCCGGCGCGCTTGACGCCATCGAGACGCACCGGGTCACCAACCTTTATCTGGTGCCGACGCTCTATCACGACATCGTCCACCACGCCGCATTCAAGACGGATCGTGTGGCAAGCGTGCGCAAGCTGGGCTTTGCCGGTGCGTCGATGACCGATGGCCTGGTGCAGAAACTTGTGGAGGCGTTTCGGCCCGATCATTTCATAAACCATTACGGCTCGTCCGAGATCTACACCTTTTCGATATGCCAGAACGCGGCGGCCAAGCCTGGATCGGCCGGCCGCGCGGCGATCAACCAGCGCCTGCGCGTCGTGCCGCTCGGCGCCGCGGATGCGAGCAAGGTCTGCGCGCCGGGCGAGGAAGGCGAAATCGTTGCCTCCATGCAGGGCGACGAGGCTTTCGAAGGCTACTGGAACCGCCCGGAGGCTGACCGCAAGGCGATCCGCGATGGCTGGTATTTCACCGGCGATTGCGGGCTTTTCGACGATGACGGCGATCTGTTCGTCACAGGCCGCACCGACGACATGATCATCACCGGAGGCGAAAACGTCTCCCCCGTGGAGGTGGAAAGCTGTCTCTCGCTGCACCCCGCCGTGGAAGAGGTCGCGGTGGTCGGCCTGCCGGATGCCCGCTGGGGCAAGATTGTGACCGCCTTCGTCAAACGCGCCGGCGACGTGACCGAGGATGAACTCGACGCCCATTGTCGCAGTTCTGACTTGTCCAGTTTCCGCCGTCCGCGCCGCTACGTCTTCGTGCGCAACATCCCGAAATCGCCGGTCGGAAAGCTCCTCCGCCGCCTGCTCGTCGCGGGCGAATACGAGGCCGAGACGACCGAGACAACCACCGCGTAAATCCAGAAAACACACCGAAATGAAAGATATACCGATGACAGAACCCATGACCTTCAGCGACCCGCGCCTCGCCAATCTCGACGGCTTTCGTGTGGAAATCGACGCCGGCAACGAACGTGCCGACATCATCCTCGCGCGGCCGCCCTACAACGTCATCTCGATGGGTGCGCGCGATCAACTGCGCCTCGTGTTCGAGGCTCTCGATGCCGATGACCGCGTGCGCATCATCGTGATCTCGGGCGAGGGCGAGCACTTCTCGTCCGGTGGCAACATCAAGGGTTTTCTCGAAGCAAGTCCCGAGCATGTCTCCCACCTCGCCTGGAACATCGCTGCGCCGGCTCGTTGCACGAAGCCCGTGATCGCGGCCAACCGCGGCTATACCTTCGGTGTCGGCTTCGAACTGTCTCTCGCCTGCGATTTCCGGATCGTCTCCGAAACCTGTCGCTACGCGCTGCCCGAACAGAAACTTGGCCAGATCCCCGGGTCGGGCGGCTCTGCGCGACTGCAGAAGATCGTCGGGGTGACCCGGACGAAGGACATCGTCATGCGATCGAAGCGCATCCCGGGGAAACAGGCCCTCGACTGGGGGATCGCGACCGAATGCGTGCCCGACGGTGATCTGGAACAGACGGTGGCCGACCTCGTCGCCGAACTGAGGGAATTTTCACCGATGGCACAACGCACGGCAAAGAAGCTGCTGAACGACACCGACGATGCGCTTCTGAGCACCGCGATCGAGATGGAGGGGCTGAACTACAGCCGACTGCGCCAGTCCGAGGATTTCCGCGAAGGCGTCGAGGCGTTCCATGCCAAGCGCAAGCCCGCATTCACCGGCCGCTGAGCCGCGCGAAAAGCACAATCAGGGGAGGAGACCCAGATGCGACAGACAGAACAATCGAAGTGGATAGAGAAGGGGCCGGGCTTCACCGCCGGTCTGTCCGGCCTACGCCAGGCGCTGGGCATCAAGACCGCAAGCGCGGGACTGGTCGCGGCGATCTTCGGATGCTCGGGCCCCGCGTTGATCGTGATCGGCGCGGCCAACAATGGAGGGCTCACGGAAGGACAGACCGTCGCCTGGCTCCTAGCGATCTATGGCCTCGGCGGGCTGATCAGCCTGATCATGGCTCTCTACTACAAGCTGCCGGTCACCGGCGCCTATTCGATCCCGGGTGCCGCACTTGTCGCGGGCGCTCTCAACACCTTTCCTTTCGAACAGGCCGTCGGCGCGTTCCTGATGGCAGGCGCGATGGTGTTCGTCCTCGGTATCACCGGGCTGATCGGCAAGGTCATGCGCTGGCTCCCGATGCCCATTGTCATGGCGATGATCGCCGGCGCGCTGATCCGCTTCGGCGTCGGGGCGGTCACCTCGATCGAGAAACTGCCCATCGTGGTCGGGGCCGCGACGATTGCCTTCTTTTTGTCGATGCGCTTCCTGCGCGCAGTTCCGCCGGTGCTGACGGCACTGGTCGTCGGCCTTCTGGCCGTGACCTTGACGGGCGGTTTTCAGGGCGGAGAGGCGGCGATCAGTTTCGTCGCGCCGGAGTTTACCGCGCCCGTGTTCACCCTTGACGCCTTCCTCGCCATCGCCGTGCCGCTGGCCGTGCTGGTGATCGGGGCCGAAAACGCCCAGGCCGTCGGTGTGCTCTATGCCGAAGGTTACCGTCCACCGATCAATGCGATGACGGTGATCTCGGGCATCGGCGGGATGATCGCGGGGCTGATGGGAGGCCACAACGCCAACATTGCCGGACCGATGACCGCGATCTGTTCGTCCGATCAGGCAGGCGAGGATCAGGCGGGACGCTACGCCGCGACGGTCGTGAACGGGGTTCTTTTCGCGTCGTTCGGGATCTTTGCCGGTGTCGCAGTTCCCTTGATCATGGCGCTGCCCGGGCCGCTGGTCGGCGCGGTTGCTGGCCTCGCGATGATCACCGTCCTTCTGAGCGCGTTCCAGTCCGCCTTCGACCGCAACGCGGGTTACCAGATCGGTGCCTTTGTCGCGCTGATCGTCGCAATGTCGAATGTGACGTTCCTCAGCATCAGTGCGCCCTTCTGGGCGCTGGTCGCCGGGGCAGCGGTGTCGATGCTGAACGAACGGGTGGTCGTATCCAAGCCCGCGGTTGCCCCGGCGTCCTGAAGACCACACCAGGTGTGGTGCCAGCGATCAAACGGAGGGCGTCAGTCATCGCACTACGCCCTCCGCGAATGCCTTGTTTGTTACTGCAAAAATACTGTTGAACCGTAAGCATCCGCCGAAGGCCGCCGCTGTGCCCTATCAGACGGGCTTCGGAACCGCTTTTGGTTTGCGTGGCTTTGGTGCCCATTTTTTGGCGAGGCGCTCAAAGTTGTCGAGGATGCGGCCGATCTCTGCCTCATCTGGGTCGAACTGTCCGCCATACCATTCCAGCATCCGGTCGTGTTCCTCGTGCTTGGGATCGGTCATTGCATCAAGGAATTCAGCATAACCGGGCACGCCACCGACATCTTCCGGGGGACAAGCACCGATAGCCCTGACAAGGCGCGGATATGCGGCGCCCGGGATGGCGTCATCGATCTTCTCGACCTTGACCACATGGTGCCAGTTGTCGCCGAAGTCATAGACGTAATGAATGGTTTTGGTGCCGACATCTTCGAGCACATCGAGCAAGCTTGTTTTGCTGGCGGGCAGCGGATCATCGTAGTCGTATTCAGGATCTGGCACGCCCCAGCCGACTCCGCCGGCCCGGAACTCATAGAGATGGCTGTCGGTCCATCCCATGGCGGCTTGGATCACATCATGTAGGCGGTTCAGCTTGATCTTGAGGGGCACATCGAAGCGCCGGAGCACCTGAGGTGCGACATCGGATAATGTGACCTTGAGGCGCGCGACCGGTATCATGCAGCAATCCTCCCCATTTGCGTTGCTGACTTCCAGTGCCATGGCAGCAGCTCTGGCAGCCGTGACACGGGCAAATCCGGCAGGCGCGCGAGCACATCGGCCATCCATGCCTGCGGATCGATATCATTCATCTTTGCCGTGACGATGAGGGTATACATGAAGGCCGCCCTGTCGCCACCGCGCTCTGACCCTGCAAAAAGCCATGACTTTCTGCCCAATGCGATACCGCGCAGAGCGCGTTCGGCGGCATTGTTCGTCAGGCAGAGGCGCCCGTCATCAAGGAATGCGGTGAAGGCCTCCCAGCGACCTGTCCCGTCGAGCATGTAATTGATCGCCTTGGCGACAGGGTTGTGCTTTGACATCCGCGCCCGCTCGGCCAGCATCCAGTCATAAAGATCCTTGACCAGCGGCGCGACCCGCTGGCGCCGGACTTCATGACGCGCTGCAGCTGACAGGCCGGTGATCTCGCGCTCGACAGCGAAGATGGCATCGATCCGGGTCACAGCGTCCAGCGCGATGGGCGAGATTTCTTCTGCCACCTTTTTTTGCCCTTACGGGCGATGGACTTGATGTCGGCCAGCTCGAATAACTTGCGTCTGGCATGGCTCCAACACAGCGCAGAGCGCACCGGCCCGGACTACGATCTGCCAGATACAGGTCATTGTAGCCGCCATAGACGTCCGATTGCAGCACACCATGCCACCCGGCCAAATGCCGTGTCGGGTGTTCCTTGCGACGATCTGTTGAGAAGTGGAAGAGCGCGGCAGGCGGCGCACCCCCATCCCATGGTCGGTCATCGCGCACATAGGTCCAGAGCCGCGCAGTCTTGGTGCCGCCGCGCGCCAGAAGCGGCACGGTCGTGTCGTCACCATGCAAACGGCCACCGTCCAGCACGTGGCGCGCGATCAGCGCATGAATGGGGGCCAGTGCTATACAGGCATGACCGATCAGATCAGCCAGGGTAGACAGGCTGAGATCGACACCTTCCCGCGCAATCCGATCGGATTGGCGGTTCAGTGGTTGGTGCTGTCCATACTTGTCGAAAGCAATCATGGCGATCAGCTGCGGCCCGGCCCAACCGCGCGGAATGGCGTGGAAAGGCGCTGGCGGCTGGCTGATCTTCTCGCATGACCGACAAGTGAACTTTTCGCGGACGGTCTGGATCACCTTCCACTGCCGCGGAATAACTTCCAGCGTGTCGGTAATGTCTTCACCCATCTTCACGATGCGGTCCGAGCCGCAGCAGGTGCAGTTGGTCGGCGCCTCAACCACCACACGCTCGCGCGGCAGATGCTCGGGAAAGGGTTTGCGCACCGGCTTGCGCCGCGTGAAGGCGCGCACGGTGCTGGCCTTGTCCTGCGCTGCGGCTTGTTCAGCCGCCAACGCATCCTCGGTGGCAGCTGCTTCCAATTCCTCAAGCTGCAATTCCAGCTGATCGATCAGCCGCGCGCGACGCTCGGAAGAGATGCCGTATTTATCGCGCCGCAACTTTGCGATCTCCAGCTTCAATTCCCGGATCATTGCTTGCGTGCAAGAGGCCGGGGGCGCGGGCCTGTGCCAGTTCGACCTCCGCCGCGTGCGCGCGGGCTGTCTGCGCGGCAAGGGCGGCACTCAATCTGGCGATTTCGGAAGCGGCATCTGACATGGCAAATATTTACCACAGACAGCATGAAGCGCCAATAAAAACAGGCGTTTCACCGTAATTTACCCAGCCGTTTTGGGCCTCTGCGTCCAGCGTGGGTTTCTCCAGTCGATCCCTTCCAGAAGATAGCCGAGCTGGGCGGCGGATATCGAAACAGCCGTCCCATCCTGGCTGACCGGCCAGATGAACTTCCCCCGCCTCAAGCCGCTTCAGATACAACGACATGCCGACACCGTCATGCCAGAGCAGTTTAACCAGATCGCCTTTTCGCCCCCGGAAGCAGAAGATCTCACCGGTATGCGGATCACGTCCAAGGCCCTGCTGGACCGACAACGCCAAGGTATTCATCCCGCGCCGCATGTCCGTCACGCCACCCGCGATCCACACGTTCGTGCCCGCCGGAAACGCGATCATCGCCCCACCGACAGACTGTTGAGCAAACGCGCTGCAGCCTCCATGTCAAAGTCGGACGGGATCGACACACGACAGCGCGCGCCAAAATCGACAGTCATCACAGGTGCCGGCGGAGCCGGCATATTATCAGGATCAGGCCCACGGAGCTTCGTCGATGTTAAAAACACGCAAAAACTTCGGGCCAGAACTCAGCAAACCATGCCGACAACGATAGCGCCAATCGTAAAGCTGGGACCGCGAAACGTCATGGCGCCGCGCGACCTCGGCCAAGGTCACGCCATTGACAAGGCTTTCCTCAACGATCCGGACCTTCTCGTCATCTGTCCAGCGGCGACGCCGCCCAGTATCAGAGACTGATAAAACTTGAATGCGGGGGGTGTTCTCGTGTGCGTCCATAAGAACACTCGATAAACAATCACACCCACAAGCAGCCAGACGGCCCCCGGCGAATGTTTACGTTGAACCGGCGCAAATCCAAACTTTAGACAGATAGGAAACTTTTGGGCGTGGATGTCCGGTTTGGGAATCTGCGCCGCAGTGAACGTATGGACCGGGAAAGGCAGCTATGGGCCGTTCGCGTAGGGCAAGTTTTTCTGCACTCGCAAAGTTCTTCGGGACAGCATCCGGTAAAGAGGGCTCAAACCTGACCTTCGCAGCGTCAGGCACGAATGGCCGCTCTAGCACTCAACGAAGGCAGTCGCCTCGAAAGGCACAGGCTTGCGCAACCCTGATAATTTTGGGCTGACAGCAGATTTAGGATATCGAAGACTACGGGTATTGGACCGGATGAAAATCAGCATATGTGGGACAAGGTCTCACCCGTCGACCGCCCTTGCTGCCATGACTGCGAGCCAACCGGGCAGCAAAGGCTTTAACGTGGACTGGATGTTGTCATCGGATCCCCCTTCCCTGATCAGCTTCAGGATTTTCTGATCATCCTTCGAGAGCCCGCGCTTCGGCCAGGCGGCCGAGATCGTACTGGCGAGGGCAAAGCCGGCGAGCCACTCCTTGAACCGCTCTGCTGTGCGTGTCCTAAGGCCCGATCCGATGTCCCCATCGAAGGCTCCGTCTTGAATATCACCGTAACGCAACATGATGATGTCGAGCACGCGCTGTACTTTGTTGCCACCGGGAAACTCGATGCCACCCAGAAGCGGCGGCAGCCAGTCTGTTGGCGTGACGAACCGCGGTGCCACGATGACGGCCGTCAGATACCCATCAATCAGATCCGGACTGAGGGGGGTTTTGCGGAGCAGGCGCTCGAGCTCGCCTTTTGATTCAGGCGCGATGTCAGGACCCATGTCGTCGTCGTTTTCCGAATCGCCCAGCGAGGATTCACCGTCAGAATGCAGCCCGTCACCCTGTTCTGCGACATCCAGCGTCAGAGCGACGATCATCTCAAAAATGGGTATTTTTTTCAACGCCCGGCCGGTGTCCAGACCGTTCGCGACGGCCGCGAACTCAAGCCACGCATCGCCATCACCATGGCGCAAAATTGCGGCCGACCGTGCGAAGAGCGATGACCAGAAGCCGCGTTGGGTTTCCAGATGCGCCCAGACCGCCTGCGTCGCCTGACGCTCGGTTCTGACCTCCTCCAAAGCTGATGAGAGCTCCGCATTGCTGACAAACCAGCTCGACGATATCTCGTGGTCGCGCACCCACGAGATGCTGCGGTTAATGAGCTGTCCGCGTTTGGCCCCGGACAGGCTGGCCAACTGGGCGTCAGGATCGGCGATGTCGGCTGTTGACGCTGAAGAAGTATCAGAAGGTGTGATGTCGCGGAGTCCGAGCATCTCTGCCACATCCAGGAAACCGGGTGCGGGCGGCAGGTCTGCGGCGAGGCCCTCGCCCAGTGCCGCGGCCAGTGCAGCGGGCAGATAATCCGTCGGCACATCGTGCATTGGCATCGATTCTTCGATCTCAGCGAGCGTGCGCCGCTGATCGCTGGCACTGCTGCAGGGGATGGCATAAGCATCCTTGATGCCGTGACCACTCTTGAGCAGCAGCGCTGCAATGCACTTTTGGCTGCCCAGGCTGACGCTCGCCAGGATGCTCTGACTGCCGGTGCCATCGGGCAGTGACGACACCAGTCGATGAAGTGTCCATGACCGGGGGACAGACCCACCGGATGGTTCGCGCCGGAGCGCCTCCTTGATTCCACGATCCAGGATCGTCTTGGTGTCCAGATCCGGGATCCATTTGCGCAGCTGGATCAAATCGGAGAGCACGCCTGCATCCACCCCGCCCGCGTGCGCGAGATCGGCAAACCCCAAGGCCGCGGCGGTGCGCATCTCGCCCACAGGATCGAGCAAAAAAAAGCGTCCGACCGAAACAAGCTTTGGGATGCCCTGCGTCACCATCTGCGTGACCAAGAAGACCGCCGCGGGCCGGGGCATTGACCCAATCGCTTCCCGCAGGATCATGTAGGCTGGATAGCCCGTGGCATTGTCCGGGATCAGGTCACGGATCAACTCCGCAATATCGGGCATGTCCATGGTCGCGATGTCTGCATCGTCAGCGGCGACGTCGGGACTGAACCGGATCCCATCGGGAGGCTCCAGACCGGCCTCGATGAACGCCCGGCACAGTCCCACCTTTTGTCGGTTGTCAAAACTGTGCGATGCCGCTTTCACTTCAACCCAGCCATCCAGGACCGCAAAAATGTGCTGCGCATCCGCTTCGCGATTCTCGCGGTTCATGCGCATGGCGGCAAGAACAGCACTGAAGAGCGCAAGCAGGTCATCTGGGAGGTCCGGCTCGTCATCCATCAGCGCGAGAAGACCGGATACCGCATGACGATTTAATGCAATGCGCGGCGCCCAAAAGTCAGCCCACCGATAGACCAGGTGGTCACCCCCCTGCCCGGGTCGTTCTGCGATACAGGCCTGAAGTATGTTCTGTCTCATGCAGGCAATCTTATCGATTCAGGACGGCAGATAAAGGCCCGGATTTTAGAAGGCGACGAAGCCATGCCCACGCGCCCGTGACCAGTGTGAAGACATGAATAGTGACCATCAACGCCAACACGAAACGTTGGAGGCGATCTGTCATCCTTTTCGCAACGGCATCTTTCATACGACCTGTAGGAGAGACGGACGCAGACCACCACCGGTCCTACCGGAGACGACGATAAGCGTTTACGTCCTCCAGAATTGCTATGCCTTGAGCGATACGACGGTCGACCGGTCGTTCTTCCGACGCAAAACTGTTTATCGCTTCGCCGTTCGCGTTGAACGATGACGGCAGCATAATGGCGGATCAGGCGGCCTTCGGGCCGCCTTCTTGTCTCAACTGATTTTGGGCGCTGTTCATTGTATCAACCAACGCAGCTTGCGCTGCTGGCCCTAGCTTTCCTTTTGGCTTTGCTTTTGCGGGGGCCTTTTCACGCCGCCTTTGTGGCACGGTTGTTTTCGGTTCACGCGCCTTCGTCATGTTCTCGTCGCGGTGTTCAATCTCAACCTTCTGCGCCTCCGTGGCCTGCGTCGCGCGGGCCCGAACCTCCGTCATGGTCATGGCACGGTGCTTCGGATCGTCGGCGTCGGGGTAGGGATAGACGGTCTTATCCTGAGCTTCGTAGATCGCTCGGATCTGCCTGGACTCATAGTATTTGATGCGGTCGCCCAAAATTGGGTTCTGGCTATCGGGAACAATCAGAATCTTGTTGGGGTCCATCTGCCGGATTTCCTGCTTGGTCAGCAGCGGGCGCTTTTCCGTGCCGGTCGTGACACCGCCGCCGCCGAAGCCGACAGTCTTGACCTCTTTCTGACGGTTCTTGGTTGATCCCGTCCGATCCCCGAGCAGGGTTTCAATCTCGCTGGCCGTGCGGTCTTCCTTGGGCGCAAGATAGAGTTTGACCTGACAGGCGCTTTCAATCGCCTGCACTTCCTCCGGGGTGTACGGAACGGACAGAAGGCCGGGAACGGACTGGGTAACGATTGCGAACCGTCCACCGTGACCGGCCGTTTGCTTCATCGCCTGGACGACAAGGGGCATATGGCCCAACTGGTCAAACTCGTCCAACAAGATGAACACTGGAAAGGGCTCGTCGGCCTCCGGCTTTGACGACCGCAGGAATGAAATAAGGTCTGCAAAGAAAAGCCGGATCAGGGAATTCAGGTCCTGAACGTCGTCGGACAGCACTTCAAGATAGATCGACATTGGCGTGCGACGCATTTGTCTGAAGTCAAAGTCGCTTGTGCGTGTGACGCGCTCCACCTTGGGGTTCGCCCACTGCGACAGGCCCGCTGTGCTCAGGATAGAGATAAAGCTCTGCGAGATTTTTGCGTCCAGCGATGCCGTGTAGTTGAGTTGGCGTGCCGCGGGCGGATACTGGCATTCCTTTGCCGCTTCCAGCAGGCGCTCGGCGGAGGACTTGCCAATATCGGCCCCCTCGCCCGTCCCAAAAATGATCCGGTAGATTTCTCCCATCGTCGCGTTGCCACGTTGGACGGCAAGGATGCCGGCGGAGATGAACAGCAGGATCGAACCATCCAGCCAATCCTGATTGCCATCTGACTGCAGAAAAAGATGCGCGACCCGACCAATCGCCGTCCATAGCTCCTCCATGTTTTCAATATCAGCGACACCGGCCAGGGGATTGTAGTTGTGTGTCGGGTGCTTGAAGTCGAACGGCGCGAACCGGAAAACTTTGTCGCCAAGTTGTGCACGCGCTCTTGACGTCTCGACCCACAGCTCGCCTTTCACGTCCAGCGCGACCATAGAGCCGGGGAAGGTCAGCGCGTTCGGGATGACGAAACCCACGCCTTTACCGCTCCGCGTCGGCGCGACCAACAGGATGTTGCTGACGGTGCTATAGAGTGCCGCGATGTAGCGGACGCGGCGGGTGTTCAGAGACTTGTTCTTTTCGGGGTCAGTGTTGTTGGCTTTGATGTTGATCGGTCGATCCGGGTGCTGTGCTGGTGGGGCGACATGCTCACCGAGGACAAACCCTGCGCCCGGCTCGTTCAGCATCCGATTCCTGCGGACGCTCGACTTGGACTGAAACCGTCTGTCGCCGTAGTTGACAAGGCGATCCTGGGCGACGGTTACAAACGCGATAAGCAGAAAAAATGCGACGGCTGAAATGACGATCAGATGGCCGGTCAGGTATGGCTGTTGAATCAACATGCGGGCCATCAGCGTCTTGGTGTGCAACATGAGGTCGGTTGCCAGAAGGTCGCGCCCGAGGGCGACAGTCAGATAGACGCTGGAAATACCGGACCCTGCGACAAGGCCGCAGATAACTGCGATCAGACAGGCGACGGTCATTTTCATATCGAAATCCCCCGCGAGCGCGAATAGTTCGGATCAACGGCCTCAAGACCAGTTTCAATCTCGTCCAGCTCCAGGCCCACATCGACAGACTTTGCGCTTTTCAAAAGTTCCCTCGCCGCAAGTCGCTGGTTGGCGGGCGTATCGACGTATTCGGCAAGTGCATCCATGTTGCCGGATGCTATTTCCTGCATGGCCCCCCTGCCCTCTAACGCGACGAATGCTGTCAGCATTTGTCGGCCCGCGGCACTGTCCGCCAGATCGGCGCGTCCCGTCGTTGCAGCGGTGTTGGCAATGTCCTGCATAACGCGGGCAACGCCGTCACGATCATAGACCTTGCTGTCTGCGATGATCCTCTCTTCGACCTTGCCAAGATCCAGTTGCCAGTCGCGGTAACGATCGGCTGCGGCTTCGTAGTTCTCTGATACCGCCCGCGACTCGACGGCCTTCGCGCCAAACTTGCTTTCCAGCTGCAAGACGCGGCCTGCGGCCTCCTGGCGTATCATCGCTTCATTCTGCTCGCGCGTCAGATCAGGCCGCAATACCTGCCGATCATTTTCAGCTGAATCAAGATCGTTGGTCGCAACGGCCATCATTGCGGCTTTAATGTCTTTGCCGTGCCGTGCGAAAATCTCCGGCGCAACAGCATCGTAAGCCTGCTCCTGTTCTTTCGTCAGATCGCTGCGCTGCTTTGCCGTCGCAAGGTCGATCAACTCGTTTCCAAGCTGATCGAGCGCACGTTCTTTGTCGGGCCGACCTTTTGCGGTTTCCGCCTGAGAGAGTGCGATCTGCATCCCCTCAAAACGATCAAGCGGGGTCGAAACTCCATCCTCCAGGATAAGAGTAGTCGCTTCTTCAATACGGCGGGACGCATCTTCAAAAGCCTTCACGTCGCGGGGCGGCGTCGGCATCGCGGCGGCAATCGCGGCAATGTCGCCTCGCTCTATGCGGGCGTTTTCGACCGGATCACCAATCGCATTGATAAGTCGCTCTTGCATGGTGGCGCGGTCCAGGCCCATCTCGACCCCTTTCTGGACGTAGGCTTTCATCTCCTTCGGGATCTCTTCGAGCCTGTGGTTGTGCATTTCCGCATAAGCGTTAGCCACGGCGGGCATCACAGCCTTGAAGCGGTCAGGCACGTCGCCGGTCACAAGGTAGGAATCCAGCACGTTTTCATTGACGAACTCTTGTAGCAGATCGGCGTTTTCCTCTTTGACATAGAGGGCCGCGCGGGCCTCCAAAGCGCCGGTGTCAGGAACGAGATACGACGACGGCGTTTCCTTGAAAGCAGGCCAGATCGTGTCGTCCGTCAGGTCCGGGGTCACGTCCGTTTCGATGATGTTCAAAGCGGTGTCGATCTTGGACATGACCGACGCCCGACGGCTTTCTGGCAAAGCGTCAATGGCGTCTTTGTTCTGCTCGGCCCAGCCAATCAAAGATGTGCGTATGTCCTCGCGGTCTGCGGTTACATCAAGGTCAATGTCCATCATCTGTCCTTTCGGGACTTCATTGCCTGCGAAAAGGGCTGCTGCTGAAATATACGCACGCTTCGCAATCATCGGTGCGCCGATGGTCTCGGCAAATTCTGCCAAGGTGGTGTAAAGCTCTGCGGTCTCCCGCATATCCTGCCTGCGCCATTCAGAGGTCAGACTGCTTTTAACTTCGGGGGTTGCGAGCGTGCGGCCTTCGCGGGCGGCAAAGACCGCGGCACTCGTGATCGGTGCGCCATAAAGGCCCCGGTCGGCACGTGTCAGGCTTTCAAGCCGCAGGCCGTAGTTGTCTGCAATGTCGGTCATGCGATCCCGCATCATCTGGGGATTGAAAATCCCTTCTGATGAGATGGAAAACCACGTCCCATGTTCGCCCCGATTATTCAGAACGACATGAACGTGAGGATTGGCGGTGTCCGTGTGCAGGACGGCCACGTATTCCCAGGTATCCGCGATATGCGTCTGATCCTCGAACATTTCGGCGCACCACTGTTGCGCAATCACGAAGGCGGCGTCCTGGGACACGTCGTCTGGGAACGACAGCACCATGTGGCTCGTATGTCCGTTGCGGGGCCTACCCTTCCAGTCTTGCGCCCATGCACCGATCATCTGATCGAGGTCAGCCTGGTCAAAAGCGTCCTTGTCGATGCTAACGCCGGGGGCGAAGCCGAAGATGCCCTTGGCCTTGCCGTTCACATAGGCCAGCTGTCCTGCCAGTTGCTTTTGATGCTGAACGCCGGCGCCGGGAATGCGCTTGACGAAGGCGCTGCCGGTCGAGGTCAGGCTTTTCCAGATACGATTGCCGCGCGACTTCGCACCGCCAACGGATGTATGGCCCGCGCTGCGCCGCGCCCGGATCATGATATCATCGTAGAACCCGCCGCTCACAGGCGATCTCCCGCGTGCAATGCGTTCCGGCCCTGCTGTCGCACCTCGCTGAAACCGTCAGAAATCAGCCTGTCGACGACGGTAAAAGTATGCCGAACCGTCGCCAGAAACTGCTTATCCTCTGGCGATAGCCTGGCCCCACCCCGCAATGCCGACCTGTTCATCGCGTAGGTCAGCTGATTGAGGTTACGACCCTGTGCCCGCAACTCGCGTCTCGCCTCGGTCAGATCGAGCAGTTCATCGCGACGCAGCTCCAGGAAACCCGTCGCGGAGCGCACCAGTGACCGCAAGGCGGCGGTTCGCGACGGCAATCCCGCATCCACAATGAAGACGTCCAACGCCCGCAATTCGACGTCGGACAGGCGGAATGTGATGTTGTGGGAGGCGCGATCCGGCTTGGTATGGCCGTGACCCCGATCCTTTCGCAAAGCGTAGATCGTGGAAATGTGGACGCCAAATTTTGCCGCAACCGTCTTCGGGGCAGCGCCCTCCAGGAGCATAAGCGAGGCCGCGATCTTGTCCGTGGTCTTGAACGATTTCGGCATATCGAAAGCCCTAAAACGAAACTGTCTTGCAAGCGACATATCCTGCTACCTCTTCCCTAACATTATAGATAAATCACCACAACGAGTAGTTTGGTACATATCTATAATGTTAGTCCACTTGAGCGACCCGCAGGGGCGCGACGGAGCGCCCACCGAGGTAGCGACCGAACTCCGATGGAGTGACCGCCCCGCAGGGGCGAAAATTTCCACAGAGGCCCCAGCACCGACCTCTCATTGCGAAGTCGGACCTTGCCCCACCGCCCCCCCCTGCCCCGCTCGCGTTCCTCACGGCTCCTCAGCGAGCGCAAACGACGTTTCGATCCACACCTCCCTGCGCGATCCCGATGAGCTCGATATGCCGGTGCGCCTGTGCGCCTAGAATTGCTACGAGAACCAAGTCTATTCGTGCGGCACAAGGCTTGGGCAGAAGGTGGCAGGCCGCAGGTTTTAGCCGGTAAGTCGCAGGCTCGACGATATAGGTGAAAAGTTTCAGGCCACGGGATTGAGGTTTGAGGTGATACGCCGCAGGTTGCATCCAATAGATCGCAGGTAATAGGCTAAAACCTAGCGGTGGCGGGTTATAGGTTTCAGGTCGCAGGCTGTAGGCAGTCGCCTAGGACTCCGGAGGCTTCAAGCCATGCATCGGCCCCAACACTCAGGACAGCAGAATGAAGATCATTACTTTCGCTTCAACCAAAGGTGGCGTTGGCAAGTCCACGACAGCAGCCGTCGTCGCGGACAGCTTCTTTCGGAGTGGTCAGACCGTCCAGCTCATTGATTTCGACAATCAGGCCAGTGTCACGAACTGGGCGATCCCTGTTTGCGCACGCAACGAAGGCATCGATATCATCGCGTTTGATATACCGCACGACGCGACAGTGGCGGAGTGCTACAACACGATGCTGGACCGGCTTCAGGATGACACTGACTGGGTCATTATCGATACGAAAGGCGGTGAAGATGCCAGGCAAATGGCAGCTCTTGCGATCTGCGACCGCGTATTCTCGCCCTGCGGCCCCGAAAAAAACGAAGTGACCGGCGTCGAAAAAACATTGGCCTACTTCAAAATTGCTCTCGAAGCGACGGGCGATCATGAGACCGACCCCAACGACCTTTTGACTGTCATTTATCAAAAGGAGGGTCAGTTCCCGAATGCCCAGATGCTTGCTTACGAAGAACTCATTCATAGTCATTACGGCGCGATCAAAGGGCTGCATCGCTCAAGCGCGATCAAATCGTTTATTGGCGACGATATGACCAGCGACGAAGCAATCGCTGCTGCAAAATCTGACGGTCGAAGTTTTGAGGCGATCAAGAAAATACAGAAGGCTGCAGACGAACTGGCAGCGCTTATCACGGGAGAATTTTGATGGCCGTTGAACGCAAGCCCCGCCAAAAGATGCCTGTTCCGGGGCTCACTGACCGCGACCGGGCTTCCATTGCCACGACAGCGAAGGCTAACGGCCTCGGTCAAACCGAAGCTGACACGTCACAATCAGAGCCGACGCCGGCACTAAGCAAAGCGCCTCCGGCTCACACAAAGTCCGATCACGCGTCAAAGGCAGCACCTGCGGAACGACAGTCTTCGGAAGAAACAATGAACTTCGCTCCAACACCCACTGCGCAGACCCCGGCTCGCAAGCCTGAGCCAGCCGCGGTTGCCGCAGACCTCAAGCAACTGCGGGTGACCGTGGCTCATTCGAGCGACCTCGCGCTCGCCATACGCGAAAAATTATTAAGTCTGAGCCCCGATGCTCAAAAGTTCGCAAGCCCCGGGATTTTGCTGCGTGAATTCCTGCGTGACCATGACGAAGAACTGGCGGAAATCTTTCGCAAGACCAACGAACTTCAATAGACCGAGTCGTTTCATGGTCGTCCGACAGGTATGGTTTTCGGCTGGGCGACAGCGGCAGCGACAGCGGCAGCGGCTGCAATTACCCATTCTTTTGGTGTGCGCAATCCAGAGGCTTTGCTCCTAAGCCACGCGGATATCGCCCCAAGCTGCCAGATCAATCCTGGTCCGGCTTCTCCGCGACTACCGCCCCCCTTTCGGTCACTTCCGGCACTAGAGGCGTATACCGTGCGAGGACTGCGGAGGAGGTATGAAAGGTTCACGCACGCGTCTGGATCGAAATCGATCTGGACGCGCTGCTGATCTAGCTGCCGCCGTTCTACGAAGGCACCGTGAGCCCGCGGGCCACATCCGGCGGAACATCGGACGCGGATATCATCCCTCTGGTGTTCGGCAACAAAAATTTGAAGATCTATCACGTGGAGGGCTGCCCGGGCCAGGCCGCGACATCCGCAAGGAACCGGGTCCTTTTCAAGACCGAGAACGACGCATTGAGCGCGGGCTAGGGCCGGCGTCCAAAATGACTGAAGACCGTTCTTGTGCTCAAGGTCGTCACGCTGGATGACTTGAAAAGCACCTAAACCGCAGAGAATGAGCGTGCGGCGGCACGGCTTGTCGGAGAAGGTGGAGTCTAAACGGCGACGACAACTGAGGATTTGCATGCTTCACGGCCAGCCTTCAGATGAGCGTCGGGGCACTGAATATGGCGACGCGATCGCCGCTATAGCGCCGGCCATATTTTGATGGGTGACATGGCGTTAAGGCTGGGGTGGCACCCTCATTGCACTGCCGATCGCTCTTCTGCCTTACGCTCACCCCGCGGTATCACGCGCCCTGAGGCGATGGGCTGACCAGAGGCATAGCTTCTCAGCATGGATGTGAGGTATCCCTCGGGCTTAACGATATCGGCCGTCCTGCTCGCCAGGTAATCGACCACCAGGATTGTGCTGTCCCAGCCCAGTATACTTATGGCCTTGAGCATGGCGGTCTGTCCCAGTCCGATAAAAGATGAAAATTGAATTAGCACCGCTGACAAATCTCGTTCGGTGGATGGGGGGTCTGGATAGAACTCCCGCAAGGTTACGGCCTGCGCCCAAGCCAAGTGTATTTTACGAAGATCGAAAGATGTGCTTTCTTTTTTTAGATCTTTGGGTTTCGACTCTATGTGCCGGACAATCTGTCCGGCATCCGGGGTATATATGTCCTGCGCGATAGCCTTATCCGTCGGCTCAACCAGCCGGGCAGGGCAGGGGGCAATGACATCTCTCACGGCAGCGTTCTCCGGGAGATGCATGTCTGCTTCAGCCGTAATTTGGGCGATGTCGACGGCGAGTGCGTCAAGATCTTCCTGCGTCGTGCCGGTGCGACGCAGGGCATTGCGGACGGACGTGCGCAACGCATCAGCCCAGTCGGGAAGGAAACGACCCGACGATGCGAGTTGGCGCAAGGCCTCTTGGAGACGGGCGCTGAGCGCATTCTTGCGCTGGCGCAGGGCGAGGTTTTCCGCAGTCACCGTTTCCTGCAGGACCAATAACCGCGGATATAGTTCGAAGATCGGAGCCAGGTCGATTCCGTAGGCCTGCACGATTTGACCCGTGCGGTCTCGTTCAGGAAACCGCCGCCCATTTGCACTCAGGTGGCGTCGGATCAGACCGACCTCCTCCAGTCGCGCCTCACCTCGGCGAAACCGTCGCGCATCCATGCCGCAGGCTCTCTGCAGAATTTCGGTCACGTTCATGAACGAGACATTCATTCCCGATGCGATCAGTGGGCCCTGAGGCAAGACAGTAAGATGGGCGCGAAGGACCATGACATCGCGATCAGTGAGACCAATTTCACGGCGCATGGCCGTGACAAGTGTCAGCAGCTCCCATCGATCCAATGACTGGACAGGTTTGCTGTGTGTCGGGCAAGCGTCATCAGCCTCCCGGCACGGTGATACCGCGGACATAAGTTTGTTCATATGTTTTCAGAAGGCAGAATTTACCCGTTCACCGAAAACCGGTGTTGAAAACGATTCGGATAAGCGCTAAGCAGTCTGTGCAAAGAGAACTACGAAGCCCTTCCGAAGAGTGATCTTCGGGGGGGTTTTTTATGCCTTGGTCTGCTCCTGTTGCTGCTGTTGCTCGATGGTCTCGATTTACCGCGGTAAATCGAAATGTGTATTATTTATCAGTGTCTTAGGAAATCATCCTCGGACGTTTTTCTGAAATTCTGAGAGAATGGTTTCGATTTCCTGTTCGATCCTGACGAGAATTTCTTGCGGCATGTCCTTGCGCGTCTTGATCACGAGTTGCCGAGACTTCCGCACGGTCGACACGCCGCCGGAAAGGAATTCCCGATGAATCCCGGTCTTTGGCGTAGGTGATTGTTTCGCCGTCTTGCGTGCTGCTTGCACCGCCATCACGAAGGTCTCGAAGCGTGTGGAGCTGTCCGCGATATCACGGTCTACGAGCTTCACGGCGCGTTCCGGGCTGAGGTCGTTCTGGTCCATCAGCTTGACCAACGCATCCCATTTTCGCCGTCCGATACCGCGGGCAGGACCGATTGCAGTGACCAGGTCTTCGCCGACTGATCGGTAAGTGCCGACCATGAAATTGATCAGCGTGCGCGAGATGTTGAGGAACTCGGCCACGTCCTTCTGATCGAAACCGACATCCAGAGCCTGTGCGGCGGCCCGGGCGCGTTCAATATAGCTCGTCTCGAGGCGGGCCGTGTTCTCGATGCCCTGCGCAATGAAGGCTTCCCGATCGTCCATCCGGGCGACAAAGGCCTTGATCTGGTGTTTGCCGAGCTGGCGATGCGCCGCAAGCCGGCGCCTGCCGACGACGATCTCGAAGGGCTTGTCACCTCCGGAAAAAATGCGCACCAGGATCGGAATCTGCTGCCCGTTCTCGCGGATACTTTCCACCAGGGCATCGAGGTCCTCATTGACGTCGATGCGATCCATGACCGCGCTCTCCCGTATCTGGTCGACCGGAATTTCCTGGTAGGTGCGGTCCGCCCCTCCTTGTGTGGCGGCGCTGATGTATTTCGGACTTGCCGCGCCACCCTTGACGAGGGGTTTGCGCCGGGGAGTCAGTGGCTGTGCCTCCGTCGTCGCGTTCGGATCGTCCGTCGGTCCGTGCTCAAAAACGTTGCGCGCCATCATGCCACCTCTGCGCTGGCATGGATCCGACCGCGGCTTCGCATGATCTCTTCCTCGATCTCGACCGCAATTCCGTGAAGACTTTCCAGGACACGGTCGTAGGTCTTGCGGGTGAAGGTCGACGGATCGACCTCGAGTAGCGGATTCATCGTGTTGCCGGCGTCTGCGATCGCTGTCGAGGCGAGAAAGTCCGTCTTCAGCATCGCTGGTCCCAGCGTGTTGCGCAGGAAGGAACTCAGTTGCAGCTGCGCAGGGTCATGCGCTGAATATCGCGTGAGCAAGATCCGGATGAAGTGGAACCGCTTATTGGGATCCACGCCCTCGATGCTCGCCAGCGTGCTCGAGGCCAGCTCGAGGAACTTAACGAGGCTGACGACGTCGAGCATGCCGGCCGAGAGGGGGACCAGCATCGCATTGGAGGCGTAGAGAGCCGCGATGACACAGAAGGACATGTGAGGCGGCGTGTCGAACAGGATGACATCGTAGGTGTCCTCAACCAGGCTCAGCGCGTCCGAGATGCGGGTATAGAAGGGGACGCCGCGGGCTGCCGCCGATGCAGTCTCATACTCGAACTCCGTGAGCGCGATCGATCCCGGGATGATGTCGATGTTGGGGAAATACGTGGGCTGGATCGCATCGGCTATTCCGATGCGGGTGCTGTCTTGTCCTTCTTCATCGTAGCGCAGGACGTCGTAGATTGACGGCAAATCATCGAGGTCGGCCTGAATGTCGAAAAGATCCGAACAGCTTGCCTGCGGGTCCAGATCGACCATGAGGACCTTGAAGCCCCTGAGAGCCAGAAACTGTCCGAGATTGACGGCCGCAGTCGTCTTGGAAACGCCGCCTTTCAAGTTATATATCAATAACTTAGTGGTAACCTCTCCGTCGATCTTGCCCGGGAACATGTCCACGGAAATCTTGCCGGCCACGTAAAGCTTGTTCTGAATATCGATGATTTCGTCTAGGCTGAATGTGCGGCGGTTGCCGGGCTCCATGATGCCTTCAGGCAGATCGGGCACGTTCTTAAGGTGATGCCGCAGCGTATTGTAGTTCATGCGGAAGGTGATGTCGGCCATCTCGCGGATGGTGAATCTCCGCAGGCCGCCGTCTGATTTACGGGAATTTGGAGCGTGCAGCCGTGCAGACTGCTGTCTCAATGCCTGATCGAGTGCTACACTGAAGGCATCCAGGGCCTCCGAACCCACTATCTGCGTCATCCTGCCACCTGCGCGTTATTATGTTTTTTTCAGCCTTACATCAGTAAATGCCAATAATCTACAGAAAGCTGACGGGTTCATGCAAGGTGCGTGAGGAGCCACTGCGTTGATGAGTGCGCATACCCTTATTTTTGCTATGATAAACAATAATTTGTCAGAAAACGTGGGCATGATCGTGGCATCAAAAATAATTATCCACCGCCCACCGATATGCTGACCCGTCCCGTAAATCCATCATGCGATATCGGACCTCGGTCTCTCACGCCTATTTCACGTGCCCGTGATTCCCGGAAGATAGGAGGGCTTTGGCGGAAGACGGAGGCGTCGATCCCCATGCGCTCTCGGGCACGCACCCGCTTTTGACGGGGCTGCAGGGACGCCCGCAGTCCTCTTCCGCGTTGGTTGGACGCAGTCGATGAAACGAGGGCCGTAGCATTCCTGGTTATGTCCGCGAGGGACACAGGTGTGCCGGGCCCTGTCGCGGACAGCGGAGGTGTCGATCCCCAGCGCCGAAGCGCCCAGCCCGTTTCCAACGGGTGCCAGGCACACGCCTGGATTACTGTCCATCTCGGTTCTCGATGACCAGCAAACAGCGGGATGAGATATCCCTCGGTTCGCTGCCCATCCTGTGCCGCTGCAACGGCCGAAATTCAGTAAAAAAAGACCTGCAATGCAGGGCTGTAACGGGACAGGTCATTCAGGTCGTAAGGCGAAATCCAGATTTACAATAGGAATCCTGAATCGCCTCAGGCCGTCGCAATGTATTTCTCAGGCGGCCTGACTGGTCCATGTCAGACAAGATTTGCAAAGCGCGTTCGCGATTGTGACGAGCTTGCGAGCAGCTGCTATGATCACAACCTTATTGGAACTGATGATTCCGAAACGAAATCGTTGGCCATTGAAACGCAGAGTACCTCGCCTGAGGTTCAAATGCGGCAGACGCCGCTCATGTGAACTCAATCAGCCCCGCAGTGTTGCTATGCCCTTCACTTTGTTGAGACTGTTCATGACGGACCATGACGAACCCCTTGCAATGCTGTCTCCTTGTAATATCGCGTTGAAGTGATCCAACTTGGCCTGACGCCGGGCCGAAGTTCCTGGCCGTCAGGCTGTCTTTTTTCAGCGGGGAACCCGCTAGAAAAAAGGCGGGGCAGGGGGGCGAGCGCAGCTCGTCGCCCTGTCGCGTCACCTCTTGCAACGCAGGCAACAAAAAACCCCGACTATTTAGGCCGGGGTTCAAGATGGTGCAGACTGTCAGGATAAGGTCAGGCGGCGGCGCGGTCTTCCTCTGTGGTGGTCTCGGCGTCGGCTGCTGCCAGCACAAAATCCACGGCCTTTTGTGCCTCGGCTGCGGCTTTGAAAATCAGCCCTTTGTCGGATTTCAGCGCTTCAAGCCAGCCCTCGATGTAGGCTGCGCTTTGGTCAAATTCCGGCTCAACGCCAAGGCGCACGGCCAACAGGCAAGCGCCAATCTCGGCCACAAGCTCCTCGAACGCATAAGCCGCCTTGTTGCCAAACTTCTTGATCCGGTCCAGCCGCTTTTCCGCGCCAGTCCAGTGCGTGATTTCATGTGCCAGAACGCCATAGTAGCGGGCGGCATTGGTGAAAGTGCCAACGGGCGGCATGTGAACCTGATCCGTCGCGGGGCGATAGTAAGCGCGGGGGTCTGTGGTGCTGACAATATCGGCCCCGATGCTGCCGAAAAATGCCTCAAGCGCCGGGTCGGCCTCGGTGCCAAGGTCGCGGGCGGGATCGGGCTGGACATAGTATTCAGCGGGCAAACCCTCGATCTGATCCGCGTTAAAGACGTTGTTCGCCTTTGCAAAGCCGATCCGGGCCTTGCTTGCGCCTTCGGTGCCGCCGTCGCTCTGTCCGTCGTCCTTCTGCTCGAAGGTGCCATAGAAAACGCTGCGGGCGCATTTCTCGCCCTTCTTGACGATGCCGCCAAGCTGCTGCGCCTGATTGAATGTCATCCAGCGTTCGGACGCATAGCCGCGCTCGGATGCGACAGCCCACAACATCAGGACGTTGATGCCGCGATAGGCTTCGCCATTGTGACGGACGGGCAGGCAAGCGCCAACCGCGCCACCTGTCCACGGCTTGCGCCAAGGCGGGGTGCCTGCCTCGATCTGTGCGATGATTGTGTCGGTGACATGCTGGCGAATGTCCAAACGCTCTTTAGCCATTTTCTCGATCCTTTGCGGTGGTGCCACGTGTCCGGTCTGGTGCCGAAACTCGGGCGAGGGGTCAGACGAGGAAGCGCTTCAGCGCGCCCCTCTTCTGAAACCTTGCCTCCCGGCGAGGGCTGGGGGGGAACCGCCGCAATGGGAAAATCAAGCGGACAAGGGGGTGGTGCGGCCCGCAGCCGTAGGCGAGGACACGGCCCCACAGGACGCGCAGTATTTTACTGTTGCGGTGGGGGACCGGCGGTCCCCGTCTTGTTTTCTTTTTTTCTGAGCGGTGCAGCGGCGTATCGCGCTTGCGCGAACCCCGCGCCGCGCCCCAGCGATCGTAACCCGTCAGGGCGCATCGGCACGGACCAGGACGACCATGGCCGAAGGCCCGCACACTGGCTCGGAGAGACAGGGCGCGGGCTATGCGGACAGGGAGGATGGGCCGGGACGTTGCGGGCGGAAGCCGGTTTGCCGGCTGGAGCCTAGAGCGCGGTGACACGCCCAAAGGGCGGGGCAGGGGCTATGTTCATCACGCTTTCAGATTCACGGATCAACGATTTCGTGGTAGAAAACCAAGAACACAGAAAGTGCAGAAAGAGGCTGTCGATGTTGAAAAAAGACCTCCGAATCCGCATGGATCAATGGATCGGTCAAGCGCGTCTAGCTGGTGGCCTGGATGATGAAACCGACGTTGAAGAAGCCTTGCAAAGCGCAGCTCTTGCCTTCGGATCGACGGATCTTGTTGCTCGCGCGCAAGGAACAAGAAAGTGGATGGAAACAGGGACGCAGATATTGAGCGCGTTCATGGTCGCCGCCGCAAACACGCCAACTGGAAGTGCAAGGGCGCTACTGGGCAGTCCCTTTGAGACGCAACGCATCTTTGCGAACCTCGCGAAAAATGAGAGCGCCGGGGAGTTGAAGGCGCAACTGCTATGGGCTGCGGGCCTTGACCCAACGGTGTTTGCCGCGGCGTTGGTGGCACTGGCGCTTTAATTCGTCGTGGACCGGGCAAGTGGCGCGACCTGAGCCAACGGAACAAAGACGTATGGCGTGGTGCCGGGGGCGCGGTAGCGCCTCGGAGGCATGCGCTGCGCCTCGCGCGGCCATTTTGCAGCGATGATCCCAGCACGGGCGATAGCGACACAGACCGACTACCATCGGTCAAGATGTTCGCTATATGTTCTGGTCATGTCATATGAGCCCGTCTCACTTGGTCTCAAGTTCTCGATCAGGATTTGCAACCTGACGGCGCGGGACGTTTTGGTCGTGACCTGCACTGCCTGCCATGCGCAATTCAATGTCGCACCCCATCATTTGCACGCCCGGTACCATGAGCTGCGCAAGCTGATCGACGTGGAAAAGGACTTCAAATGCAAGCGATGCGGCGCTGACCATGATCTGCGGTGGCACATTATGCGGGCGACGGGCCCCAAATATCCAGCCAGCGCCTAAGCAGTGTCGGGAAACTGCGGATAGGGAAAAGCGGGGCCGTAGGACACGCCGTCCTGTTCGAAGTAACCGAGCCAGCCCGCCAACCAGGCGCGGTGGATCTCGGACCTTGCGATGACTCGGCGCAGCCAGCGCGGCGCAGGCTGCCGGGCATAACCATGCAGATATGCGCGTAGATAAATCGAGGTCATGGCGTCTGGTTCCATCGGATCAGAAAAGGGGTGGGGCCTGACGCAAGGGACGGCCCAGCCTGTTCGGTCACTTGCGGCGCGACACAACGCCGTCCGGTGTGAAGCCGTCAAAGGTGGCCTCGGTTTCTCGGGACATGCGGCCGCCGTCGGCTGACACGACAATCTTGGTGTCGGGGGTGAACCGGAAAATCTCGCCGGTTCCTTCAAGGTGGGTCTTTTGAAAGTCCCTCTCGACCACAACGCTACCGTCCGCATCGACGCGGATCATAGCACCATCGACTTTTATCTGAATCTGATGCTCGTCAATAATGACGCCTGACCAGCCCAGCTCGCGGTCGCGCCTGAACACGATCTTATCGGAGTGAATCTTGATTTGAACGTCGGCGCCGTCGTCGTCTGCGGCACGCATGACGACGACGGCCTCCTGATCCTCGGGCTTCGCCAGCAGGCGGGCAAATGCCTCCTTCGGACGCCAGAAGAAGGGTGCATCCCGCTTGGTCTGGTTCTTGTTCTTATGAAAGGCAATCAAAAGTTCGGCGGACTGCCAGACAGCTTGAACGGACGTGGCAACAAGGGACATGAGCGCGGCCTTTTGGCTGAATTACCGTAGGTTGAATCTAGCACAAGGCCTGATTTTACTCAACAAAATGTGGGTTCTAAGGCGATTAAACGCCTTAGATCGTGGCCTGTTTTGGCCTTATCCGGTGACGTGTTTCACGCAAAATCCGGTCAGAATATTCGTGCCGCTTTCTGCAGAATTGGCGACGGGCAAATGGTGACATTTGCTTGCTAAGGACGGCGTGCTGCCCTCAGTCATCATCCAGTTCGACGGTGCCGGTCTCTTCGTATTCTGCGATCAGAAAGCGGACACCAAGATTGTCGTTCGGACAAATGGCATACAGCTTCCGCCAGATGGCCACCGCTTCGTCGAGTGATCCATCCCGCGGGTCCGCAACCAGTGCCAGGGAAAGGGATTGAAGGGCTCTCATGTAGGGGCGTGTCGCCATTTGTCCCCAGAAGCGGAAATCGTCATTGGGAGCGGCAAGAACTTCTTTATAGAACACCTTGTCGCCGATGCGGGCACCTTCCCGCAAAAGTGCGATCTTCTCGGCGTTGGTCCGAACGGTCCGTGACAGGATGACATAGCTGTCAATCGCATCGGGCTGACGGTTCAAAACCTCACGGGCGCATTGCGCCGCATTCAGGTGGTCGCCCTGTTCGATAAATTCCCATCCGTCGTTTTCGACGTCTTCCCAGTCTTTCATCGACTGTACTCCTGTTGAATGGTGGGTTGACCCTGGCACAACCTTTTCAGTCAGCCTTCCGGTTTGTTCTGAGCAATATAAAAAAATACCATGCTGGACGGCGTTGCACGTGGCTGCTGCAATGCCGGAGTTCTTCGAACAGAGGAGATTCCAGCATGGTCAAGAAAGCAACGCGCCTCGCCCGCTTCGCGGAAGCCGTCGAGGATCAACCTGTCGTCGTCGGTCTCGACGTTCACAAAAAGACCTATTCCGTCGCCCTGTTCTCGTCGCAAGACGGTCAGGTCGAGAGCTATACCTGTCCAGCCGGAGAGGCGGCGCTCGCCGCGCAGCTTTCGGGCCTGGGCTGCTCCATCGAGCATATCGTCTATGAGACCGGGCCAACCGGCTTCGCCTTGGCCCGCACATTGATGGCCGCAGGATTTAAGGTATCGGTGATCGCCGCCTCGCGCATCCCGCGCGGCTACGCAGCGGCGGCGAAGAACGATCGGCTGGATGCGGTGAAGCTGGCGACCTACTTCGCGCGGGGATTGCTGCATTCCGTCGCCATTCCAACCGTCGAACAGGAAGGCTACCGGGCGCTCGTGCGGCGGCGGAAGCGTGTCGCGGAGAGCCGGGGCAAGATCAAGCAGAAGATCAAGGGCTTCCTGCTCGCGTCCGGCATCGGCGAACCGCAGAGTATCCAGAAGTGGTCTCTGGCCGCTTCGGCAGACCTGTCGGCATTGGATATGCCGCCGGAACATCGCATGTCGCTGGCCTCGATGGTGCGTGAGTACCTTTTCTTGCTTTCCGAAGACAAGATGCTGCGCGCCGAGATCAGGACGGCAACGAAACGGATGCACGCAGAGCGGTTCGCGCACCTGACATCTGTCGTCGGGGTGGGCGAGACCGCCGCATCGAACTTCTTGGCCGAGCTGTTCTCTCCCGAACGGTTCAACCGCCCCGAGGAAGTGACCTCCTATCTCGGTCTCGCACCTGTGGTCAGCCAGAGTGGTGGCAGTCAAGCCCGCGCCAGGATCAGACCCGTGGGTCAGAAACGCTTACGCGGCATCCTCATCGAAGCCGCATGGCAATGGACGTGGCGAGACCCCGAAGCGAAGGAACTCTACAATCGACATTTTGCGAAGCATGGGATCGGGCAGAAGGCCATCGTGGCCGTCGCCCGCAAGCTCGCGATCAAGCTTTGGCGCATGGCGGTAGAGATACCGCCCGTGTCAATGGAGGGTGCCGCGCGCGGGGCCTGGTCGGGATAACCGACAGTAAAAAAGGGCGGCACCCTCATCTACCGGCGCGTACCGAAAGCGGTACTTGGTGATCCTGCATCTTGACAGGCACGAATAAGAAAAGGCTTACGCGAGCCGGTCATAGCTCTGGCATGGCCTCAATTCTGTGGCGTGACACGCACGCAGGATGGGTTTTTGCGGCTATAGGCAAGGTCGGCAGTGCGGACAAAGTGACACTTCGCTACTGATCAATTTCACCATTTGAAATCCGAAATTCGACCTTGGAGGCAGCAAGGCGTTCAACAATACTTCTAAAGTAGTCGGCACCATATTTCTCAGTGAACAGAGCTACAAAGAAACTATAGTCGTCATCTGTTCCGAGTTTGCCTGAACGTGAGGCATAACAAATTTGGTTTGCCAATGCATAAATCTTATCACCATCGCTTCCAGCAATCTTGAGGTATTCCTTCAAGGCACGGCGAAACTGGTCTCTTGCTCCCGTCACACCGTAAAAAGCGTGATGAGGCCTTTTAAATATCCTAACGGTTTATCTGAGGCCTTAACCTGTTCATCTAAATAAAGTACGAGAAATTGGGCAAGGCTAACAAGCTCAGTCTCAGCAACTTCAGTCAGTTCATGATGTTCGGAGACTTCATCTATGCACCTTTGCAATTGATGTCTCAGAGGTCGTCCATAATCGCTCATCGTTAGTTAAGTCCGTTCGAGGTGACGGTATTGCCATGTGAAACCATCCATCTAGCAAGCATCATATGACAGCTCAAAGACTGGGGCATTTGTCATGACACATTGGGGCTTCAAGCCGCCATTGGGGGCTGGGTTGAGCACTCGCAGCATTGCCAGCTGCACTTGACAGTTGTCCACATAAGAAAGGCCCCGCACGGTGCAGGGCCTAGTCGCCCCTCATGTCTGAGGGACGGGGAAATTAGCATGAGAGTGGCAGGAGTTGTGGATCAGTTCAACTGCTATCAACGGTCTTGAACCGGCCACGGCTCTACGGAAAATCTGGGTTCAGGACGGCGTAGCTGTCTGCCACGCGGCGCAATGCTTCGTCGCCCTTCATGTCGTCCAGCATCATCAAAAGGCTATCTTTCGCCTCCTTCAGGGTGACTGCCTTTCCGAACCGGCACACTTGGTCGAACGTGCTGATCGACCGGCCAGTGCGGGGATGGTCGGCGTTGTAGCCTCCGCGAGTCTGGTAAAGCGCCACGGCGACGGTTGGCTGACCGGCGCGGGCAAAGGTGACGATGTGGCCCTTGCGAGTGACGGGCGGGCCGTTCCCCATGGCGACGGCGTAGGTCTTGAGTGACATGATCTGTCTCCGGTCGGGATGGGTGGGGCAGGGCGCGTGTCCGCCCTGCGGCTTTGGTCAGGCCATACCTTCGGGAAGCCATGCGTTGATCCGGTCGATCTGATCTTTCGACAGGCCAAGGGCTGTGCGTGTCGCCGGGTCCGCAAACAGGCTTTCCAGCTTTGCGGCCTTCTCTCCCTTCTTCAATTTCTCGAACGTGGTCACGGTGGGGTGGTCTGCGACCAGTCCCAGAAGGTCGCTCCACAGGTCATTGAGGTAAGCGCCGTTCACGCGACCAAAGAAGTTCTCGGCGGTCGGTGTGAAGGTGTCGCGGGTGCGCTTGGCTGTCAGCTTGTCGATCATCGCGCCGAGGTCAGGGCTGCTGATGGTCAGGTGCGCGACCAGATAACGGTTCAACAGGTCCATGATCCTTGCATCGCCCCGCTTGCGAAACTTGGCAAATTCGGCGGCATGATCGCGGTTGAACGGGCTGCGGTCGTCGGTGTCAGAAACGGTCAGGCGCTTGTCCAGCACATAGCCGGTTTCCGTGGTCGGGACGTTTGGCACGTCGTCCGTGCGGACGCCGTAAGCGCGGTCGTATCCCATCTTCCCGCAAAGCTGGAAGGCCAGAAGATGCAGGGCCAGTTTGGGGTCGTCCAGCATCGCGTTCTGCCGTGCGCCTGTGCCGATCCGCTCCAGATCGCCGCGCAAAGTGTCAGAGATAGGCGACTTCGGCGCGGCCTCGGTCGTGGCATGGCGCGACGGCTGCAAGATACCTGCCTCAATCGCTGCGGCCTTGTCCTCGGCCCGGATGAAACCCGCCCCGACCTTCACGCTGCCGTCGTTGGTGACATAGATCACGACACCGCTTGTGGCCAGCTGCTCGTCGGTAAAGTCGCCGTCCCTCTTGGTTTGCAAGGCGTCCAGCTCAGTTGTGCCTTCCTCGTCCAGTGCATCGCCGTTCGCTAGTTCCACAAGTGCGTCATAACGCTCGGCCTCGGCCTCGGTCAGTTCGCCTTCGACGGGATAGACCTTGCCGAATTTGCGGTCCTGATCGAATTGATAGCTGATGTAACCATCAGTGATTGCCTCGGCCCATTTCCAGCCATACGCGGCGGAGTAGTCGGCTGCGGTCTGGGTCAGCTTGGCGGCGAAAACCTCGTCCAGAATGGCGGGGTCGTCAAAGGTCGTCACGTCAGCAAACAGGTCGCCACCCATGCGACCTCCTGCGGCGCTGTAGTCTGCCTCTCCGACAAACACGGCGCGGCGGTCGGTGCCTTTGACGCTGCCGGGTTTCAGGCGGGTCTTGATGGTGTAGTCGTTTAACCCGCCGTAGCCTTTGGCGATTTGCTCGATGTGAAGGGCCAACACCTCCAAGGTAAGAGCCTCGTCGTCGCTGATCGTGAACGCGGCTGCTTGGGACAGGCTCACGCTGCCGTCCCGCAAAGCGTCCAGCACCGGGGCGGGCAGATTGGACAGGGCCAGGCGGCGGTAAACGTGCTTCTCGGTCACGCCATAAGCGACGGCAATATCTGCGACCTTCACGCCGCGCTTCTCCATCGCGCCAAAGTCGCGGATTTCGTCTGCGGGGTGCAGATCCTCGCGCTGCGCGTTCTCGCTCGTCGCCCAAAACACGGCGGTCGCCTGATCGGGGGCCATACGGACGGTCACGATCTGAAACCGGGGGTCGTCCTGCAACAGCGCCAAGGCGCGGTAACGGCGTCCACCCGCCACGATCCCGACCTTGCCAGTAGCATCGCGCAGGCCTGCCGGGCTTTGAATGAGGCCATGCTCTTGAATATTCGCGGCAAGTTCGACGATGGCATCGTCGTTCAGGATGGTGCGGGGGTTGATGTCGGAGAGGTAGAGGTCAGAGAACGGAATTTGCTCGTCGGTCGCTGTGGTGATCTGGGTCTGGTTGGTCATGGGTTCGATCCTTGATGTGTCTGTAGGGAAGGGGAGGGGGGTGCCGCACCCGGTGGGCGCGGCGGGCCGCGCAGGCGGCTCTAGTATTCGTGGCGCTGCATGACGGTCAGGACGCGGCGGGTCGTAGCGGTGTCCTCGGGGGGGCAGCACTGCCGAACGTGTACTCGGTGTCGTAGAGGTCGATCTTCCAGAACAGCTTGACCGTCTCACCCGCTTCGATTGCCTCGAAAGCGCCAAAGGTGTGATCCCCATAAGGGTCGTTGTCCTCGGTGAAGGTGTCGAACGTCTGCACGGCCCGCATGATCTGCACCTGTGCCCCTGCGGACAGGCTTGCCACGGCGCGCGTTACGATGATCTGGCCGGGAACGCTGACGTCTGCGCCCCATGTCTTGCGGAAACGGTCGTTCTGCTCTGCGATCTTCGCGGCACGGTCAATCTCGGCCTGCTCATCTGCCGACAGGGTGGTTTGGTCGTTCATGGTCTTGGTCCTTTGCGGTGGTGCCACGTGTCCGGTCTGGTGCCGATACTCGGGCGAGGGGTCAGGCGAGGAAGCGCTTCAGCGCGCCCCTCTTCTGAAACCTTGCCTCCCGGCGAGGGCAGGGGGGGAACCGCCGCAATGCTGAAATCAAAGCCAAAGGGGAGGGGGATCACCCGGCCTGCACAAAGCCGCAGGCGCAGGAAGGACGGGGACACCCCTTTGGGTGCCGTATTTCAGGGTTGCGGTGGGGGACCGGCGGTCCCCGTCTCGCTTTCTTTTTCTCTGAGCGGTGCAGCGGCGTATCGCGCTTGCGCGAACCCCGCACCGCGCCCCAGCGATCGGAACCCGTCAGGGCGCATCGGCACGGACCAGGACGACCATGGCCGAAGGTTCGCGCACTGGCTCGGAGAGACAGGGCGCGGGCCATGCGGACAGGGAGGATGGGCCGGGACGTTGCGGGCGGAGGCCGGTCTGCCGGCGGGAGCCTGAGAAGCGCGGTGACACGCCCTCAGGGCGGGTCAGGGGCCTTAATTCAGGGAGGGCTAGCTGCAACAGTTATGAAGTGAAAAGGTCACGCAAGACATAGTAGCGACAATAGCGGTTCTGAGTGCGAAGTTCAGCAGCAGGTCGATCCAGTTCGGTAGATTGCCGAGTCAAAGATTAGTCTAGGCATTGAAACCGCGCTTTTAAGCCAAGCAATCCAGTTGCACTTTCAACCCAGCCAAACGTCAAGAAAGAGCATGATCACCAGACCAAATGCCAGTCCGAGCGTGGCTCTGTTCTGGTTTCCGCTGCGATGCGTTTCAGGGATGATTTCGTGACTGATGACGTAAAGCATGGCGCCTGCTGCGAAGGCCAAACCCCACGGCAAAATAGGCTCGGAGAGACCGATGATGCCAGCCCCCAGCAATCCACCCACCGGTTCGACCAGACCCGTCATCGCGGCGATACCCCAAGCCCGCCATTTTCCATAGCCCTCGCCTAGAAGCGCAACGGCGACTGCAAGCCCCTCAGGCGCATTTTGCAGACCTATGCCGATCGCAAGTGGCATTCCGCCTTCCAGGCCCCCTGACCCGAAGCCGACGCCAACGGCAAGGCCCTCGGGAAAATTGTGGATCGTGATCGCGATGATGAATAACCAGACACGGCGCAGCGATGCGGCTGCCGGTCCCTCCCGTCCCCCGCTGAAGTGTTCGTGAGGCAACTTCTCATTCATCAGAGCGACAGCACCCATGCCAAGCAAAATTGCGAGACACACGATGGCAGCGGGTGCGGCCTCGCTCTGGTACTGCGGTTCTGCCGCATCGAGTGCGGGGATGATCAAAGAGAAAAAGGATGCAGCTAACATGACGCCTGCGGCAAATCCGAGTGACAGATCTCGCGTCGCGCGAGACGGGATGCGTCCAAACAGGACTGGAATCGCACCAATCGCGGTAAGCGAACCGGCAGCGAGACTTCCCAGAAATCCGAGCAAGATGGGTGACATTGAGATCATCAGGGCCTCTGAGGCGTTGCGATTGCTTGTCGGGTGCCGAAATGCTGGCTCGAACCAGTGCCCGTTAAAGTGAAGATTTCGATCTGCTGCATGATCATGTCTGCGCCGGTCGTGAAAATCTCTCCGGCACAAACAAAACGGCGACACCTGTCACGATCGCAACATCAGCGATGTTGAACGCTGGCCAATGGGTATTGCCAACATAGAAATCCAGAAAATCCGTAACCCCTCCGAAGCGAAGGCGGTCGACGATATTGCCGAGCGCGCCTCCGATGATCAGGCCATAAGCGACCGCCTCGAGATACCTTGTTGTCCGCCACAGCATTACTGCAAGCACGCCACAAACAGCGAAGGCGATCAGGCTCAGGGCCCACCATGGCATGTTACCGAACAGACCAAATGTAACGCCGTCATTGCGGAGGAATGTCAGGTTGAACCCCGGGAGCACCGGCAGGCTATCCGAGAGGCGATCAGCATTCATCGCCACGATGGTTTTCGAGACTTGGTCGGTAACCAAAGCCGTGCACAGCGCCATCAATCCTGCATTTTGTGTGTTCAGGACTGGCAATCGATGACCTCCCCTACAGATTTTCCCGACAAAACGGGACCCTTCTGCTTCACGGTCACTTGACTGGACATTGATGACGCCTTCTCTTTTGGGTGGTCCATACTGATTGCTGTCAAAGGCATGACCATCATATTTCTTGCCGGAGACACTTCCACATGTTGACCAGACGCCATTTCATCGCGACGACAGCAGCCATGTTCTCTGCTCCGCTTGCGGGGCCTGCCTTCGCGAACACGTGGCCGACCGGCGCGGAAAAAGCTGCCTGGGATGCGCAAGTTACCCCACCCGGGTACAACCCGACTACGTCGAACCCATGGGGGTTGCATCCGCGCCTGTTGCCGCAGCGTGTCGAGGCGCGGCCGGGTCTTCTGCCCGGCGACATTCATGTCGATGCCGTGGCGCGTTACCTCTATCATATCGAAGAGGGTGGAACGGCCATGCGCTACGGCGTCGCCATCGGCCGCGACGGCCTTTATGAGCCGGGCACCTACACCATCAAGCGCAAAGTCGAATGGCCACACTGGACCCCGACCGCGTCGATGATCGAACGATCGCCGGACACCTATGCGCAATTTGCCGACGGTCAGGAACCCGGTCCGGGCAACGCTCTCGGATCGCGGGCCCTCTATCTCTATATTGGTGATCGGGACACCTATCTGCGGATCCACGGCACGCCGCAACCGCGGTCGATCGGCAGCCGTGCAAGTTCCGGCTGCGTGCGCATGGTGATGCCGCACATTAACGATCTTTATGAACAGGTGAGTACCGGCGTTACCGCTTACCTTTATCCGGCTGAAGGCGATGGCCCGATGACGGCGCATACAACCTGAGATCAAACCACAGGGCGGGTAAGGCATGCCCTTACTCATCCTGTGATCTGCGGCGTACCCTCACGTTGCAGGCAGATCGGGCGACCCTCCGATGTGCGCAATGGCAAGAGCGTCGTTTCGACCGGTCCTGCATGTTGGTACCAGTAACAGCCATCTTCCGGCTTCAACCGCACCAATTGCAGATTTTGGTAGGGGGCTGCCATCGCGACGACCTCAGGCGGAACCTCCGCGAGAAAAAACGATGGTTCTGGCGGGACAGGCGGTAACGGTCTGGCACAGGCTGCAACGGTGATCAGCGCCAACCCGATCCCAGCAGATTTAGCCCAGTTTCGTGTCTGCCGACCACGTGTCTGATGTATTGTCGTCAGATTGTTGCCTGTCTGACCGGTTTGTCTTGGATAAATTACAAGATGCATGAATCAGTTTCCCGGATAGCTGGCAAAGACGTCCGTGGATCCGTCGTCGTTGATGAGAAAGACGTCGTAAGCGTCCGCACGTCGCCCCTGATCCATACCTGGCGAACCAAGCGGCATATCCGGCACGGCAAGTCCAACCGCATCCGGGCGATCCTGTAAGAGGCGGCGGATGTCAGCAGCGGGAACATGTCCTTCGATAATATAACCATCAACCATGGCGGTGTGGCAGGACATCATATTTTGCGGGACCCCACTTTCCATCTTGTACCGAATGAGCAGTCCCCCATTCACATCTTCGCCCGTTGGCGCAAAACCATTGGCTTTGAGATGCTCCATCCAGGCGAGGCAGCAACCGCAACCATTGGTTTTCTGCACATTGATCGGCGTCGCTTCTGCAAAGGCCTGCGTGGCCGAAAAGAGTGCGAGGGTGCCAATCAGAGCGGCGATACGTGGTTTCATGTTTCAAAGCCTTCCGTTTGTTGTTGTGACGTGCGCGCTGGCCAGACTTCGCTCCAGACCAGACCGTGCGGAGGCCAATTGTACCAGGTTCGCGGCATCATCGCCTTTGGCTTCCAAAGCCTCATTAAGCCGGTCGTCGGAGAGGGGATCTGTAGGACGGCCGTTTACGCGCACTTCGTAATGCAAATTTGGGCCGGTGGCCGTGCCAGTGGCACCAACATTGCCGATGACATCGCCTGCTGTGACGCGGTCGCCGATGGAAAGCCCTTCTGGTACGGCGCTCAGGTGTGCATATCGGGTCATGGTGTCTGATCCATGCGCGATTTCTACGGTCCGGCCATAGCCGCCGCGGGTGCCAATGAAGCTGACGCGCCCTGGGGCCGTTGCCTGCACCGGTGTGCCCCGTGCCGCCGCAAAATCGATGCCTGTATGCATCCGGGTATTCCCGAAGACTGGGTGCTTGCGCTGGCCGTAGACCGAACTCAGGCGCGCGCCCTCAACCGGCTGCGCAAAGGTCCGCATCACGGCACCATCGCGGTAGATGACAGCTCTCCCCGACCCATCTTCTGGCCAAACGATCTCGAAGACCGCGTCTCCAAGATCAAGAGCCGCAAACGTCATGTCTGGTTCGCCAATCACTGCATCGCCGACCCGTGCCTCGCGCCACATCACTTTCAGTGTTTCACCACCGGACAGGTCGCGACGAAAATCCACGGTACCGCCCAACATCTGAGCTAGATCGACAGCAAATCGTGCGGGTATCCCGGCATCCTCAAGCGCTGCGAAAATCGAACTGTCTATGACGGTCTCACCTGCAAGGGTCGTGATATCCGGCGCGGGGGTCACGACACGCGTTGCAACACGGTCTCCGAAGACGGCTTCGATCTGAACGCCGTCGTCCACGTCGAGCGACACGCGTTTCGGGCGGCCATCCGCAGTTGTAATGACGGTGAGTGAATGACCTGGACGCAACTGCCTCAAATCGAACTCTACTCCAAGCGCCAGAGCGATTTCTGCACGATCGGTGGCGGACAGTCCTGCCTCGCCCAGAACCGCGTCCAAAGTCTCACCGGTGGCGATCTCGCGGGACCAGGTCGTGACTGAGGGTTGAAGCGCGGGAAGGGACATTTGGACCGGCGCTATGTTCAAGACGGCAGGTGCCGCGAGCGCCGGCGTTTCGTCTGGCGAAGAGACTATGGAAGCCATATCGACCATGTCATCGAATGGCAGGGGTGCCACGGTGTCAGGCTCCCAACGACCAATGTCCGTCAGTGCGACGGGAACAGCTTCCTTCGCCATAACATTCGACAGTACGATGACTGCAGACGAAGCGCCGCCTGCCAAAACAAGGCCTACGGCCAGGTATCTGAGTTTCATGTGGTGTCCCCCGTCTCGTTGTCCAAAGCGCGGCGGATCTTGGGCACCGCAAACGCTCTCGGCTCATGATAGTCGATGGTGCCGGAAAATCCACCGGTTGCCGCGAAGGTAAACACGGTCGCGGTATGGTTCATCGTGTAGCTCCCGGTTTCGGCGGGAACCTTCTCATAGCGCACACGAAAGCCATCGGCCGCGCGTGCAATCTGATCCGTCGTGCCCGTCCAGCCGCGAATTGCGGGGTGAAAATAGCCGACGTAGTCGGCCATGGCCTCCACCGTGTCACGATCAGGGTCGACGGTGATGAACACCACATTCAACCGCTCGGCGTCTGCCCCCAAGTCGTCGAGCCAGCCTGAGATATCCGACAAGGTGGTAGGGCAAACGTCAGGGCAAAAGGTGAACCCGAAAAATACCAGTGAAGCGCGGCCAATCAGATTTTCTGGCCCCACCGTGCGCCCTTCGTGGTCGGTCAGCTCAAAATCCATCGACGTCAGCGGCGCCGGTCTCTGTGCAACCGGTTCTACCGCGCCGGGGCCGTCGACGCGCCACCAGCCGGCAAAGAGTGTCAGCCCGAGCGCACCCAGACCTGCTGTACCGTATGTCAGAGCCGCGCGACGTTGCATCAGCCGTCAGGCCCGCGGGCGGCGACACCAAGGATGGGGACCTCGACAGGAATTTTAGCGCCATCTTCAAGTGTAAGTATGAGTGGAAAGGTTCCACCTTCTTTCATCGGACTTTGCAGCATCATTAACATTGCATGCATGCCCCCTGGTTCCAGCGCGATACTGTGGCCCGGGGCAATCAATATTTCTTCGACCGGCACCATGGTACTGACGCCATCGGCACTTATCGTCGTCCGATGTATCTGAGCCATCATGGCGAGGGGTGTGGTGATGTTGCCCATAAGCGTCACCGCCTCGTCGCCGGTGTTATGAACAATGAAGTATGCCGCACCAGGGCGCGTGGTCCCGATCGCGGCGCGGGCCCAGGGGCTTTCCACGACGACGTCGTCGGATCCCGCAAAGGCATTTCCGGGGATTGAAATGATGGCGGCGCATGCGGCAAGTGCCGCAAGTGTCAGGCGTGTCATGCTATGGGGCCTCGAGGTGTGAAACATTGTTTTGTTCATGAGTCACCTGCCGCAACCTCTGCCGCTACGAGGGCCCGCAGTTCCGCCTCACCGAATGGGTCAACCGGTTTGCCGTTTACAAAAAACGTAGGCGTCTGCCGGATGCCCATGGTCTCGACGTCGGTGCGGTCCTGATTCATGACCGCGACCACGTCCGGCATCAGCATCTGCGATTGTGCGGCGGCGACATCGAGCCCGGCGGAGCCTGCGATTTGCAGGATCAGTCCGGGCTCCGGCGCACCATGGGATGCCCATCGCGGCTGTTCGGTCAGGATCGCTTCCAATACCGGCTCATAGACGTCCTGCATCCGCGCGGCTTCCAGAATGCGAATTGCCTCGTCAGACCCCGCACCATGGAATGCGGTGTAGCGGATCGCGACGCGCACTGCGCTGCCATGTTCGGCCATGATGTCTTTCACCACCGGATAGTAAGCGCGGCAGGCTTCGCAGGCGGGATCGAAAAATTCGACGATGGTCACGGGGGCATCCTGCGGTCCAAGGATCGGCGAATAAGGACGCAGCAGAGCCTCGACCTGTTCAGGGGGCACCGTTGCCACGTCAGTCAGGGGCTCAGAGCGACCCACAAACCAGCTTGCAGCGGCAAAGAGCACGATCGCTCCCGCAAGAACGGACAACAGAAGTGGCTTACGGTTCATGACCAGGGTCCTTCAAAGAGAGAGCGGAGAGGGTCGCTGTCAGGGCGAAGGCCAAAAGCGACAGCAGTGGGATTGGTACGCCGACGATCAACTGGTTGTCGTCGGTACAGGACGGGCCGGTTGCCGTGCAAGGCTGGATCGGTTCAGGGATAATCCCTACGTACAGGCCCACATGCCAAAGTGCGATGGCCCCGCCGCCAATACTGAGAAGCACGCCATAACGTCCGATACGGGTGTCGCCCCACCACAGGCCAAGACCAAGGATGATTGCGAGCGGGAACATGAAGACCCGTTGATACCAGCAGAGCAGGCAGGGCATCTGACCCAGCACCTCGCCGATAAACAACACGGCCAACGACGCGCAGAGCGCGACGACCCATGCGCCAATCAGCGCGGGCTCTCCGGTCAAGCGCACCGTCATTCGCGCAGACGACCGGTCAGGTCGGCAAGAATGTCTTCCGCCGGGGTGCCGTAAGCGTAGGTCGACAGAAAGTCGCCCTCGGGGCCAAACAGAAATAACTGCGACGAGTGGCCCATCGTGTATCCCCCGGGTGCGGCGGCTTCCGCAACCTTCTCATAGAAGATGTAGAAGCCCTCGGCCGTACGTTCGATCTGCTCGGGCGTGCCCGTCAGGCCGATGATCCCGGCGTCGAACTGTGGCACGAACTCTGCCAATGCTTGCGGGCCATCGCGAGCCGGATCGATTGAGATGAAGAGCGGTTGCACAAAGGAGGCGTCAGACCCCAGCCCATCCATCACGGCCGCCACCTCAGCCAGTGTCGTGGGGCAAACATCCGGGCAATTCGTGAAGCCGAAAAAGACCAGCATCCACTTGCCTGCAAAGTCATCCTGTGTGCGGATCATACCGGTATGGTCCGTCAGCTCGAACACGGCCTTGAAGGCGGTGTCCTGTGTCGTTGCCGCCTCCGTTGGATCATTGCCCCAGATCTGAAGTGCTATGACGGTCGCCGCAGCGACGCCCACCAGCCCCCAGAGGATCTTTTGAAGAGATGTCAGTTTCAATGCGGATGGCCTGCCAAGCATTCTTAAGTCTTGAGGCTGATACAACCTCCAGCCACTTGAGCTTCAAGCGGTTATCGCAATTATATCCGCAGGATCACCGCCCTGTGAAACAGCGTGAGCAGGGTCGCTTGGCGAAGCCCGACATGCACGTGATTGGGAAATCGAAATACTGCCTCAAGCCAACTTTATTGATGAAGCGAGGTTGCAATGGTCGCGTTACGACATGGCGATTTTGTCACCGCCGCAACTTCGGCCGATGCCCCGCGCTACATGTCAGGGCCAATCTGAAGCCCGATAAAGATGGGCGTGCCATTGGCCCGCGAAGTCGTGACGTGTTCGGACCGTCCCGGTGTGGTCCGTCAGCCGTTCGGATACAGGATGGAAAGCGCTGTCTCGGGCCAAAGCGTATTCTTGTGTGCTTTGCGGCCAGAGTTGGAGCCCGACGATCGCGACCGCAGGAATAACGGCCAGCGTCCAGGGAAACTTTTGGCGAGAGGTCGGTTTCATTGCGTATAGCCTGCCTGAGATCTGTCATCGTCTGTCCCGATACAACCTCCAGCCCCTTGAGCTTCAAGTCCTTATCGCTACGTCGCCGCCAGTCTCACTGACTGGTATATCTGCGGCATCAAGGCGGGCGATCGTAAGCGGAGGCATTCCGCTTGCCGCATTCTTGATCGCGCACCTGTCCGTAGTGTTCCAGCCGTCTTGATGATGCTCTGGAATGCGGTTCGGTTTCAGACGGGTCGCGATCCAAACAGGATAATCCCCGCGCCGACCAGGCAGATCGCAGCACCGGTCAAATCCCACGGATCAGGGCGCTGCTTCTCGATGACCCACAGCCAGGCCAGCGATGTTGCGATGTAGACTCCACCGTAGGCGGCGTAGGACCGACCGGCGAACTCCGACGGGGCGAGAGTCAGCAGCCATGCAAATACACCTAAACTGATCAGGGCAGGGACCAGCCACAAGCTGCTCGCTTCGTGGCGCATCCACATCCAGACCGCAAAACAGCCTGCGATTTCCGCCGCTGCGGCAATGGCAAAGACGATGAGTGTCATGGCGGTCGTTATGGTGTCGCCTCCATTTCGGGATGATGATGGTCATCCGTTGTGCACAATGAATGGTCCCCCAATACTTCGATGACGCGGCAGTCGGCAATGCGCCCGCCCGAGCATTGGATGACCATGCGTTCCAATTCGGCTTTCAGGGCCGTCAGTCGCACGATGCGGCTTTCGACCTCCGCCAGTTGCGCACGTGCGATAATGTCGGCAGCGGCGCATGACTGGTCAGGGCTGTCAGACAAGCTCAACAGGTCGCGGATGGCTTCCAACCTGAAGCCCAGATCGCGGGCATGCCGGATGAAGGCGAGACGGTCGAGTGTCGCCTGGCCGTAAAGACGCTGGTTTCCCGCACTCCGGTCGGCCTCGGGCAGCAGACCGATTTGCTCGTAATAGCGGATCGTCGGAACCTTCACCCCCGCCGCCGCCCCAAGTTTTCCTATGGTCAACATCAGATACCTCTTGAAGCTATAGTTGCTAGAGACATTAAATCTATGATTCGATGAAGGCAACGGCCCGTGCCGGGCAAGAGGAACACGATGACACAAACGGAAATCGACGGTGGGACAGCCTGTGACTGGACCGTATCCGGCATGGATTGCGGATCCTGTGCGACCAAGGTCAGATCGGCAGTGGCCCGTTTGCCGGGTGTCAGCGATGTCGAGGTTGGCATCATGACCGAACGGTTGCGCCTGACGCTCGATGAAACGCAGACGGCGCGGGACAAGGTCGAAAAGACCGTGCGCTCCCTTGGCTATGGCATCGCCCCTCGGACTGATGCAGCCAAAAAGGAATTCGTGATCCCGGGCGACGGCAAAGACTCCCACGGTGATGGCGATCATACGGAGCACGACCATACCTCGAATTCTGAAACGTCTGCTCCCGCTGCCACTGGTCACGGCAGCCCAGGTCACGTACACGACGATCCCGCCGATCGTGGCAAATCCTGGTACCGGACGGGCAAGGGGCAATTGGTTATCTTTACGGCTCTCTTGCTGGCGGCAGCCTGGAGCGTTGAACTGATTGCGCCGCAGATCGGAAGCTGGGCTTTTGTCGCAGCCTGCCTGATCGGTGTCGCGCCCGTCGCACGCCGTGCTCTGGCGGCGCTGCGTGTCGGACAACCGTTCACCATCGAAAGCCTGATGACCATTGCTGCAGTCGGTGCACTGTTTATCGGTGCCGCCGAAGAAGCGGCCTTGGTCGTCTTTCTCTTTGCGGTGGGCGAGGTGCTGGAAGGTGTCGCGGCCGGCAAGGCCCGTGACGGGATCCGCGCCCTTGCAAACCTCGTCCCCAAAACGGCTCTGCTGGACACGGACGGCGTCACTCGTGAAGTGCCCGCCGCAAGCCTTGCTGTGGGCCAGATCGTTCTTGTCCGTCCGGGCGACCGGATCCCAGCGGACGGAGAAATTGTCGACGGCACCAGCGGCATCGACGAAAGCCCGGTCACCGGTGAGAGTGTGCCCGTGACCCGCGGCCCCGGCGAGGGGGTCTTTGCGGGCTCCATCAATACCGAAGCTGTACTGCGGGTCACGGTGACGAAGGCCGCAGAGGACAACACGATTTCGCGTATCATTCGCCTGGTGGAAGAGGCGGAGGAGGCACGTGCGCCAACCGAACGCTTCATCGATCGCTTCAGTCGCTGGTATATGCCGGCCATTGTCGCCATCGCGGCGCTCGTCATCGTGGTTCCACCTTTGGCCTTCGGTCAGGTATGGGACATATGGATCTACCGCGGGTTGGCGCTGCTGTTGATCGGGTGCCCCTGTGCGCTGGTCATATCGGTCCCGGCTTCGATTGCATCTGCCATGTCCACGGGGGCCCGGCGCGGTCTCTTGATGAAAGGCGGTGCCGTGATCGAAGCGGCGGCACAGGTCAGTCACATCGCATTCGACAAGACCGGCACCCTGACCCATGGACGACCGCGGGTCACCGACGTCGTGACGTTTGGTGCGACAACACAGGCCGAACTTCTGGCCGTTGCCGCCGGTGTGGAAAGCGGGTCCAGCCATCCCTTGGCCAAGGCAATCCTGAACAAGGCAGAAGAAGCCGGGATCACACCGTTGGTTGCAGGGGATGCAAAGGCCCTGCCGGGCAGTGGCGTCGTCGCCTCAGTGGGCAACGCGCTGGCCTGGGTGACCTCGCCTCGTTACGCGACGGACAACGGCGGTCTCGACGCGGAGAACCTGGAAAAAGCGACGGCCTTTGAGGAAGAAGGCAAAACCGCCGTTGCCGCCTACCGGGAAAACCAGCCACTCGGCTTGATCGCGATGCGTGACGAACCACGCGCCGATGCAGCAGACGCGGTGCGCCAGCTGTCGGCTATGGGGATCACGCCGGTGATCCTGACCGGCGACAACCCCCGCACTGCGGCGGCCATCGCAGGCAGCCTTGGCATGCAATTCCAGGCGAACATGATGCCAGAGGACAAGCTCGCAGCCATCCGCACGATGAGTGAGCAGGGTGGTGTCATGATGATCGGCGACGGGATCAATGATGCTCCAGCATTAAAGCAGGCAAGTGTCGGTGTGGCGATGGGATCGGGCACCGACGTGGCACTGGAAACGGCCGATGCGGCGATCCTGCGCGACCGCGTGACCGACATTCCCGCCACGATCCGCCTGTCACGCGCCGCGATGGCCAATATCCGGCAGAACGTGACCCTCGCGTTGGGGCTCAAAGCCGTGTTTCTGGTCACGACCGTCTTTGGACTGACCGGACTGTGGATCGCGATCATGGCTGATACCGGGGCGACGGTCCTCGTCACGATGAACGCCCTGCGCCTGTTGCGGTTCGATCCGGAGCGCGAGGCCTGACGGATGATCGCCGGCTTCGGGTGGGGTGCCCTCGCCATCCTCTTCGGCTATCTGGGCCTTTTCACCTGGGGCAATACCGTGAGCAGAATGGCTGCGGATGAAACGGTCTGGCTGTTTCACCGTGCCACAGGACGCGATCGCCTTGCCTTCTTTGGCCCTTTGATCTGGTTGGTTCTGCCCCGGTTGCACAAGTTCGATCCGCCATTCGCGGCCGTTCTTGCACGGTGGTGCAGTGGCGCTGGGGCATCCGATCGGCGCATCGGGTGCGCAGATCGTGGTGACGCTGCTGGGGGCGATGCGCGCGCGCGGCGTCCGGTGTGGGATCGCCAGCATCTGCATCGGCGGTGGCGAGGCGCTGGCCCTGGCGCTGGAGGCCGAGGGGACTGCGCCTAGAGAATAGCCATACGGATCGCGAAAGCGACGACGGTCAGGGCGGCGACACTCGCCACCCAGATTGCCACGAACCACGCGACCCGCTGCCACAGGGGGCCATCCGCCATCAGTGATACCCGTTCTCGGGGTCTAGTTTGCCGCGGAACACCCAGTAGGCATAGGCCGTGTAGGCAAGGATCAGCGGGATCAGGACAGAGGTGCCGACCAGTGCGAACTTCAGGCTGGCATCCGGGGCCGCAGCGTCGACGATCGACAGGGACGGCGGCACGATGTTGGGATAAAAGCTGATCCCGATCCCGATGAAGCTGATCACGAACAGCGCCATGGACGACAGGAACGGCGTGACGTCGTGCCCGCGCGCCAACCCGGTGAACAGCGTGTAGATCGCGATCGCCAGCAGCACCGGGATCGGCAGGGTGTAGAGGAACCCCGGCATCGCGAACCAACGCTCGAAGTAGGTGTAGTTCTGGAACGGCGTCCAGATGCTGACGGCGGCGATGAAGGCCAGCGTGGCGATCGCGAGCGGCTTTGCCAGATCGCGCATCCGGTGGTGGACCGCGCCATCCGTCTTCATCATGACCCAAGTTGCGCCCAGCAGCGCATATCCCACGACGACGGCAACGCCGGTCAGTAGTGTGAACGGCGTCAGCCAGTCCCACCAGCCGCCCGAATAGTGACGCTCGGTGACCTTGATACCCTGCACGAGAGCGCCCAAGGCGATGCCCTGACACAGGGCCGCCATGGTCGATCCGCCAAAAAACGCAATATCCCAGACGCGCTTCCAGCGCTCTGTCTTCCAGCGGTATTCGAACGCCACGCCGCGAAAGACCAGCGCCAGCAGCATCAGGATGATCGGCATGTAAAGCGCCGACATCACGACTGCATAGGCCAGCGGGAAGACGGCGAAAAGGCCGCCGCCGCCCAGCACCAGCCATGTCTCGTTCCCGTCCCAGATGGGGGCGACGGAATTCATCATCGTGTCGCGGTCCTTGCGAGAGTGGGCGAAGGGAAACAGGATGCCCACTCCCAGATCGAAACCGTCCAGCACGACGTAGGTCAGCACGGCGAAGGCGATCAGCCCGGCCCAGATGAACGAGAGTTCGAAAATGACGTCCATGATGCCTTACTCCGCCGGATGTGCGTTGTGCGTCTGCTGCACCGGCGTGATGCCCGCAGCGCGCACCGGACCTTCGCGCAGGCCCAGCCGGGACGTGCCCGGATGCTTGCCCATCATGCGCATGATGTAGAAGGTACCTGCGCCGAAGACGAAGAAGTAGACGACGATGAAGGCGATCAGCGAGGCGGCGACTGCGGGTGCAGCAACAGGACCGAGGCTATCCGAGGTCCGCAGCAGGCCGTAGACGGTGTAGGGCTGACGCCCCACCTCTGTCGTGATCCAGCCCGCCAGCACCGCGACGAAGCCCATCGGTCCCATCACGACGGTCGCCCGGTGCAGCCACGTGCTATCATACAGCCGCCCGCGCCAGCGCTGGATGCCGCCCCACAGGCCGATCCCCAGCATGGCAAAGCCGATGCCGACCATCACGCGAAAGCTGAAGAAGACGATGGCGACAGGGGGTTCCTGATCATCGGGCACCGTATCCAGCCCTTTGAGCGGCGCATTCAGGTCGTGTTCGAGGATCAGGGACGACAGCTTCGGTATCTCGATGGCGTAGTCGATGCGCTTTTCCGCCGGGTTTGGAATGCCGAACAGGATCAGCGGTGCGCCGTCCGGATGGCTTTCATAGTGGCCTTCCATCGCCATGATCTTGACCGGCTGGTGTTCCAGCGTGTTGATCCCGTGCGCATCGCCCGCACCGATCTGCAACGGCGTCACGATCAGTGCCATCCACATCGCCATGGAAAACATGGTCCGTGTGGCGGGGTTGTTGCGATCCTTCAGCAGATGCCAGCCCGCGACACCTGCCACCACGAAGGCCGTCGTCAGGTAGGCGGCCAGCACCATGTGTGTCAGCCGGTAGGGGAAGGACGGGTTGAAGATGATCGCCCACCAGTCCTCCGGCACGAACTGGCCGACGTCGTTCATGGAAAAGCCCGCGGGGGTCTGCATCCAGCTGTTCACTGACAGGATCCACGTGGCCGACATCAGCGTGCCGCCCGCGACCATCGCCGTGGCGAACATGTGCAGCCCGTTGCCCACCTTTTCGCGTCCAAAGAGCATGATGCCGAGAAAGCCCGCTTCGAGGAAGAAGGCGCTCAGCACCTCGTAGGCCATCAGGGGGCCAAGAACCGGGCCGGTCTTGTCGGCATATTCGGACCAGTTGGTGCCGAACTGGTAGGACATGACGATGCCCGAGACGACGCCCATGCCGAAGGCCACGGCAAAGATCTTTTTCCAGTAGTCGAAGACCGTGCGATAGACCGCGTCCCCGGTCCACAGCCACAGGGCATTCAAAACAGCCAGAAAGCTGGCCAGACCGATCGAGAACGCCGGAAAGATGATGTGGAACGACACGGTGAAGGCGAATTGGAAGCGCGCCAATGTCTCTGCTGCAAAGCTGCTGAGCATATCTGTTGTCCTTGGCTGTCACCCGAATGGCGGGGTTAGTCATGCAGATGTCATCTCGAGCACGGAGCTTCCATGAGGCAAACCCGCGCAGACCCTGCAACGGCAAAAAACTCTATTGTGCCTTATCAGTACTGATATCAGTGAGCAAAAAATCACGTGGCGCGGTCGGATTTGCGATGACAAGCCTGCTACCATCTCATTATGCACAGAACCGGCGGGGCCGATCGCCATCGCATTGGCTATCCCTGCGATCCCGACTTTCATGGCTGGGCTGCTGTTCATGTGGTCAGCACAGACGCAGGTTCGGTCAAAAGAGGCATCCCTTCAGCGGGCCTTGGGACTTGAATATCATCGCTATGCAGCCTCGGTACCGCGCTGGATCGGCTTGCGCCGCAAGCGTAACCGGAACGATGCGCAAGCCGGACAGTCATAAAGTCCCCAAACAGCTTAAATGTGCTGGAAGGCACAAGATCAGTTCCAACAGCTCACTACGCACGGAGCCACACCGGAGTCCCGATTTTGAGCATCGCGTAGATATCCTCGCTCTCCTCATCCGTGACCGTGATGCAGCCGGCGGTCTAATCCCACTCCGCAGGCGAGAGAGCGTTCCCCTCGGGTCCACGACCGTGGAACATGATGTCCCCACCCGCGCTGCGGCCGAATTGCGCAGCATAGGCTTTGTCGCGCTCGTTCGGATATGAAATGCCGACCGAGAGGTGATAGCGGCTGCGGGGGTTGAAACGGTCGATGTAATAGAGACCCTCGGGCGTCTTCCCATCTCCCTCGAACTGCTTGGGACCCACGGGCTGATTGCCGAGCCCGAAGTCATACGATTTCAGCACCGTGGTGCCGCTGAGAAGATGCATACGACGCTTCGCCTTGTAGAAGGCCACCTGCGTTACGGGCGGTCCGAAATATCGCTTGAACTGTGGGGCAGGCCTGGCAGGTGGTTTGGATTTTCCACAGGTGTCAAGCGACACCCACTTTTACAGCAGGTTCTCCATTCGCGAGATTGTGGACTGGGAGCACAGCGCCGCACCCGTCTCAAAATGACGTTCCAGCGCGATCTTGAACGACGGATCATGCCGCAGGTCGGCAGCGTCATCGCCATCCTCATACCCCGCCGCAATCATCATTATGCGGAACCGGATGATCTCCTCCAGGCTGTGCCTTACCTTCCCAGGGTCGCGCAGGTCCGTGAGGCAGGATGCCAACAGCCCTGCAAGATCATGGCGGCGTTCGACCTCGCGCAGGAGTGTCAGACCAGCATCAGAACTCATCTCTGCGCCGTCGAAATTGAAGAGGATCGGTTTGCCGTTCACGGGTGACAAAGGCAGACGAGAGGCTGTAAACATATCCATGGTCAGGTGTGGCTCCTGAAACTGCGTTTTTGGCTTTAGCACCATAAAAATACAGCTTTTCAGAAGGTTAAACCACCCTCACCACTTCATCACGAATTATTCGGGTTAAGCGTGTCGACTCGCAGCGGTCGACCAGTACTGACCGTGTAATTGCTGTAGCCACTGTAGGTTCAAGACTAAAATTGGTCGGCAGCTCCTACGTACAGGAACATTGTGTCGTTGAAATCTGGCGCAGCGCTGCCACGTTCACTACGGGTTTGCCGTACCGTTGGCGGTCACCTCCGCTTGAAAATCGCGCTGCCGGTCTGGCCAGGTGCTCTTGATGTAGGCCAGAACGTCCGTCGAGGCCCACGTAGAGGGCAGGGGTAGTGTCACCTGTCGGGTCATTGTCGCGAGATTCCAGTCGGCTGACGATCGTCTTTTGGTCCTTTGCCAACGCCGTGCCTGCGGGGGCCGGATTGGCGAGGCCGGAGCAGGCGGTGCCGGAGCAGGCGGTGCTGCCGTCCTCCTCCTCGCAGTCGTCGTCCTCTTCGCGGTCTCTGGACCGGATCGCGGTGTCGTCGTCATTGTCGTCGTTGCCACTGACGAGGATCAGCTTCGCCTCGCTCGTCCGCGCAGTGAGCGGGGCCGAGAGGCTGTTCGCCGGCGTGTCGGCGCGCATCGCGCTCCACGCGGGAAGGCCGATGCCGGCGGTGATGGCTGTGGTGGCGGCGAGGAACGTGAGGGTCTTTCGCATCGCGGAAACTCCATGCTGGGTGCTGTTTTAAGTCTGGGGGCGGGAGCTGAAGAGGGCCTGACGGTGAGGCAGTTCCTGCGTCAGGCTGCCGTCAGGCTGCCGTCAGGGTGAGGGGGTCAGTCGTTGTCTTCGTCATCGTGATCCTCGTATTCGATCCGGGTCACCTGCAGGGTTGCGGGGTGAAGCGTCACCTCGATCCTCCGGCCCTGCGCGTCGGTGCCGTCGATCTGATAGCAGCCATCGTCGATCTTGATCCGGCGCAGCGTCCAACTGTTCTGCTCCGCAAGCGCGATCACCGCCGCGCGGGGTTGCCACAGGGACATGGGGACAAAGCAGTCATCGCCGGCGAAGGCCGCCCCGGCGGGCAGCAGGATCAGGACGGCCAGCATTGTGAGTGTCTTCGTCATGCGCCAAACTCCGTGATGCGGCCCGTTGCGTGATCCATGCAGGGTGAAGCTGACGGGACGCTGAAGGTCGCGCGTTGATGCCGTCAGCAAGACGTCAGGATGAACCCGCAGATCGGGGTCATCAAGATCGGGGACAGCATGCGTATTCTTATTGTCGAGGACGATCAGGTGTTGGGCGCCGCCGTGCGCGACCAGATCGCCGTCGACGGGCAGTCGGTGGACTGGGTCAAGCGGCTGGACGCGGCGGGGGATGCGATGCGGGGTGCGGCCTATGATCTGGTGCTGCTGGACCTGATGCTGCCGGACGGGCAGGGCATCGGGTTTCTGAAAGCGCTGCGGGCGCGGGGCGATGTGACGCCCGTCATCATCCTGACCGCGCTGGACCAGATCTCGGACCGGATCGCCGGGCTGAACGCCGGGGCCGATGATTATCTGGTGAAGCCATTCGATCTGTCTAAAATGTCGGCGCGGATCGGGTCCGTGGCGCGGCGCTAGTCCGGCAACCCGAACCCGATCATCGTGCATGGGCCGCTGCAGATCGACACCGCGGCCCGCAGCATCCACCTGGCCGGCAAGCCGGTGCAGCTGACCGCGCGGGAATGGGCGCTGTTCGACGCCTTTCTGTCGCGGCCCGGGCAATTGTTGTCCAAGGCGCAGCTGGAAGACAAGCTTTACGCCTTCGGATCCGAGATCGAGAGCAATACGATCGAAGTTCATGTCAGCCGGCTGCGCAAGAAGCTGGGCGCCGGGGTGATCGCGACGGAGCGCGGCATGGGCTACCGGCTGGGCGCGCCATGACGTTGCCGCGCAGTTTGCAGGCGCGTCTCGGGCTGGCGATTGGCGGGCTGATCACGCTGCTGTGGATTGCCGCCGCGGTGGTGACGGCCGTGACCCTGCGGCACGAGATGGACGAGGTTTTCGACTCGGCCTTGCAGGAGGTGGCGCAGCGGCTATTGCCGCTGGCGGTCATGGATATCGTGGAGCGCGAGGAGGAAGGCATCACCCAGCGCCTGGGTGCGGTGGCGGCGCACGACGAGTTCTTTACCTTCGTGGTGCGCGATGCGCAGGGGCGGGTCTTGCTGCAGTCGCATACCGCCGATCCCGCGGTGTTTCCCGACTATGACGGGGCGGGATTCCGGCAGACGCCGCTGTACCGACTGTATAACGAGGATGCCTTGCAGGGCAGTGTGCGGATCACCGTGGCAGAGCCGCTGGCGCACCGGCGACAGGTGTCGCAGGACGCGCAGCTGGCGCTGGGATTGCCTTTGCTGATCGTGCTGCCGGTGACACTGCTGGCAATCGTGCTGGCGGTGCGGGCGGGGCTGGCGCCGCTACGGCGGTTCCGCGAACGGCTGGCCGCGCGGCATGCGCGCGATCTGTCGCAGGTTCTGGCCGATGACCTGCCGCTTGAAATCGCGCCGGTGGCCGCGACGCTAAACACGCTGCTGGGTAGCCTCGACGCGGCCTTTGCCGCAGAGCGCAGTTTTGCTGCCAATGCGGCGCACGAGCTGCGCACGCCACTGGCCGGGGCCATCGCACATGCCCAGCGGTTGCAGTCCGAGACGGCGGACCCGGCCGCCCGCGCGCGGGCTGGCGAGATCGAGGCGACGCTGAAGCGACTGACGCGGCAGTCGGAGCGGCTGATGCAACTGGCCCGCGCCGAAGGCGGGCGGCTGACGGTAGATGTGGCGCACGACCTCAGGCCGGTCGTGCGGATCGTGGTCGATGATCTGAGGCGCAGTCTGGCGCCGGGCCGGGTGACGGTGTCTCTACCAGAACAGCCGGTGATGTCGCACCTGGACCCGGATATCGTTGGTATCCTGTGCCGCAATCTGGTGGAAAACGCGTTGCGGCATGGATCGGAGGAAACGGTCACCGTTAGCATTGCGGCAGATGGACAACTGGTCGTGACGAACGCGGGGCCGGTCGTGCCGCCGGAGGTGCTGGCGGGTCTGACCGACCGCTTTGCCCGTCGCAGCACCACTGCGGCAGGCAGTGGGCTGGGACTGGCGATCGTCGCCGCTGTGATGAACCGCATCGGGTCGGCGCTGACACTGACCTCGCCGCCTGCGGGACAGGACACTGGCTTCGCGGCCAGCGTGGCGATCCCGGTCACAGTCGTGGGGTTGGCGGACACCTCAACTGTCAAAAGCCGCGACCATTGACCTCAACGCTGCTGGCCTGCGTCACATTGGGCACAAACAAAGCACGACATTGCAACCTAAATTGACCTAAGGTTTTTGGCCGTCTACAGGGCGGCAATCCTCGTCAGCGATTTGATCATCTGCGCTGTCACGGAGTCCCAACGTTTTGGAGCGCTTAAATGCCTACGCAGGTGCTGCAAACCAGTCGGCCATTGGAGGAGTTCAGAACGCCCGAAAAGGAGTGCCGAACTTAGCAATCCTTACATACAAAATAGCTTTCGTAAAAAAATAGATCACTCTTACAAATGCCACATAAAACGTGTGTTTTACGGACAGTTGCCGATAGCGCCCGATAAGCCGTCGATTTTCAGAGATGCTGCAACGGGCCGTGCCGCAGGCCGCCTGCTTTGTCGTGCCGCGCGTGCGCAACTGGTCCGAATTACTGTCGATGCGCAAGACCGATGCGGTCGACTGGACAACCCTGAAGGTACCCACCCATGCGACGATCTTCATTCGCCGCCCCGTAGGAAATCCGGGATTGCCCGCACGAGGAACTGGCCCAAGCCCTGGGACCGCTGAACGATCTTTATCGTCTCCCGGATTCCGTCTTCAACGACGACAACATCCATGCCGTGCTGACCGGCTTCGACATGCTCATGCTGCGGGCCACCTATGCGCCGGAACTGCGCAACGGGATCGGACGGGTGCAGGCCGCCGGCATGATCGGGCCGCTGCTGGCGCGCCTTGACCCCCGCGGAGAGCGTGGCGGTCAAGGCAACTTTCCCGATACGTCGCGCGACTGTATCACGGCGATGGAAACCGCGCTGACCAATGGGTCAAGTCCCGGGGCCCGGCGCCAGTCCATCGACCGCACGGTCAGGATCGCGCAGCAGTTCGGCTGGGGCGGCCCGCGCGAGGGATTTTCGTATTACGCGCTGGGACGCTTGCAGGTGGGGTACGACTCGACGGCGGCGTTCAGTCGGGCGGACGCGATCTATTCCGCCTCGCCCTTGATGAAGATTCACAGCGCCCACATCGCCGTGCAAAATGCGGCTTTCACCCTGTCCGCCGGCGACGCCATGAGCACGATCACGCTGGCCGACAAGGCAATTCCGGTGGCAGCGCGACACCAGAACGCCGCCCTCATGGCCACGCTGATGATGTTCAAGGCCGAGGCGCTGGACATGCAGGGCGACAGTGTCGCGGCAGAGGCCGTGCGGGTGGACAGTCTGGGTTGGGCGCGATACGGCTTTGGCAGTGATGCCAATGTGCGCGACCGGCTGGCAGAGATCAGTGGGTTGCGCCCCTACTAGAAGGTGCTGCCCCATGATCCTACCGCTTGGCGGCATCGTCCTTGGCGCACTGATTGGTGCCATCCGTGCCCGGATGCGCGGTGGCAAACTGTTGGACATGCTGCAATGGGGGGCGGCCTTTGCCATTATCCTCGGCATCGTCGGCCTGTTCATCCTCGTCTTCATTCAGCGTACTGCGGTGGCATAGGTGTACCTGCGGTTCTTCCACAGCCTGCGTCACCACGGCGTGCCGGTATCGATCCGCGAGTTTCTGGCCTTTCTGGGCGGGATGCGGGCGGGGCTGGCCTTGGGACTTGAATATCATCGCTATGCAGCCTCGGTACCGCGCTGGATCGGCTTGCGCCGCAAGCGTAACCGGAACGATGCGCAAGCCGGACAGTCATAAAGTCCCCAGACAGCTTAAATGTGCTGGAACGCGCAAGATCAGTTCCAACAGCTCACTACGCATGGAGCCACACCGGAGTCCCGATTTTGAGCATCGCGTAGATATCCTCGCTCTCCTCATCCGTGACCGTGATGCAGCCGGCGGTCCAATCCCACTCCGCAGGCGCGAGAACGTTCCCCTCGGGTCCACGACCGTGGAACATGATGTCCCCACCCGCGCTGCGGCCGAATTGCGCAGCATAGGCTTTGTCGCGCTCGTTCGGATATGAAATGCCGACCGAGAGGTGATAGCGGCTGCGGGGGTTGAAACGGTCGATGTAGTAGAGGCCCTCGGGCGTCTTCCCATCTCCCTCGAACTGCTTCGGACCCACGGGCTGATTGCCGAGCCCGAAGTCGTACGATTTCAGCACCGTGGTGCCGCCGAGAAGATGCATACGACGCTTCGCCTTGTAGACGGCCACCTGCGTTACGGGCGGTCCGAAATATCGCTTGAACTGTGGGGTAGGTCTAGCAGGTGGTTTGGATTTTCCACAAGCAGCCAAAGCAGCCAGTATGGAAAGAGAAGCGAAGCGGCGATCGAATGTCTGCATTTAACGAAAATTTCCTGACTAGACCTTAAAACGTTCCATACCGAACTGCGCGCCCACACCCAACTGACGGAATCGTGAGCGGGCCGCGAACGACACTTGCGGCAGGCAAATGTCGTTCACGACAGCCTCGCAAAGGTTTCTGACGCTCGAATTCAGAAATCTGAGGCACAAGCATAAGTCCATTGCTCATTCATTGCCGTTTTTTGTGACCGTTCCATCCTTATTCAAAGAGAATGCCGCCTCGCTGGCGTCCTTGGTCGCCGGCAAGGAAAGAACAGGCCCTTGCGGCGTAAACATCACCTTCCCGCGGTCGGAACAGTTGCCAAATTGCGGTGATGCTCGCAGGCCTGATTCATCTAATGTGACCCAGGTATAATGCCCTGCACATGCGTGCGTTTGGGAAGACAAAAAGATCAGGAAAGAATTGCCCGAAAATGTTTCCACTCTTGGAAAGTAGGCACTTTCCAGAACCAACTCGTCGGAATCGACCGACAAGACAAGCGGCGAACTTGCTGTCTTCTTCGACATTTGAACAGAGCCGAGCGGCAAGTGAACATCGAAAGTCTCGTCCGCGTAAGCCATTCCAGAAGCAAGCGATGCTACAATGGCAAGTGTTGCAACAGTGAAGCGCAAGATCTAAATTCCTTCATGACGGGTCAGCAAAGACTGGGCGTTTCGGTGCTCAATCTGAATGGCCGTTCTCGCTTTGCAGCGAGCCATGGCCATAAAGAGCAGCATCCCGATGTGCGCGGTCGACGTGTTCGAATTCCAGACTTGAATGAGCGATGCCGAACCGCTCTTTCAATGTCTTTTTAATCGTCGACTTGACCGCTTCGATGTCCGACCAGGCGTCTTCATTCAGAACGACATGGCATTCGAGTCCGATCTCATGCTCCTGCATCTGCCACACGTGGACATGATGAACCTCCGTAACGCCGTCGACGCCGTGCATCGCATCAATGACATCGGAGCAATCAAGGTCAGGTGGACTGCCCAGCATCAGTGTCCGGATGGGGCCGCTGATTTCGGTGAGGGCGAGATACAGGATGTAGAGCGCGATGAGGATCGTAATTGCAGGGTCCACCCAGCGAATATCGTAAAGAATGATGAGTACGCCACCCACGATCACGGCGACCGAGGCAAGGGCATCGCTGAGGTTGTGCAGGAACAGCGCGCGGATATTCACACTGCCCTTCTGCATGGAGTAGGTCATCAAAGCTGTCAGGGTATCGATGAACAATGCAATGCCGCCGAGGATCACGACCCACCATCCGCGGACTTGGGGAGGATCGATCATCCGCATGCCGCCTTCGTAGATCAGGTAAAGGCCAATGACGATGAGCGTGGTGTAGTTGATCAACGCTGCTACGATCTCGATCCGACCGTAACCGAAGGTCATGCGCGCGTCTGCAGGGCGTCGGGCAATCTTGCGGGCAGCAAAGGCAATGACCAGCGACGCCATATCGGAAAAGTTGTGCAGGGCGTCCGCGATCAGCGCGAGGCTCCCCGCAAAGATGCCGCCGGCAATTTGCGCAACGGTCAGAATTCCATTTGCCCAGATGGCAATGGCAACACGTCTGTCGCCTGAGGCCGGATCAAGATGGGCGTGGCCATGATCGTGAGACATATCTTCTCTTTCTCAGAATTTATGGTTTTTTGCTCAGGCCAAAAACTCTTCAAGTGACAAAAGCAGCAGGAAACCGGCAAAAAACATAGCGGTGACCCAGGGGCGGTCCGGTGTTTCATGCGCTTCGACCAGCAGTTCTTCTGTCACCAGATAAAGCAATGCGATCAGTCCGAAGGACAGGAACCCTGTGACGATCGCATCCGGCATCGTTGCAACCGGCGTTGCAAGGACTGCGCCGAACGGCAACAACAGCATGATGGCTGCCGTGATGCCAACGATCGGGATCCGTGTCCAATTCGCTGCGCTTAATTCGGTTACCAGGGCGAGCGCCAGGAATGCGACTTCGAGGGTCAGTGCAACGGTGAGCAGCAGACCCGCCTGTGCCCCCCCGGCGGCAAAAGCAATACCGAGAACCAAGCCATCAACCAGCACGTCGATGCCGATCATCGTCATAAGGCCGACGGGACCCTTTATCAGATTTTCGAGTTGCCGGACCATCAGCATGACAATGACGCCAACCGTGCCGCCAACAAGAGTTGCGACAGGCGACCCGCCATGCATGACGTCAGGCAGAATTTCCCCTGCTGCGGCGGCAAAGACGACACCGGCTGCAAAATGTTGAATTGCGCTGACAATGACAGGTCCAGGACGCAGATTGACTGCGACGATCGCGGCAATCACTGCCATCAGAACCGGGGCAAGGGTATAGATCCAAGCGTTCGACAAATCTGATCACCTTTATTCACGACAAAAACTTATACGTGTCGACCCGCAGCGGTCGACCAATACTGGCCTTGTAATTGCTATAGCTACTGTAGGTTCAAGACAAAAAATTGGCCTGCAGCTCCTAAGCGCCGGAACATCGTGTCGTCGAAATCTAGCGCAGCGCTGCCACGTTCACTACGGGTTTGCCGTATCGTTGACGGTGACCTCCGCTTGAAAATCACGTTGCCGGTCTGGCCAGGTGCTCTTGATGTAGGCCAGAACGTTCGTCGAGGCCCACGTAGAGGGCAGGGGTAGTGTCACCTGTCGGGTCATTGTCGCAAGATTCCAGTCGGCTGGCGATCGTCTTCTGGTCCTCTGCCAACGCCGCGCAGTCGATCGAGTCGCCGTTGCAAATCCTTCGTTAGCACCTGTCGGGCACGGGGCTGCGGCGCTGAAGCGCCGCGGATCACTGAGGATCTGGTTCGATCCCGAGATGAACTGGGATGCCGAACCTTCCGGCAAGAGGGGCAGATCGCGGACCTCCAGTGATGCCGCGATTCAGACTTGCTTGACCATGAAAGTGCTTTTCGGGATGGCGCTGCGTCAGACGACTGGGTTTGTGGAAAGCCTGCTACGGCTGACGGGGCTGAACTGGGGCCTGACTTCAGCGTCCTCTGCCGACGGCAGAGGACGCTTGCGTGGATGAGATACGTGATCATTGGCTCCTATCCTCAATCGTACTCGAGCTGTCCTCTGATTTAGGTGACAGTCGAGATGTTCCTGCAGCGCCACCGCGGGCCAACGATAGATCCGTGCTCATCATTATGTATTCACCGTGCATCCACTTCGGGAAGAGGTTTTCGTAGAACCTTGAGAGAGGGTGCCCGGACTGACCGGCGGGCGTGATAAAATACGAACCGCTTTCGTCCGAAAGCGACATGACCGCCCGAAAGTTGGTACCCGCGTTGGAGACAAATGGCCGATCATCGTCCGATGCAAATACTGTCGACATCAGAGTGAAGGGATCGCCTGGCGTCGGTGCTTCGAGAGAGAACAAGTCGCTCACCATCCCGCCCGGTCTGATCGGCGACCACTGCATGTTCAAAGTATGCGCCTCACCCCAAGGACCAGTCGGAGGGATCGGATCCGTAGCGGTCGACCAGCCAGCCGAGGGCATCATCCAGAGCCGCTCGAACCCGATCTTCGCAGGTTTCTGTGCGTGCGGAAGGGCGGATGTCGCACCAGACTGCGCTCCCGCCCCGACCGGAAAGGACCGCGTAAAGGAAATCGGGATTCGGTCTGGTCCAAACCTCGTTCGCCGCCGGAAATTCGTCCTGAAGAATACGTCGTTGTAAAGCACTAACCCATGCCCAGAACACGAGCGGCTCCTGTGAATAGCGATCCATGTCGCCATTCCATTGCGCAAGCTTGTTCAGTATTTCGCTACGAAGCCTTTCGGAGCGGGTCTCTTCGATGCCGCTTGTGGACCTCGCGAACCAAAGCTCTTTTGCCATCAGAGGCAGAAGGGCGCGTGCGGCTGCGCTGACAGTGTCGCGTTGAACCGCAATCGCGCCCTCAACCGAGAATATCAGCTGTCGATCATCAAGAGCGGCCAGACGGGCGTCTCGAAACGATGCAGGGCGCTCGACCTCCCTTTCGGGCCAGCGGGTCCGGGTTTCACGGTCGATCACTAGAACCTCCATTCCGGCCGATAACATTTCAGAGGATCCGCTAAGGGCGTTGTTCGCATCGGTGGACCTCGCGAGACGGTCAAGCATCATTAGAAAATCGCCAGCACTCTTGCCTGTAGGAGCTTCTGGCTCTTTGACGGCTGTCTGGGGAGTTGATCGGAACGCCCATGCGACGCGCTCGTTGCGGCCGATGACAACGAACGGCACGCCGGGCAATGTGGTGCCAATCGCGGCTCCAGTCGGAAGTTGAAGATCCGCCAGATACCATTCAGAGGGGAGCGACAAAGGGCCAACGATGTCCGCGGCCAGAATTGGTGCCCCTGTGGCCGTTCGGTCGCCGGACAGCGCCCAAGCATTGAGGCTGACTTCGGGAGGGGTAGCAAACAACTCGGTTGTGACGGGGCGATCTGACGGGATCCGCAAATCTGACGAGACTGACAATTCTTGTCGCCTCTTGGGTCGAAGATCGCTCAAAAAAGCATGGGCTATTCTGAGGCTATCGACAGGTCTCCAAGCCGCGATTATTCTCTCGTCAGCGATCAACAGTTCGGGTGAACCCCTGCCGCGCCCGCCTTCGGAAACCAGCCCAAGCCACGCGTTGACACCGGCGGAGTATGCTTCGAGCGCATCGGATGTCGAAGAGTCAATCTCGGTCGTTGGCTCCAGTGGCAACAGGTCTCTCGTCGCACGCCTTGCCCTCAATAACTGACCGAGCCTGTCTTGCGCGTGAACGAAGCCGATCGCGAAATAGACATCCTCGGCGGACCCCGCCGTGATGTGCGGTAAGGCTGAAGAATCCCGCAGGATATCGATCGGGCTATCTATGCCTGCAACGCTGAAGTCCTCGTCATAGTCGGGAACGGAGGCACGCAGCAGAAAGTAGGCGGTACCGGAGACGGCCAATCCCGCTGCGCAGACCGCCATGAAAGTGTAAAGCAATATGTTGAACAGTCGTTTCAATTCGGTGCCGATGCTGAAGGATTTTCAGGACGTGATGCGCAAGAGGATCATCGAGGTGAAAAGGGCGAGGAGGCCGAAGGCAATACCGAAGCTTGTCGCATATTGAAGCATATCCAGGCGGTTTCCTTACCGCCGCACGCCAGATAGCCACCCCAGATCGCACCTCCGACAAAACCCGCGAGTTCCAGCATCACCATTCCTCCATGCTTGAATGCTCCGCATCGAGACGTCGTCGGATCAAGCCGAAAGAATAGACCAGGCTCCAAGACGCAACCATAAGCACCAGTATTGTCCAGTCGCCGAAACGTGCGTAGCGCGTGGGAGCACGCGCGCCGGGCAGGCTGGCGTCAATGACGCCTGTTTCCCCGGTATCGAGACGCGCGACGACATCTCCATTGGCGTCGATGATCGCGGATATCCCGGTGTTGGCCGCGTAAAGACAGGTCCTGGACGCAGATTGACCGCGACGATCGCCGCAACCACTGTCACCAGAACCGGGGCGAGGGTATAAATCCAAGCGTTCGACAAATCTGATCACTTTTATTCACGACAATACTTGTGCATGTCGACTCGCAGCGGTCGACCAACACCGGCCTTGTAATTGCTATAGCTACTGTAGGTTCAAGACCAAAGATTGGTCGGCAGCTCCTACGTGCCGGAACATTGTGTCGTTGACATCTGGCGCAGCGCTGCCACGTTCACTACAGGTTTGCCCTATCGTTGGCGGTCACCTCCGCTTGAAAATCATGCTGCCGGTCGTGTCTCGTTGTCATAAGCAGAAAAGCGCGTCCTGCCCTGAAACAGTGCGGCTGTTCAAGTAACACCCGCACGCTGATTGGGTCCGGCCACGTACTATGTGAACGTAACCAGCACACGTCCGTAAGATTTAGTTTCCAAACGGATCTGGATCGAGACCCCAAAGTGCGGATCTGTGCGCCCAGCCGTTATAGCCGCCTGCAGTTAATTCGCACCATGCGCCTTCACAGTCGCCGAGCCGTGCGATGACATTTTGTTCCAATTCGGCCCTCACGGGCGCGGTGTCTGACGGTTTGGCGCGCAGGACAAGACGATCTTCGTCTACAATCACTGTACGCACGCCTGATAGTAAAACGTAATGCACCCAACCACCTTGGCCGTCGCGGTCGATCACGCGACGCCACTGGTCGTATTCAGCGGTGATCTGCAAAGGCATGTCACGGCGCTGGAACACCCAATCGATCCGGAAGGTCAGACTTGGGCCACGGCGTACATTCGCCTCTTTTGCCTTCAAGCTGACGTAACGGGGTAGCGGCAGGTTGCTTTCCGATCCCACATTCCCGGCTTGAAAGTTAACAGAATTTGAAAGCGCGTCCTGCGCTAACAAGGGTGTACCGACCGCAAGGATCGCCACTAGATACAGGATACGTGAAAGGGTCATGGATGCCGCCTAAATATTCATGGGTACAATGGTTCTCGCGTTCTGTGTCCCCAACGAGTGCTTTGTTACCATGAAAAGGTTGGCTCGAAACATGTCACAGGGACAGATGTTGGGGATGGAATCACTTACGATTATGACGCGGCAACGACTGCGAGGCATATGCCGAAGTGACACAGGGTGGCCAACCTCGCCAAACTGGATAAATCTCGTGGCACCGGAGCACATCTGACACTAAACCCATACCAACGTAAGCATAGCGAAATAAATATACCGCGGTCCTTTTGCATAAGCATAGCGAAATAAATATACCGCGGTCCTTTTGCAAGAGTAACCAAAACGAAAAAAGGAACCAGCGGTTGCTTCATAGCGCCTGCGACCACAATCAGCGGATCGCCTATAGTCGGCAGCCAGCTGCCTAACAGTGACCACCGGCCATAACGACGATAGAGGTGGTCGCCGAATTCAAGGCCATCGTCAAATATCTGTAAGGTCACATTGATGCTTTCCGTCCTCGCAGACCGCACCTATCGCCATCTGTTCCTGGCGCAGATCGTGGCACTGCTGGGAACAGGCATGGCAACCATCGCGCTTGGATTGCTGGCTTACGATCTGGCAGGCGACCGCGCGGCACTCATTCTGGGCACGGTGTTCACGATCAAGATGATTGCGTATGTTGGCATTGCACCCATTGCCGGGGCCTTTGCAAACCGCTGGCCGCGACGCGCCATGCTGGTCAGTCTCGATCTGGTCCGCGCGGTCGTCGCACTTTGCCTGCCGTTCGTCACCGAGATCTGGCAGGTCTATATTCTGATCTTCGTCCTGCAATCTGCCTCTGCGGCGTTCACGCCGACATTCCAGGCGACAATCCCCGACATTCTGCCGGAAGAGGACCGCTACACCCGGGCCCTGTCACTCTCACGGCTGGCCTATGATCTGGAAAACCTGATCAGTCCGACACTGGTCGCGATCCTGCTGGCCTTCGTCAGCTATCAGGTGCTGTTCTATGGCACCGTCATCGGGTTCATCGGCTCGGCACTGCTGGTCGTCTCGGTGCTGCTGCCAAGTCCGCAACCCACCGCGCCCCGCGGCATTTACGATCGGACCACGCGTGGGCTGCGCATCTATCTGGCGACGCCGCGGCTGCGCGGCCTGCTGTCGCTGAACCTCGCCGCCGCTGCCGCCGGAGCGATGGTTCTGGTGAATACGGTCATTCTGGTGAAATCCGATCTGGGGCTGGGCGACCGCCAGGTCGCCATGGCGCTGGCGGCTTTCGGTGGCGGCTCCATGTTGGCCGCCTTGATTCTGCCGCGTCTTCTCGACACCCGGCCGGATCGTCCGGTGATGATCGCTGGCTCGTCAAGTCTGGTCGTCGTGCTGCTGGCTTTGGGTTTGTGGGTTGCCGTCGCTGGTCCGGTCTGGGGCGCCTTGCTTGTAGGCTGGCTCGCCATCGGCATCGGCTATTCCGTCGTGCTGACACCGTCGGGTCGCCTTCTGAAACGATCCGCCCACTCGGAGGATCGGCCAGCGGTTTATGCGGCACAATTCGCGCTGTCGCACGCCTGTTGGCTGCTGACATATCCGCTGTCAGGCTGGCTGATCACGGCCTTCGGTCCCGTTGCCGCGTTCAGCGTTCTGGCGCTGGTAGCAGGTGTGGGGCTTCTGGGCGGAATTCTGCTTTGGTCACATGAGAAGGATGTATCTGTCACTCACACGCACGACGATCTGGCGCAGGACCACCCTCACCTGAATGGTCGTCTGACACATAGGCATCCCATTGTGATTGATGATTATCACCCGCATTGGCCTCGGGCGAATGACGCTCATGGATAAAAATCCACGTTCAAAACCAAGACGGTTGATGAATGGTTTCGGAAGGGCCGACTGCGACTGTCATGCCCACCTCCGTCCCTTCGTCGTTCTGTTGACCGAGGCTTGCCCGTCCTGAATATCGGAATGGTTCGAGATCTGAGAACATCGATCGATCGATCGTTTGCGATCCGCAATTTTTCTGAACTGAGCATGCACAAGGTCTGGATCAAAACCTGCCAGGTCGCAGACCATCCGGAAGTCCCTGCTTGGGTACGTCCCCACCCATCGTCGTGCAGAACTTCGGTTCTGGTGGACATGTTCACTGGACGATTCCAGGTCAGAAAAAACAGCGTAAAGGACGTGCCGCCATAGTTGTCGTTCCGGACTTTCTGACATGAGTGAATTCTCAATTATGGAAAACATTGACTGATCAAGCGGGGAAAATATCGACAGGTTTCCGAAGGTGCATTCGAAGCCACTATCGAACCACGGCTTGATGAAGGATGCCACCAGCTCTGCACCGCCAGCAATGACTATGGACTTGCAGTCGTAAGTGGCGCGAGAAACCGCGCATCTCAATGACCGCTGTCTCCCAGCCAGAGGCCTTGTTCTTCACGACTGACTTTTCTGGTAAAGTGCACCGTCGCAGTCAGTGCAACCGTTGAGGCCGTCGCAATCACCGAATGATGACCGAACAGCTTTACGGACAGAGTTCGAAAATCAAACAAGCGCAAAATCTTGCTATGCCGAGGCCATCCAAGTCGTACGGGGCAGGGGAGGCATGTCGTGACGGTGAACATCTGCATCTGCAACACCTGCGCACCGGCTGCATCTGTGACGGTGTCCAGGCTGCGGCTGATGGCAGCCATCGGTGCTGCAGGTCTGAACGACACCGTGAGCGTGTCGACGGCCGCCTGCCTCGGCGCGTGACCTGCTGAATTTTACCTGCGCGGGCAGCCACGGGTCCTATCCGTTCCACGACCAAAGGATAAAGAATGGTTAAGACCTTGGTCTGAATCCATCGTTCGACCTCTGAATTATCGGCTATGGCGCGGAGCTGCTAACCTTGTTGCATCGGATGATCGGTCATGTCTCGTCCCTTCTGTCGGACCAGACTTAGTGCCACGCCACTGCGTGATGTCCAGCACCCATGCGTCCGCTCATGACGGGTTACGCCCCAGCCGGATGGACCCAGCAACACCATTTGGGGAACGAAGCGATGTATCTGCCTTTCACAGAATCCAAGCGTCGCCAACATGAGGCTCAGAATGCCCGCAACAACCGAGCAGAGATCGTTAAGGCGCTGTCCACCGGTCAGGTGAGCCGCCGTGAGTTGATGAAATGGGGGATATTCACCGCCACCGGCGCGCTGGCCAACATCAACGGCCTCAGCCCCTTCGCCAGCAGTGCCTATGCGCAGACAGAGCCCACGGGCGTGCCGCGTAGTCCGACCTTCGGCGTCCTGCCCTTCACCCAACGGCTGCAGCGGCTGGACCTGCAAGAACCCATACCGCTGACCCCGATACTGCGCGGCGGCGAGATCGACGTGGCCTTTCCCGCTGGATCGGGCGAACTGGCGGGGCGCCGGATGTCCTACCACACAGATTACACGATGTCGGGCGGCCAGTTGTATGGCAACACGCTGACCGGCCGCGGCCCGCTGGAGGGGCGTCCGCCAGGGGCCTATTTCGCGCATCAGCGGTGGGCCGAGTACCTGCCGCAGAAGGCCTACATCATGTCGCTGGTGTCGACCGGTCCGAACTGGGGCTTCCACCCCGGCCTGCCACCGCAATCCGTCAACAAGGTCTGGACCTTTGCAAAGGGGCGTGCCCAAGAGGCAACCACCAAGCCGCCGCTGATCAAGGTCCGCTACGGCGAACCAGTCATGTTTCGGCACTACAACGGCCTGCCACCGGATTACGGGCAGAACGGTGGCTTCGGATCGAACAGCCAGTCCACCCATAACCACAACGCCCACAACGCCTCGGCCAGCGACGGCGCGTCGAACGCACACTTCTTTCCCGGTCAGTTCTACGACTATCACTGGAGCACGACGCTGGCGCGGGCCGACACGATCAATAAGACCATGACCGACCGGCGGGCCTCCGGCCCCGATGGCAACGGCGGTCTTGTTCATGTAAAGGGCGACTACCGCGAGTTGCAGTCCAGCCTGTGGTTCCACGATCACCGGTTCTTCTATACCGCCGAGAACGTCTACAAGGGTCACGTGGGCGCGATCAACTACTACAGCGGTCCCGACCGCGGCAACGAGGTGCTGGACGACGGCGTGAACAAACGCCTGCCCAGCGGGTCGTTGCTGGACTGGGGTAACATCGACTTCGACATAAACCTGATGATCAGCGACGGCGGAACGGACCCGGACGGTCAGTATTTCTTCGACATCTTCGACACCGACGGATTCCTGGGCGACCTGATGCTGGTCAACTTCGGCTACAAGCCCTTCATGGAAGTCCTGCCGCGCAAATACCGATTCCGGATGCTGAATGCCAGCATGTCTCGGTTCATCAAGTTGCAGTTGCGCACGGCCTTTGGCGTGGCGGTGCCAATGGTGGTCGTTGCCGCCGACGGCAACCTGTTGACCAAGCCCGTCAAGGTAACGACGATGGACACGATGGGTGTCGCGGAACGTCTAGACGTCGTCGTCGACTTCACCAACTTCCGGGCCGGCGACACGATCAACATGATCAACCTGATGGCCCATACCAGCGGCCGCGGGCCGAAGGGTGCCGTGACCTGGAAGGTGGCCGACACCACAAAAGCCGGTGACCCGGGGGCGGGATCGCTGCTGCAGTTCCGCATCGTCGACGCGGTGGAAAGCGTCGACGTGCCCGGTGTGATCCACCACTCAACCCAGCCCGATCTCAGCCGCGTGCCGACACGGCTGACTGATCCGATCCCGGTGGTCACACCGACCCGCGTCCGATTGATCGATGTGAAGCGGGGGCAGGAAAATCCGATCGATCCGCTGACCGGCGACTGCAACCCGTCCTGCCTGCGGCGCGAGGTCTATCCCTGGTCGATGCGGGTGAACGGCGACATTCTGGGCGGTTTCAACGCCAACCACATCTCGGCCCTGATCCCGCGCCCGGGCGAGGTCGAGCATTGGGTCCTGCGCAATTCGAGCAATGGCTGGGACCATCCGGTCCACCTGCACTTCGAAGAGGGCATCACCATCGACCGGGGCGGCAAGAGCATGACGGCGACGGAAAAGTTCGCCCGCAAGGATGTCTGGCGGACGGGCGAGGGTAGCCAAGTGCGGATTCAGGTCCAGTTCGGCGAATACGGCGGCGCCTACGTCAGCCATTGCCACAATACCGTCCACGAGGACTCCGCGATGATCATGCGGTTCGACATCCTGACGGATCCGAACAATCCCTATTCCTCGCGCACGCATTCCGCCGTGATGCCGACCCCGAACCCGACACCGGACGGCGTGACCTACACGACGCCGGAGTTCCTGCCCGAAGGGAATCCCTTCGACCCGAAGTTCGAGCCTTTCCCGATCATCCCGCCGCTGCCCTGAGAGCGGCGCAGGTCACACCACCTACAGTCCAAGGAGAGTTATCGCATGACGTTCTTCCCCAAGATATGGACACTCGCCGCGGCGGCGGCACTTCTGGCCCTGACGCTGCCAGCCGCCGCCGGGCCAAAGCGCGACGCAGGCTATTTCACCAACCTGCCGCTGGTCACGCAGGACGGCGCAACGGTGGCCCTTTACGACGATCTGATCGCGGGCAAGATCGTGGTCTTCACCTTCTTCTATACTGACTGCAACGACCTGTGTTCATTCACCACCGCCCGCATGGTGCAGATCGCCGACTGGCTGGGCGACCGGGTCGGGCAGGACATCTTCATCTACTCGATTTCTCTGGACCCGGTGAACGACACACCCGAAAAGCTGCGCGCCTTCGCCGCGGGTTTCGGGATCGAGCCGGGGTCGGGCTGGACCTTTCTGACGGGTGACCCCGCGGATATCGATGTGATCCGGATGAAGCTGGGAGAGCGGAGCGACACGCTTTACGACCATCGCAGCGACATGCTGATCGGCAACGACGCGCTGGACTTCTGGCGCCGGACCTCCGTGATGGGCAGCCTGAAGGTTGCGACCCAGGCGATCCTCGAGATGGACCCCGACTGGCGTGCGCCCACCGTCCCCGACATGCTGACCGAAACCGGCGAGCGCCCGGCGTCGGATTTCATCATCTCCGACCGGCGGGGCGAGGCGATGTTCATCAAGGTCTGCTCGGCCTGCCACACCATCGGGTCGGGCGTGAAATTCGGCCCCGACCTGGCCGGTGTCACCCTGCGTCGCGATCACGACTGGCTGTCCCGCTACCTGCAGGCGCCCGACATCCTGCTGAAGGACGGCGATCCCATCGCCGTCGCCCTGAACGCCCGGTTCCCCGATGTCAAAATGCCCTTCATGGGCCTGACAAAGACTGATGCGGAGGATCTGATCTTCTATCTGGGCCAGCAACTCGACGGGCTGGACAGCGTTCTGGCCAGCGAGGATGCGGACCCCGCGCAAGTGCCCCACGACCACGCCTCCGACGACCATCACAACGGTTCCCTTGATCAGGCGGCACCCATGGCCGGCGAACACGGCCACGACGACCAACCCGAACATTAACATGTCACCATGTCACTACCCGCTTCCATCGTTCAACACGCCGACCACGCCGGTCACTGAACCGCGCATCACGCGCGCATTTGAACCACTCCGCCGTGTCGGTGCCCTGTCGCCGTCGTAGATCGCCGAGATACAAGGACGGTGGATCAGAGACCTCTCTCACCGGGGCAGAGCGGCCGCGCGCGAAAGATCCCGATGATGACGTCGAGCTTGCGGACATGGTGGTCGGTAGCAGATTCGCGACTGACTCTGCTGCTTGCACCTACGTTGCTAACCAGCGCAAATGGGCGGCGACGCGGACGGACCTGTGCAGATCGTGGGTCGCGGCATGGTGATCCGTCACGATATCCTGACGGGTTTCGAAAACGTGGTGGGGTCTTTCTTTGACGACCGGATCATCGGTAACGATCAGGCGAATACCCTTTCAGGTGGCCGCGGTGATGACATCCTGACGGGCGGCGGCGGCGCCGACTACCTGATCGGCAGGTCAGGAAGCGACACAGCCGACTAAAACAATGCGACCAGCGGCGTCCGGCTCAATCTGAACAGCGGCAGATCCGAGGGAGATCGGTATACGTCAATCAAGAATCTGGCTGGGTCGGGTTTCGACGACAGAATGGCTGGTGAAAGAGGAGACAATGTCCTGACCGGTCAGGGCGACGACGACAGGTTGGTCGGCGGAAACGGGGATGACTTTCTTTACAGCGACTTTGCTGATCAGGCCGCTGCATCAGCGCAAAATGCCAAAGTTCCCGTCCTAAGAACGCCCTGGATCAATGATGCGATGTCCTCTCCGAACAGCTAAATGACTGGAATAATTGTTCGCCGTCCATCAGACGTGCGTTAAATGGACAGATGTAAAGTTGGCCCTAAAAATGCCTTCGCGACGGGTAATTGGACAACTTGATTTTTGGACGGGTTTACGGAAAGTTGGGTCTATCGGGGTCATATAACATCTGACGCTTGCTTTATCAGATTGTCGCAGGCAAATCAGACGCCACGCCTGCCTGCAGATCTGCAAGAGCATTGTTGCGTCGGGCAAGAGTCTCAAGCCACTCTTGTGCTTCGCGATCTTTGAAGAAGTTCGCATCAGGCGCGAGCCGCGCCACCGCGTCCTCTACCTCTTCCAGACCGACACGGAAAAACTCCTTGCGCATATTTGACATATTTATCCGGCGCTCGGCGAACTCTCGGTGAAGGGCAAACTCAAGTGCTGGCGCTTCGTCGCTGTAGATCATGGCGTGGGTATCGAAGCTGAACGGGACGCTTGCATCACCGAGTTCACGAACCCGATCATCCGGGTCTAGTCGCCGCGTCAGACCGATCTTGACCACATCTTCCCCGAAGGAGCCCACGTTTGAGATGATATAGACATAGCCGGACTTCGTCATTTCGGCCATGGCACGTGCTCTTTCACTTTCAGTGTGCGCGGCAGCCAAAGATGCTTCAAGTTCGGCGATCCGCTCCTGCATCGCATCGGTTCCACCATCGATGCCCGCTTCCTTGCGGGCCTTATCAAGCAGATCCTGGTATTTCTGTTCATCGCGTTCAGCAGCTTCAGCTTGGGCTAGAAGCTTCTTCTCTTCGCGTTCGGCGCGTGCCGATTCAGCACGCTCATCTTTCTCAACCTTGATCTGTTCACGATACTCGTGGTTTAAGCGTAGTTCTTTGATCCTAAGCATTACATAGGCTTCGGAGAGCGTGATTTGCATTGACGCGTTCTCCTTATTGATTGCCCCAGCAGCGGCTTGAATTCGTTTCTCCATCGCAACTGCATTGTTCCACCGGATGTTCGCGATCGCAGCTTCACATTCGTTGTTGAAGGCACGCATCGTCAAACGAGATTGACGATTGATCATGGTCTGCCCCTTGGACTTGCTACCCTCTACGGTCCATTCGGTAGGACAATGTGTGGCTCGTTTGGCCGTGATCATCGCCTTTTGCTCATCTCTCACGACCTTGATCTGTTTCTTAAATTCTTCACTGTCTCCAAAATCGAAGTGAGGCTCGTAAACACCCAGTTCAGCAAACGCGAGTCGCTCATCATAAACTGCTACTTGGGCTTCAAGGCGGTCAAGGTGGCCTCGCTTTTCAGCATAAGATTTCTGCGCGATAGTGATTTGCGTCAATAAGTCGTTAGCTTGTGATTTCAGACGGGCGACTTCATCTTCATGTGAAATGATGGATGAATATTTTTCACGTAAAGCTACGGAATTCGCCTCTTCCATCTGGAATTTGAGATTTTGCAGTTCTGTCGCTCGTGTCGCCTCAGCCTGAAATTTTCTAAATTTTCTATATGACAGGAGGAGTAAAATCAGCAGTATTGGCGATGCAACAATGCACCCCAATACAACAGCAATCATCGGCGTCATCAGTGTTCCAATCTTTCAATTTACTCATACAGATTATAAATCGGACGAAAAGCGGTGGTCGCCTCAATAGCGCGCAAGTCTGAAATTGATCTCTCGCAAGGGTAGGCGGCAGCGTGGATGGTCCCGAACTGCCTCCAAGCCGCTGCGCAATGTCGCAGCGCTGCAAACGTGATGCCGTTCCATTTCGTCGAATATCCAAAGAACGCCATGCATCTTTAACTGCTGGCGTTTGGCTTCCTTCCTTAGTGCACCATCTCCAGTAATAAGGATCCATCCGCGTTCGGCCGCCAAGCAGAAAGCAAAGACATCAGGTGTCGAGAGCATGGCTCTCTGGCGTTTTAGCTGTGTTGCTAGTGCCAGCTCATGGGCCGTTAGTTCCTCAATACGCAGCCCACGCTCTATCAGGTCTGGACCCATCCAGTCCAATAGCTCCGCTTCGAATAGCAGGTCGGGCACGACGAACTCATATGGGAGATCAAAGAGCCTCTCTGTGAGAGAGGCTCTTTCAACATCAATCAAGACAGAAGTGTCTGAAACTAGGACTTGCACCTTCCCCTTATGCCACGAAGTCGAGGCGACTTTCCAGTTCTCGCACATGAATCTCAAGAAGTTCGGCTGCACGCGACAATCCGATCAATCCTTCGGACAAAGCCCGAAAGCACAGGCGCTGAAATCGATCAGGTTCCTCTTGTTCCCAAGCGATGGAATGCGGCTCCTCGAATGGCGCGTCCCGCCAGCCACGATCTTTGTAAATCTTGAAAAGGCGGCCAAAGGTCGACGGGTTGATAATCTCCAAATCTTTACAGCGATAGGTCAACGCCTGAATGCTGACCCCGAAACGATCCTTCAGGCTGATAAGTTCACCAATGCTGATGTCTTTGCGCAGCGAACCAATCTCTTGGCGAAGCACCTCCGCTGGAATGAGAAATGCGCCGGCGAACCGGTTTGCGGCACGCTCTGGATCGCAACCCTGAGCGACATTGAGCACCATATGGCCCAGCTCGTGCGCTAAACTAAAGCGTTTACGTTCGGACCACGTTCTCCGCTTTATCATAATCACACGCGCAGAATGCCGATCCTTCCGGCGCACCTTCGCTGCCAAGCCGTCGATATTTTCTACATCAAGGGAGAGAACCTTGATCCCATGCTCCTCTAAGAGCTCTGCCAACATAGGAACCGGATCGTGTCCAAGTTGCCAGGCAGCACGCAGACTGCGCGCAGCTCCCTCTGCATCTCTGGGATCGGAAATCCAATAAGGGGCCTCGAGAGGAACATCCCAGTTCTGACTCGACAAGTTTAAAAGGCTCTCTACAGCAAGATATTTCTCAACCATATTAAGCGTCTTCGCCTCGATCATGGCTACCTCTTTGGCGGATGAGCTAGCAGATTTACGGAACTCTACCCCGTCGAGCTCTAGGTCATCGTCGCTCAGCAAGAAGTCGACGGAAACGCCAAGCGCACGGCTCAGTGCAATAAGCACACCAGACCGGGGCATATCCTCATTGCGCTCATACTTGCCGATGGCCTGTGCGGAGACCTTGTTGTTGATCGCGTCTGAAAGCGCTCGAAGCGACAGACCTGATGCAGCCCGTGCGCCCTTAATTCGTTTGCCAATCATAGCGTTCTCCCGGTGATCGGTTTACAATTCGACCATATAGTTGATATTCTGTAAACTTCACCGCTTGAAAATGCGGCTTATTGTCACTATGTTATGTCACATCGATGCCAAAATGGCAAATTTGTAAACCGCTAGATGCGTCAAAAACCGCCTAGCGCAATCGACAAGAGGTTGAAGCGAGCAGTCATGAGCAAAATGCAGTCCGCCGATCTGCCAAAGGGCATTCAGAGCGTCACGGCACTGCCTAACTCAGCGCTTTCAGATCTCTGGACCTCTATCATCATAGAGGATGATCTGAGGCAGAGGCTTGTTTCCCAAGCGGTTCTTAACTTCTCGATCCGACACAAAGTCAGCCGAACAGTCCTTCCACTCCATGGTGTTATTTTGTTGGTAGGTCCGCCAGGAACGGGCAAAACGTCGCTAGCAAAAGGTCTCGCAAACAGGACGGCGGAAGCCTTCAAAGGTGGCAATTTCCAACTGATCGAAGTCGAGCCGCACGGCCTGACCAGTTCCGCGATGGGTAAAACTCAGCGCGCAGTCGCCGACCTCTTTGCTCAAACAATATCGGAGTTGGCAAGCGCAGGGGAGATATGGGCAAAAGTTGGTGACGCTTGATCAGGCGGCGGTTTGAAGGTGACGGATACCGTCTCGGAACTCAATCCCTTGGACGATCTCAGGTAGGCGGTTTTGGCCGTCGAGTTTGCGCCATTTCTTTTGCGCTGACATCATCAGCTTGAAGGCCATGGCCAAACCGGTCTTTCGGCTCAGGCATCCCTTGGTGCGTTTCGTGCGATGCCGGACGGTGGCGAAGGTGCTCTCGATCGGGTTTGACGTCCGGATGTGTTTCCAGTGTTCCGCCGGGAAGTCGTAGAAGGTCAGAAGCGCGTCCCTGTCCTTGACCAGCTTGGCCACCGCCTTATCCCATTTCACGCCATAGGTTTCGACGAAGAAATCGAAGGCGGCGTTGGCTTCGGCTTTCGTCGCGGCCTGCCAGATATCGTGCAGATGCGCCTTCGCCTTGGCTTGGATGGAGTTCGGGAGCGCGTTCAGCACGTTCATGGTCTTGTGGACCCAGCAACGCTGCTCCCGCGTCGTCGCGAATACCTCGCGCAGGGCCGTCCAGAACCCCAGGGGCGCCGTCGCCAACAGCCAATTTGGGGTCCTGTTTCAGGCCACGGCGCTTGAGATCGAGCAGCACCTCGCGCCAGCTCTGGGTGCTTTCGCGGAAGCCATCGGTCATCGCCAGCAGCTCTTTGCGGCCGTATTCGTCCGCCCCGATGATCACCAGAACACATTGTTTTTCCTCGGCCATGCGCGGTTTGAAGTAGACCCCGTCCGCCCAGATGTAGAGAAAACGCCGGTTGCCGAGATCGCGTTTCTGCCGAGGCCTCGTAGTCTTTCCACCAGTCGGCCTTCAGCCGCGTGACGGTCTTGGCAGACAGGCCCTTGGCATTCGGGCCAAGCAGCGCCCCCAGCGCCTCGGTGAAGTCGCCCGTGGACACGCCCTTGAGGTAAAGCCACGGCAGCAGATCCTCGACCGACTTTGCCTTACGCAGATACCGCGGCAGGATGCTGGGCGTGAAGGTGACCTTGTCTTCGCCTACGCCCCGATCCCGCACGCGCGGCACCTTCACGGGCACTGGACCAATGCCGGTCATCACCTCGCGTTCCGGTAAGTGACCGTGGCGCACTAGGCGCGCCCGCCCATCTTCGAGTTTCTCCCCGGAAAAGGCGCTCATGAGCGCGGCCAGTTCCGCGTGGATCGCCTGTTCGATCAGCTTGCGCGCTCCATCGCGCAGGACGTCAGTGAACGGGTCAGATGTAAAACCCGATGGATCGGACAGTTGAGTGATGGTAGTCTCTGACATGTGGCATATCCCTTTCTCACCAGAGAATTGACGGCGACTCGACACCGCCTTGATATGCCGCCCCTCAGGGCATCACCAACTTTCGCGCGTACCTCAGCGCAGGGCCGACGATCGTCCTGTTGGACGAAGTGGAAACCTTGGCTGTTGACCGATCAAAGTTGAGCCTCGATGCAAATCCGGTCGATATTCACAGAGCAACGGACGCAGTTTTGGTGCAGCTGGATTTGCTGGCAGAGACGCACAAAAATCTCCTCTTCATCGCAACGAGCAATTTCCCTCAGGCCGTGGACAGCGCGTTCATCTCGCGGTGTGACCTTGTGTTGGATGTTCCATTGCCGAACAAGGACGCCTGCAAGACAATCCTGAAGGATTGCCTTGAGGGACTTGGTACTATCTACCCCGAAATCGGAAAGTTGGCGCAGACTAAAGGCTTCGATGCATGTGCCGACGACTTCGTTGGCCTCGATGGGAGAACGATCAGAAAAACCGTGGCCAATGCTCTTGCGACGAACACCAAGGTCGCCCTGAACCCAAGTTCAGTCTCACTTGCTCAACTGAGCTCTGCGGCGACAAGCGCGCAAACTGCCAAGGCATGGAAAGGGGGCAGGTGATGGTGACAGTCACGCGTAGGACAGTAAGAAGCTCTCCATATCGGGACTCATTGGCTACTTGGTCTGCAATCGCCGATCTTCTGACGCGCTCGAACTCCAACGCACGATCTGAGATTGACAGCGTCGCGGGCATCGCAAGCAGCATCATCACGGACAGGGCATGCCAGCAGTCTGCGATCATTGTGAGCTGCAGCGGCCCGCAGACCAGAATCTACTGCATTTACGACGACGATGCGATTGATGGGTCGGACGCAAACGAGGATATTTTGGGTTTCAATCCCCTAAACGGGGATTGGTCGATATCTCTCCCTTGCGACGCTGAAGACCTCGATTGGGTTCAGTCTGCTCTCAAACAGAAGAGCGAACGGATCACGGCCCGCGACAAGTCTGAAGCAAAAAAAGAGGATGTGGCAACGTCAGGGAATGCCGCTGTACTGCAAATCGACATCGAAGGGTTGCAAAAGCTATGACAGCCGTCATCACATATTCGCATACACAGTCAGTCACATACGTCGCTGACAATATACTGAAGAGCCTAAAAGACATCATCCGGCTGAGTGGCATGGACCCAACGAACTTCGTAAATGACACGGAAGTAAACATGCGTGGGATAAAGACCTGGCTGGACAGCGAGGACCTTGAAAAGATTACTCTCGAAATTTACAATCCATCAACGAACGGGCTGATTTTACGGTGGGACATCGAAGTTTCCTACAGCTGGACATCGGGCGATGGAAACTTTTGGACAGACACTGACCAACTTCGGTGGGCCATCAGGAAAGCCGGTGTTGCGCCCGAAAATGCAAGGTACGATCTGCTGTTGCGGACGAAGCCGGGCAGGCGGGATGTCCAAGGATGGTACACAACAACGGCGCGATCCACTGAAGGAATGGTGCGACAGAGTCTCGGATCGACCATCGAGCACAATGGCCTCGGCGCTTCTGCTTCCTACTGGAGGCAGGCGTCGTGATCACTTTTCCTGATGCCTTCAAGAAGTTCAAGAGCCGCCTGGAGCTCAATGAGAAAGAGCAGACGAACGCGTCCAAACGACAGAAGGAAGTTCGCGATCACCTAGACAAGGCATTTCAGATCGACAGGAGTTTTCTGACGGGAAGCTATGCGCGCTGGACAAAATCGAAGCCCTTGAAGGACGTCGATATCTTCTTTGTTCTTGGGAAGAGTGAGGCGCACTATCGCGACAAGCATCCAGAACAGATTCTGTCCGCTTTTCATCGTGCGCTTGCCGACCAGTATGGCGAGAACGCCGTCAAGAAGCAAAGTCGGTCCGTCGGCGTCAATTTTGGTGTGGTCGTCGATACCGAGGACAATACCGACTACCGTGTCGTTAGCGTAGATGCCGTCCCGGCATTAGTGAATGGCGGCGACTACGAAATTCCGGACAATGTTACTGGCAAATGGATGGGGACGAACCCTGAAATTCATGCAAAGAAGGCGGTTGAAGCGCACCAAGCCTATGGAAATGAATGGAAGGGGCTGGTTCGCATGGTGAAGTACTGGAACCAAAATTCTCGCCATGGCGAAAAGCCGATCAAACCCTCATTTCTGATCGAAGTTATGGCAATGCAGTGTCTTCATGGGGGTTGGGGCGGGTCTCATGACCGGGAGCTACAGGCCTTCTTCGCGACTTTACGCGACCGGATCCACGAGGATTGGCCCGATCCTGCCGGCCTCGGTTCGCCCGTTAGCGACCGAATGGATGGAGCAATGATAGTTCGTGCGCAGAACGTTCTCGATCAGGCAAACCGAGACATCGCAACAGCCATAAATTTAGCCCGTTCTGGCAAAAATATTGAAGCGCTCAAAGCCTGGCGGTCGTTCTTTGGTCCGAAATTCCCTTTGTCATAGAACGCAATTACTGGAGTGGATTTCGATGGCAGACTGGTCTTTACAGATTATTCTTTCCTCATTGCATGAGGATATACAACGACGTCTGGCTGCGGCTCGCGAAGCTCTTTCCCACCCAGTTTCAAAGGGCGACGCGAGCGAAAAAATATGGCTAGAATTACTCCAGAAATATCTTCCGGAGCGATATCAGGTCGCCAAAGCATTTGTTGTCGACAGCAAGGGATCCTTTAGTCAGCAGATTGATGTGGTTGTTTTTGATCGTCAATATTCACCATTCATCTTCAATTTTGAAGGTGAGCTTATTATACCGGCTGAAAGTGTCTATGCGGTTTTTGAAGCCAAGCAGACAGCGAACGCGAAGTTGGTGGACTATGCGCAGTCGAAAGTAGCTTCGGTAAGAAAGCTTCATCGCACGAGCTTGCCGATTCCACATGCGGGGGGAACTTATCCTGCCAAACCTCTGATACCCATAATCGGAGGTCTTCTTTCACTAGATAGCGACTGGAATCCCGCGCTCGGTAAGTCCTTCGAAAAGGCGCTTGCTACTGGTGAGCAGGACCAACAGCTCGATATCGGATGCGTTGCATCTTACGGCCACTTCGTCCACAAAAATGACGGCGCATATGAAATGGTGAATGAGGGCAAACCCGCGACCGCATTTTTGTTCAAGCTGATCTCAAGACTTCAGTTTAGCGGTACCGTTCCCATGATCGATATTGATGCTTACGCGAGATGGCTCACAAAATAGAAATTGCGTCCAAACTGGCATGGCATCTTAGATCGGCATTTCGCATACGTCAGCCACACGAATACCGAGATATCTTACCATGAGGTACATATTACATAATTTACCTTATGCGAGAAGTCAGTGATGCTGACCCATTCTGTCAACGGTGACGTTTTTGGCGCCGGATCGATATCCAAACTAGTGGGTATAGGACCCCATAAAAAATTAAGAAAAGTTAGGCGGAAGGACTGTCACAACATCAGAGTAAGTGCTTCGCGTCGGAGTAGTATCCAGCATTGTGTCGAGCAACGTCTCCGCCCGCTCGAAACAATCCGCACGTGCCGTCACACTGAGGCGCTCGATAGGGAGAGCATCGATGCCTACGAGGGCACCAGAAACGAGAATTTTTATATCGGGCCGGTGCAACTTTACCATCCGCACCGTTGTATAAAGCGCGTGCATCGATGAACTCGACCCGATTGAAAGACCCAGAATTTCCGCGGGAGAGTGCACAATTTCCGCCAGTAGGTCAGCTACGTTCGCGTTGGCCACAAGCTGAATGTCCCAACCTTTCGCGCGTTGCAGATCTGCCGCCATCTGAATGCCAAACGTATGGTCGTCGCCGGGAACGCTCGCGAAGACGGCCTGTTTCCTTTTCTTGGTGATGAGGACATCAGCTGGGTCGGCAGTCGTTTGAAGCAACGCTTCCATCCGCGAAGTCGCCACGCGAACGCTCATGAATGTTACTTCATCCCTCAGCCACATCGCCCCGAGGTGATCTGCGACTGGACGGAGGACATCCAGGCACAGCTCGCGCCGTGTCAAATTGGTTGGAAACAAGCTCGCAATGGCCGCCCGCCCGCCCGCAGCGCCTCCGAACATAAACTCTTGACCGAGCCAGTCCCGGTCTTCGGTGGAGAGTTGCAACTTATTATTCCCGCTTAGAACTGGGACCCAACATAAATTTCGACCTTCTGTTCCCAAATTGGATGCTGTTGCGTTCTCCCGATCCTCTGCGTTTAGAGCCGACGATCTAACATCTGGAGCCCACCAGAAAATTGCAGATTTCCCTCCCCCGGGATGAGATATGTTCCCACGGGGCATCGACATTCTGCTTCACGGCCGTCGGAAGCGTCGATTGATTGCGGCCACTTTAGTGCTCGTGCGGCGCAGTTTCTCCAGCACCCAGAAAATTTGCGACCACCTTCATTCCTTCGACATTGTCGGCGACGACCTTGAACACGATGAGGACCGGGACGGCGATGAGGGCACCGGGAATTCCCCATAGCCAGCCCCACGTCACCACAGTTAGGAAGACCGCAACGGTATTCAATTCCAGCCGGTGGCCGAGTAGCGCCGGGGTCACAAAACTCCCTCCAGGGCGTTCAGGATAAGGTAGGCGGCCGGCGCCAGCGCGGCGTAGGAGAGGCTGTCGAAGGTTAAAATTGACAACGCACCCACCAGGGCCACGCCGATGGGGGCGCCGACAAAGGGCAGGAAGTTCAGCAGGAAGACCGCAGTTCCCAAGATATAGGCATTAGGCATGCCGATCACGAACAGTGCGAGGCCAACACACATTCCGAGACCCGCGTTAATCAGTGCAATGGTCAGAAGATAACGTGATACGCACCTCTCAATGTCGTGGACCATCGTCAAAGCACGCTTTTTGTCGCTGAGCGTCCGGAGCGAGTGAAGGATCTTAATGTAAAACATGTGGCCAGAGGCAAGCAGGAACCCCGCCAGCACCAGCGCCACGGCGAGGGTAGCCCCGATACCGCTGACAGCACTCAGCGCGCCGCCGACCGGCGTTGGCCGCTGAATGACCACTTCCTGCACCACCGGATCGGACCCGGCTACGTCCGCGACCGCTTGGCTGGCTTCTCGCACCTGCTCCAATTGCTGGAAGACGCCGCTGAGCTTGGCTTGAAGCTCGAATCGCATTGCGTCTGCATTGTCCATCCAGCCTAGGATCGTAGCGCTGGAAAAGTAGGCCGCGGCCGCGATGCCAACTGCAGTCGCGCCGATGAGACCTATGGCGGACACCCAGTGCGGTACGCCGATCCTGGCGAAGCCACGGGATATCGGAGACAGGGTCAGGGTGATCAGAAAACCTAACAAGATCGGTAGCAGGACGTCCCGGGCCACATAGCATGTCGCCGAAAGGGCGATCAGCGTGACGACGATCAGACTGCGGCGGATCGCTTTGATATGGCTGGCTCGATTCATGGTAGACCTGACAGAGATCAGCTGACGATGAGTGACCGAAAACCTCTAAAACTTTATCGGCGCTTCTGGTTTTCGTCAACGAGACCACGAACGTTTTATGATCCTGTTTAATCAGCTTACTTCAGATCGACACATGGAACGAGCGGGCGTGCCGGGAGGTTTTACCACTAGAACTGACACTGAAAGACACCTGATATGCCAAATACTCTTGTTCCCAACGGTACGTTTCCGGACATTGCCGTACCCACGCTCACCGGTGGAGACATCAAAATTGGTAAGGCGAATGAGGCTCGCGGTGACTGGCAATTGGTCGTCGTCTAGCGCGGCAAACACTGCCCAATCTGCAAATCCTACCTGACTGAGCTGAACGGCATGTTGAGCGATTTTGCCGCGATCGATGTCGACGTGCTCGGGGTCTCTGCAGATCCGGAAGAGAAGGCAAAAGCCTCAGCGAACGACATCGGCTATGAAGGCACCATCGGCTATGATCTCAGCCTCAACCAGATGGCGCAGCTTGGTGTCTTCATCTCTGACCCACGTAGTCCGGAAGAAACAGACCGTCCCTTTGCAGAGCCGGCGACTTTCGTCGTGCGCGGTGACGGCAAACTGCAGATCGTGGATGTATCGAATGCCCCCTTTTCGCGCCCTGCCCTGAAAGGTCTGCTCGATGGGCTGACGTTCATTCGGCAGAAAGATTATCCGGTGCGCGGCACGTACACCGCCTGAGCCATAGCGACGAATGATGCTGCCAGCCATGACGGCTGGCAGCATACCCCAGTGACAACCCTATTCTGTTTGCGGGGTTGCCCAAAGCGCGATGATTTGGTCGGCTAGATGCACCATGTTCTCGGAGACGATGTCGGGCAAAGGTACACCCTCAGCATGCATCACCGCGTTGCCGGGTCGTGCGACCAGCGCACCTGCACATCCTGCCGCCTGAGCGCCGATCGTATCCCATAAGTGACAGGCCACCATGCAAAGGTCGGCCAGATCCACATTCAGCGTCTGTGCGACTGACTGATATGTCTCAGGCGCAGGCTTGAACCTGCCGACGTCGTCTACGCTGAAAGACCGTTCAAAAAACCCCGAAAGTCCTGCGCGGTCAAGCGGCTTCGGAGACGGCCCGGGCGGCGAATTTGTCAGCGTCACCAGTCGGAACCCGGCGTTGTGCAGCTTCTCCAGTGCGGGAGCGACATCGGACAAAGCCGGCATCGATCCGATGTGGTCTTTCAGATCGTCAATATCGCTGTCACGAATTTCGATCCCTTTTGTCTCACCCACCATACGCAGTGTTCCCCCCGCGAGTTCGCCGAACGGGGTATAGAGACCTGAAAGCGTCAATGCTTCTGAATAGAGGATGAGCTGGGCGAACCAGTCGCGCATAACGGCGGCATCACCAAATATGCGATCGAAGACGGGCTCCAGAGTGGTAAGGTCCAGAAGCGTCTCATTGACGTCGAACACAATGACCGAAGGGTTTCCGATGTAGGGCAAGGTTTATTCGCTTTCCGATATCGGGATAAGTTGATGGCGTGCATAGCGCCAAAACATTATTCCCGGTTGCGCGCGAAGTCGACTGGGTGGCTTACGCGATACCCGCCACTATATCGCTGAGCGCTTTTGCAATCTTGTCCGTAGGATAGGGCTTCGGAAAAATCGAAGCCCCTTTCGGCAACTCCATTTCCTTGTAATCAATTATGCCGGACGCGATGACGATGCCAACCGACGGCCAGCGATCTTTGACGCAAGTCGCAAGCTGTAAGCCGTCCATGGAGCCTGGCATGTTGATGTCGGTGAACAGGATGCCAATATCGTCATGTCGCTCCAAAAGAACGACGGCTGCGTCGGCTGATCCAACATCATACACTCGGAACCCTGCATCCTCGATCATGTCGACCGCTTCCATGCGGATTAGTGGTTCATCTTCGACAACCAGGACAGCTGGAAGCAGTTTCGTTTCGCCGGTCATGGCTGTTCTTTCGTTTCTCGGACGTCGGGTCCCACTCGGTCATGCTGTAAGGCCGGTCAAAGGTGACGTCATATTAAACAACAAACCGTCCGGGTCATAAACCAGTTCCGCTGTTCCGAGGAAATACCCGGCGAGTGCCTGCTCGATCATCCGACTGCCGAAACCGCGCCGCGTTGGTTTGGCAACCTGGGGTCCGCCGCTCTCCTGCCAGACAAATCTGAAGACTGGATCCGGGCTGCCATGATCGATTTGCCAGGTAATCCTAACCCGTCCCTCTTCGACGGAGAGCGCTCCGTACTTTGTGGCATTTGTTGCAAGTTCATGAAGCGCCATTGTAAGCGCCAACGCTTGCTTGGACCCAATTGGCAGACTTGGCCCGTCAATGCGAAAACGCCCTTCGCTAGTCTGGTGCTGAATGAGCGCCGCCTCAACGGCGTCTGCGATAAAGGTTTCCGTCCAGGTCGTCTGGATCAGTCGGTCATGTGCCTGTGACATCATGCTGATGCGGGACTGAATCGATGTCCGGGCATCGTCCAGACTGTCAGCCTGACGAAGCGTTTGTGAGACCATAGCATGCACCATCGCCAGGGTATTCTTCACCCGGTGGTTCATCTCGGCCAGCATGAGTTGACGCTGTTCCTGCGCAACCTTGATCTCATGAATGTCCGTGCAGCTGCCGTACCAGCGCTGGATCCGGCCAGCCGCATCCCGCATTGGCTGGGCTCGGCCCAGCACCCAGCGATAGTCGCCTGACCTATGCTTCAGGCGATATTCGATCGCGTATGGCTCGCCTGACGTCAAACTATGTCGCCATGCGTCCCATGCCCGTTCCTGATCGTCAGGGTGGAACAAACCGTTCCATCCTTCTCCATCAGTGGAGCCTTCGGGAACGCCGGTGAAGTCGTACCAGCGTCGATTGTAGTAATCATGGAAGCCGTCGGGCAGCGTCGACCAGATCATCTGATCGACGGAATCGGAGATCGCATGAAACTTTGCTTCACTTTCCTGCAGCTGCAGTTGCCGCAGTTCAAGTTCTTCAAGGTGCTCCCGTGCCTCGTGCTGCCGCGCACGTGCCGTAAGAGCAGATTTGACAGAGCGCACCAGTTCCTCGGCATGGAGGGGTCGGGATAAAAGCACAGCGTTTCGCAGAGCATCGATGCGCGCCGCAGATTGCTGGGACCTGCGGCGTACCCCGCCACTTGCGAGAACGATGAAGGGGATATCGGCCCATGGCGGCTGCACCGCGAGAACATCTGTGAGTCTGTCGGCGCCCTCGCCTGTTAGGGCCTCTTCCGTGACGAGGACGGCGCCGACCTGTGCGCTGACGAGATCTGCTAAATCATTCAGAGATCCCGCTATGACAGCGCTCAGCCCGGCGTTGTGCAGCAGCTGTGTCGCGACAGTGGCATCGCGGCCACGCGGTGCGAGAATGGCCACCGACGTCGTCGGATCAGTGAGAAAACCATCCGTCATGGTCGATTTTTCGAAATCCTTCGTCACGACGTTTTGGTCTCGCTCTCCACCTCCAGGGACATCAGATTGCCATTGGTTGGCGTATAGACAGGTGCCCCGGACAAAATGCCGGAGAAGTCCCGGATCGGATCGCCGACCGTGATACCGGTGCTGTCAATTTTGAACTCCCGAATGCTGCGCTCGTGGTCGGAGGTCCGGGTCTTGATGACCGCAATAGATTTGCGGACCTGACCTGCCGCCTCGAAGAACCGCAACATCATGACCGTGTCGGCAAGATAGCTGATGTCGATATCCGAGCGCAGATCACCCGTCACGCCATGCTGTCCTAAAATCATCAGGGACACGACCCCCTGTTGCGCCAGATAACTCAAGAGTTCGTGCATCTGTAGGACGAGAAATTTGTCGCTCGGCATCGCGTGCAAATACGAATTGAGGCTATCTATTATGACGAGACTGGCATCATCGACCTCTACGGCCGTTCGTACAGCATTGGCGAACTCACCAGGCGACAGCTCGGCCGGATCGATCTGACGGATATTCAGAAGTCCATCGTCGATGAATGGCTGAAGATCCATGTTCAGAGCCCTCGACCGGATCATCAAGGTGGACAGCCGCTCGTCGAACAGGAAGTACGCGGCCTTCTGACCGCGTTTCAACGCGGCCATCATGCAACGGATAGCTGTCGTCGTCTTGCCAACACCCGCCGGGCCAGCCAACAGGGTATTGGTGCCCGGGAACAACCCGTCACCGAGAAGCGCGTCCAGAGCATCGAGGCCAGTTGTGACCGGCTCGCTGGAAAAACTGCGTTTGTGATTAGCGGCGATCAGGCGAGGATAGACACGTATCCCACCGGACTCGATTGTAAAATCATGATAGCCGCCATGATATTTCAGGCCCCGCATCTTAACGATACGTAGACGCCGACGCTCCACCCCATAATCAATCGCGAGTTGTTCGAGCGAGATTACCCCGTGCGCAATGGAGTGCAGTTGCAGATCGCCAGGCTCAGCCGTTCGGTCGTCGAGCATCAGGACCGTGCATTTTCGGCGTGCGAAGAAATGCTTCAATGCCAAAATTTGGCGACGGTAACGTAAGGGGTTTTGGGCCAAAAGCCGCAACTCCGACAGACTATCCAGGACGACGCGGGATGGGTCCGTGCGCTCGACAAGTTCAATGATGCCCCGGACTGTTTCGCCCAGCTCGACGTCGCTGGAATGTAGCAGCGTCTGTTCGTGATCGGCCCCGAATTCATCCTCTGCCACCATTTCGAAAAGCTCGATGCCGTCCAGAGTCCAGCCGTGAGACCTTGCGACGGACTGCAGCTCGGCCTCAGTCTCTGAGAGGGTAATATATAGACCGCGAGTACCGTCCTCACGACCCTCCATCAGAAACTTCAGCGCAAGCGTGGTTTTGCCGGCACCTGGCGTGCCCTCTACGAGATAAAGGCGTTCTGGCGTCAAACCACCTCTGAGAACCTCGTCCAACCCGTGCGTCCCGGTCAGCAATCTTGGTTGGGGTTCACCCAAAGCGTTCTCCGACATTGATTACAGTTCCTATAAATTTACTAGCCCTGAGAGGGCCAAGGCCGACACTACATTAAAGCCAGAGACTTATAACCAGCGTTGACCGCATCCACCTGACAAAGCAGTTCGTCCCGTTCCCGTTTCCGAGCCCAAGCACGGCCTATAGCTGCCGCCGATCAATAAACGCCGTCAGCGCCATCGCACTTCCGTTGCAGACTGATAAGTACGGCAACCTTTGGCTGACCTTATAAAAGGCCTTCGCGCTCCGCCTTCTTGCGGGCCAGCTTACGCTGCCGGCGAATGGCTTCTGCCTTCTCACGCGCCTTGCGTACTGAAGGTTTCTCGAAATGTTGCTTGAGCCTCATTTCGCGGAACACGCCTTCGCCTTGAAGTTTTTTCTTCAGGACGCGCAGCGCCTGATCGACATTGTTATCGCGGACGCTGACCAGCATATTCGATGCCCCACAGAGGTAAAATCAACGAACGAAAATATGAGCTATCCGCGATTTAGCAAGTTGATTTCACTCTGATCGACGCTTTCTGACGCAGAACGACGGATGATCTGCTATAGCTAAAATCAGTTTATAGGACGATATCGTTAGGTTGAGCGAGTTTCACAAGGAAAATGGTCAATCCTCAAAGTAAAGTAAAAGCAGTTCAGTTATGCAGCACGATTTCCAAAATGACATCGATGCGATTGGCCGTAGCGCCACTGTGCCGATTTTGCTCGAAACCGTGATGCTTGCGACCGGCATGGGGTTTGCCGCCGTCGCACGCGTGACGGAGTCGCGCTGGGTGACCTGCCGGGCCGTCGACCACATATCTTTTGGTCTCAAACCAGGCGACGAGTTGGAGGTCGAAAGCACGCTGTGCAATGAGGTCAGACAGTATGACCATGAGATTGTCATCGACGACGTCGATAGCGACCCGGTGTACGTCAATCACCATTGTCCATCACGCTATGGGTTCCGCAGCTACATCTCTATCCCGATCCGCAAGGCTGATGGCTCCTTCTTCGGCACGCTCTGCGCTATCGATCCCGCACCCCACATGCTGAAGGAAGATCGTGTCCTGTCGATGTTCCGGCTTTTTGCCCAGATGGTCGGTGAAGTCCTCGATGCTGATGAAGCTCTTGCAAAGAGCCGGGATGAGCTCGATCGCGAGCGTTCACTTGCTGAAACGCAGGAACAGTTCATCGCCATTCTGGCGCACGACCTGCGCAACCCGGTGAGCGCTTTGACGGCAGGTCTGCGGATGATGGAGCGATACGAGATCGACGAAAGAGCCGTGAGCCTCGTCGGCCTGATGCGGGCCTCGGTGAATCGCATGGCCCTGCTGATCGAGAACCTTTTGGATCAGGCCCGCAAGCGCAGGGGAAGCGGGATCGTCATCGAACGGGCTCCGACACACGATCTGGGGGCATCGTTGCACCAGATCATCGGGGAACTTCAGGCCGTCGCACCCGATCAGCCCATAGAAGCCGACATTGATCTTCCTCTCCCCGTATACTGCGACACGCCCCGCGTGGCGCAGCTGTTCTCCAACCTCCTAGGAAATGCCGTGACGCACGGCCCCGAGGGCGTTCCCATCAAAGTAAAAGCCATGGTCACGGACGACGTTTTCAGCCTGTCTGTCGCAAACGGCGGAGCCAAGATACCCGATGCCATGCTACCAAACCTGTTCAAGCCATACGAACGCGGTGGCGATCGCCCCAGCCGGGAGGGCTTGGGCTTAGGACTGTTCATCGCTTCCGAGATTGCGGCCGGACATGGTGGCACGCTGACGGTCGCCTCACGCGACGACGAGACCATCTTTACACTTCAAATGCCAAACATGGACGGAGCGTCCTGCTACACCAAACATCAGAAGGAACTTGAGCGATGATCGTTCCGACAAAAATATACGTTATCCCAAAAGCGGAGCCCCGGCCCGAAACAACGATGGAGAAAACCACACGTGTCGTTCGGGAAGAACTCGATGCAGCCGCCGAAAAACGCTTGACCAAGGCCCTGGAACTCCGCGCAGCCCGTCTCGCAAAGGAGGCGGATGTCGTCGCTGGCGTTGGATCCTCACAGGGTAAAGCAGGCAGCGGTACGGCGAAAACGAAAGACAAGTTTTAATCGATCGTCCGGCCAGCCAAGAAAGTCTGAAGATACCGACCCCGATGATTAATCAGGTCGGACACGATCATCCGCTGGATGAGCAACGTCGCGCAAGCCTCTGTCTTATAATATATATATAGATAAGACCGTCTAACAGTATGGCTGCCACGTTATGATCTGCACGACGTTCGGGACGTTCATTGTGCAGTAAATGATCTCGCCTAAAAAAATCTTATTAACGTACCCCGCATCCTCCGTCCGGTGTATCACTCCCGGACACGACGATGATCGTCAGGTCTTCAGCTTCATCGAACACCAGGGCCCGAGGAACCTCGGGTCATCATCAGATGTTACCGGTCCAGACATCGTAACCCGACGGAGGACTGGACCATGAATACGGATCGACAAGACCAAATTGCCGCTCACGCCCACGCGCTTTGGGAGGCTGCCGGGCGACCCGATGGCGACGCTGACCGGTTCTGGTTCGAGGCGGAGCAGGCCCTTCAAGAGAAAGTGGTGTCCTCTGACGCGACCGCCGCGTCGGAGGAAAAACTTACATCTTCCAAACTCGGTAAAGCCGCAAAACCAGTCTGATGATGAGGAGCCGGTCAGGGACGGGATTTAAGTCTACAACCATTTCCGTTCCTGAATTTCCATGACGACCATGGTGTCGGTCCCAGATTATCAGTGCCCCGGCCAAAGCCCCGGCGATGCCGCAATTTCCAGCAGGTGGCCATCAGGGTCGCGGAAATAAATGCTTTTGCCTCCGCGCATCCAGCTTGTCCGGCTCAGGATGTCGATACCGTGCTTTTCAAGATGCGCGATCCACATATCGAGTTCATCGTGCGTCGATTCAAACGCAAAATGGATGCGTCCATCGGCGTCGTGGCCAGGAATGTCATTGTCGCCATCGGCGACAGCACCTTCCGCAGTAGCGCCGCGCAGGAACAGCAGCAGGACGCTGCGCCCGCTGACATCGAAGGCGCACAACCGATCCGTCTTCTTCAACTCTGCAAGGCCCATGACGTCTTCGTAAAATGCGCAGGATACCGACAGATCGTCGCAGTAAATCGAGGTTTCCAATATTCCGATAAGGTCTGGCACTGATATCCCCGCTTACGTGTTTCACTGTATCAATAACATTACTTAGATCCGCATCAGGAGTGGCAAATGTCGACACTGCAAAATGACTTTCACCTAACCCCGACAGAGGAGGCGGCCGTGCGCGGCGTTGTCGCGCGGGCGCTGGACGCTTCACATGATGCCGATCGGACCGGTATCGCTGCCGCGATCGTCAGTGGTGACAGCATCGTAGAGATTGCTGAAAACGAGGTGAACCTGCAGGGCGATCCAACGCAGCATGCCGAAATGGTCCTGATCTCGCGGGTGACGCAGAGCATGAATCGAAAGCAGTTGTCGGTCTGCACCCTGATCTCGTCGTTACAACCCTGCGAGATGTGTCTGTCGGCGATGCGGTTTGCCGGCATTACACGTGTCATCTTCTGTGCCCGGCAGGCCAACGTCGCCGGGAAGTATTTTGTGTTCCCTCGCCTGACCATTGATGCATTTCAAGAAGCAGGTGAACAATTCACGTTTATCGGCGGGGTGTTGGAGGAAGAGGTCGTCCATCTCTATGCAACTGGTGATGAGTGAGCACAGTCTTGCATGTTTAAACCGATACCGGTCATCCCCGCTAATTGATCTTTCGCTATGGCGGAGGGACTGCCCGACATTTTTAGCCCAGGCGGGTCGAGCTAACGGCTATCTTAATCCCCTGAGGTGACCCCCGAAAACTGGACACTGACGTAAGCTCTGAATTGCTGTCTGCTGATCTTCACCACGAAGGAGATCGAAGATGACGAAGCGAAAGCAACATGCCCCTGAGTTCAAGGCGAAGGTGGCGCTGGAGGCGCTGAAAGGCGAGGCGACGGTCTCGGAGCTGGCGAGCCGGTTCGGTGTGCATCCGACGATGATCAATCAATGGAAACGTGCGCTGCTGGATGGCGCGTCCGGTGTCTTCGAACGTGGCGGCCGCAAGGCACCCGTCATTGATGAAGACCAGGTCAGGGATCTGCATGCCAAGATCGGAGAGCTGGCTGTGGCCAACTCTTTTTTGGAACGAAAGCTCAAGCCCTGGGGCGGGAAGTGAGGCGCGCCATGATCGAACGCGACCATCCTGACCTGTCGATCGGCCAGCAGTGTGCGCTTCTGTCGATACCGCGGTCGTCGTTCTACTACACGCCGCAGGGCGAAACCGAGCAGAACCTCGCGCTGATGCAGCTGATCGACGTGCAGTTTCTCGAGACACCGTTCTTCGGCGTCCGCCAGATGACATGGCACCTGCGCAACGAAGGCCATGCAGTGAACGAGAAGCGCGTCCGTCGGCTCATGCGGCTGATGGGATTGATGCCGATCTATCAGAAACCCAACACCAGCAGGCCGGCGAAGGGGCACAAGACCTACCCCTATCTGCTGCGGGGGCTGCGGGTAGACAGGCCAAACCAGGTCTGGTGCGTAGACATTACCTATCTGCCGATGCGCCGCGGGTTCCTCTATCTGGTGGCGATCATGGACTGGCATACCCGGATGGTTCTGTCGTGGCGGATCTCGAACACGCTGGACGCCGACTTCTGCGTCGAGGCGCTGAACGAGGCCATCTATCGGTTCAGGCCACCTGACATCATGAACAGCGATCAGGGATCGCAGTTCACCTCGTTTGCGTGGACAGACCGCTTGCGCCGCTCGGGCGTCAGCATATCGATGGACGGCAAGGGCCGTTATCTGGACAACATCTTCATCGAACGACTGTGGCGGACGCTAAAATACGAGTGCGTCTACCTCCACGCCTGGGAAAGCGGGTCCCAGGCCCGCGCGGGTGTCCGCAACTGGGTGGAATTCTACAATCACCGCCGCCCGCACAAAGCCCTTGGCGGACAGCCACCGGCAGTGATCTACTCGCTGCAAATCCAAGCAACGCAACCCGATCAGCAGGAGCAGATCAGAGCTTAAAAAGCGCCAGATCCTGTCCAAGAGATGGGGAGCACCTCACCCTTCGTCCCGAGCCGACGTGCAATCCTGACCGTAAAGCGTGTGAAGAACCGCTTTCAAAGCTGGCATCCTACGCTACGTTCAACTTCATCAGTTTGCCTCCAGCCCAATGAATGTGGTAAAACGACCATGACGGAACGAACACGAGACGCTCGTCATGAAGAAATCAGCGTACGGGTAGTCGCGATCGGTGCCTCAGCTGGCGGTATCGAGGCATTCCGACTGTTCTTCAGCACGATGTCCGATGAAAGTGGCATGGCTTTCGTGGTGGTGCTGCATCTCGCATCCGACCGCAAAAGCATGCTGACAGACATCATTTCCCGATGGACGCAGATGCCTGTGTGCGAAGCGACCGATGATGTCGTGTTGTTGGCCAACCAGGTTTACGTCATCCCGCCTGGCGTCATCGCCACACTTGCTGGTGGCAAGCTCCATCTGCGGCAGCTCGCCGTTGACGTGCCGCGGGAGGCGACACCGATTGACACGTTCTTCGACAGTGTGGCCGCTGACCTTGGCGACGCTGCGATCGGCGTAATCCTCTCCGGTACAGGTCATGATGGATCGCTTGGCATGAAGGCGATCAAGGCGCAGGGTGGTTTTACACTCGCGCAGGGCAGCGATGGCACGGCCCCTCAGCATACCGGGATGCCAAGCAGCGCAATTGCCACCGGGGCCGTGGATATCGTCGCGTCGGTCGAAAACATGGCGCAGCATATCATGGCCATGCGCAACACCCCTGCCCCGGATCCGAAGCGCCGCCCCTCGCCCAGCCAGATCAATGACGCCCGGTTGCAGATTTGCGAAACGCTGCGCGCCCGTGTCGGCCACGATTTTAGCCAATACAAGGACAAGACCTTCCTGCGCCGGGTAGAGCGCAGAATGCAGGTTCTCGGAATCGGAAGCATTGCCGCCTATGTCACCCGCATTGACGCTGACCATGCCGAAGCATTGCTTTTATTTCGCGATCTGCTGATCGGCGTCACGCAGTTCTTCCGGGACGAAGCCGCCTTCCGGGCCGTGGAAAAAACTGTCATTCCGCGTCTGTTCGCTGGGAAGGGCGCGTCCGATACGGTACGTGTCTGGGTTCCTGGCTGTGCCACCGGCGAGGAAGCTTACTCTCTGGCGATCCTGCTGCGTGAACACATGGATGCGCTCGATGCGGTTCCCAAAGTCCAGCTGTTCGCGACGGACATCGATGAACCTGCAATAGCGACAGCCCGCGCAGGACGTTATCCGGCAACCTTGCTCGAAGGGCTCTCAACTGCGCGACGCGACCGCTACTTCATGCGTCAGGAAAGCAGTTACATCATTACGAAAGAAGTGCGCGACCTTTGCACCTTCTCTGCGCACAGTCTCGTACGCGACCCGCCATTTTCTCGCATGGACCTGGTTTCCTGCCGCAACCTGCTGATCTATCTCGACGTCGATTTGCAGGCCTCGGTCATTCCGGCGTTTCATTATTCGTTGGTCCCGGACGGGGTCCTGTTGCTGGGTAATTCAGAATCCGTGGCACGTCATGACGACCTCTTTGCGCCGATTGACAAGGAGCACCGGATTTTCGCGCGTCGTGCTGGCCCAAGCCCTCAGCGACACGTCCCTGCACGAACAATCGACCATTCCTTGTCGGACGTGGCACAAAAAGCGGATGGCGCGACGGCGACGCGCACGGATGGCGCCAAATCGGACTGGTCCCGGGCGTTGAACCAGGCAAGCGCACGGGTATTGGAACGTTTCGCATTGCCCTATGTCGTCGTAACAGCAGACGGCAATCTGATCCACTACTCCAGCCACGTCGGAGGTTACCTGCAGCCTGCCCTCGGCCCACCGAGCCAGAGCGTGTTCGATCTGGCCCGCCGCGGGTTGCAACTCAGTCTGCGGGCGGCATTGCGAAGTGCAGTGCAATCCGGGCGACCCATCAATCAGGCCGCTACCATAGAGACCGATGACGGTGCACAGGTTGCCCTGACACTGATCGTTGAACCCCTGCCCGGACCGCAGGACACGCGACCGTATCTGATCGTCTCCAAGGACACGGGCGTCAAGCGTCCAAGCACCGCCGCAATCAGTGCTGACGATGATGCTTTGGGTCTGGTGTCGCAGATGGAACGCGAGATGTGCGACGCGCAGGAACAATTCCAGTCGCTGAACGAAGAACATGAAACCGCCCTTGAAGAATTGCGCAGCTCGAACGAAGAGCTTCATTCTGTCAACGAAGAATTGCAGTCCAGTAACGAGGAGCTGGAAACCTCCAAGGAAGAGATCCAGTCGATCAACGAGGAAATGCAGACCATCAATGCTCAGCTTTCGACAAAGGTCGATGAGCTTGACCGTGCAAACAGCGACCTGCGCAACCTGTTCGAGAGTACGCGTGTCGCGACCGTGTTTCTGGACCAGGACATGATCATCCGCGGGTTCACACCGGATGTCGCCAAAATTTACAGTCTGATCCCCACTGACAGAGGACGTCCGCTGACGAATATCGTCAGTCGCCTCGACTATCCCGGGTTACGCGATGACGTGGCAGAAGTCGTGCAAACGCTGGAGCCGATCGAGCGCCGCGTCACCCGGGACGATGGACAGGCCCATTACCTCGTGCGCATCCTGCCCTATCGTGCGCCCGACAGCAGCGTCGACGGTTCAGTGATCACATTTGTCGACGTCACGATGATCGTCGAAGCCGAGGCGCACCAACGGTTGCTGGTCGATGAACTGAATCATCGCGTCAAAAACATGTTGGCCGTCGTAGTCTCCCTTGCGACAAAAACCTTGCGACGTGCGGGCACGCTGGAAGAATTTTCCGAGGTGTTCCTCGGGCGGGTCCATGCCTTGACCGCTGCGTACACGTTACTGAGCGAAGAAAGCTGGTCCGAAGTCCGCCTGAGCGATGTCATTGAGGAGGAGCTGAAGCCGTTCGTGTCAACTGACAAGCCGAACGTGATTTTGGACGGGCCACCCATCCCACTTGATCCACGCGGTGCACTTGCGATTGGGATGGCCATCCATGAGCTGGCCACCAACGCTGTAAAATATGGTGCACTTTCGGTTCAGGACGGCAGTGTTCTAGTGACGTGGGCTGTAGAAACCGGAACCGACAGCGATGAACTGGTCATGGAGTGGGTTGAGCGCGATGGCCCCCAAGTAACCGTGCCAACACAACGCGGTTTCGGTACAACGCTGATCGAACGCGGTCTGGCCCATGATCTGTCTGGTACGGTCGATCTGGAGTTTGCTCCCTCCGGCCTTCGCGCACGCTTACGGGCACCTCTGAAGTCTGGCGCGATCAAGGCCCCGTCCAAGAAAGATGAACAATGACCAATCCACATTTGGACGGTAAGCGCGTCTTGGTTGTCGAAGACGAATTCCTGCTGGCAATGATGATGGAAGACTTGCTGCTGGACGAAGGCTGTATCGTCGTGGGACCGTTCTCACGCGTAGCTGAAGCACTCGTAGCCGCCAGAAACGAAGAGATCGATCTGGCCGTGCTTGATGTCAATGTTGCAGAAGAAAAGGTATTTCCGGTTGCCACGCAGTTGGAAGCGCGCGGCGTCCCGTTCATTCTGCTGACCGGCTACGGCCAAAAGGCCATCCCGGATGACTGTCCTCATTGGGAAGCTCACAGCAAGCCGTACGATCCTCAAACGCTCATTGATGTCTTGGCCGCTAAAGTTAACCAGCGATACTGATTCACATAATTATAATTATCGGCAACAGACGTTGAAGCCGCAAAGCTAAAATGTCACCCGTGTGCAATTCAGGAATGTCACTCTCCCTGCCGAAGATTGCAAGCAGAGAGAACGGACATGAGATGGGTGATGATGATCGAGCGCGACTTCCACCGGATCGAGGTGTTGGCGCAGGTCGATGATGGACGGCTGAGCGTTCAGAACGGCGCGAACCTGTTGGACGTGACCAGGCGGCAGATGTTTCGGTTGCTCAAGACGTACCGCACCGAAGGCGGCGCCGGGATCCGGCACAAGGCGCGCGGCAAGGCGCCTAACAATCAGATCCATGACGCCAAGCGCGACTATGCTGTGGCCTTGGTCAAAGAAAAGTATGAGGATTTCGGACCGACACTGGCGGCCGAGATGCTGGCGGAACATCACGGGTTCAAGGTCTTGCATGAGACATTGCGCAAATGGATGCAGGACGCAGGTCTGTGGTTGTCACGCAAGCAGCGCCGCACGTTCCATCAGCCCAGATCACGCCGGGAATGCTTTGGCGAGCTGATCCAGATCGACGGGTCGGATCATCGGTGGTTCGAGGATCGCGCCGATCCCTGCACCCTGCTCGTCTTCATTGACGATGCGACCAGCATGTTGATGGAATTGCGGTTCGTGCCCTCCGAAAGCACGTTCAGTTATTTCGAGGCCTTGGAAAGCTACCTGCTCAAATACGGCCGCCCCGTGGCGTTCTACAGCGACAAACACACGGCCTTTCGGGTTGCAAAGCCGAACCAGCACATGACGGGAATGACCCAGTTCGGTCGCGCGCTGGCCGAGCTGAACATCGAGATACCGTGCGCCAACAGCTCTCAGGCCAAGGGCCGTGTAGAACGCGCCAACCGCACTTTGCAGGATCGGCTGGTCAAGGAGCTGCGTCTCGCCGACATATCCTCAATCGAAGACGGAAACCTGTTTCTTCCGGGCTTCATCGAGCGCTACAACGCCAAATTCGCAAAGGCCCCGGCCCGGTCGGACAACCTGCACCGGGCTTTGAACATCGCACCGGACCGGTTGAGCGAAGTCTTCTGCCTGCGCGACAAACGCCATGTGACCAAGGATCTGATGCTCAAATACGACCGCAAACGGATCAAGCTGACGGTGAACGATCTGACACGCGACCTTGCCGGGACATATGTCGATGTCTACGAACTGGCCGACGGACGCGTCCAGGTCCGCGCCAAAGGTGTCGCCCTGCCCTACACGATCATGAACCCCGAGCGCCGGATCACCCATGCGGCGATTACCGAGAACAAGCACCTCAGCGCCGTCCTGGCCCATATCAAGGAGGAGCAGGACAAGGCTGCACCAAAGCCGAAGGTCAAACCTGTCAGTGCCAAGAACGGCTACGTCAAGAATGGTCGCTCACCCGGCCGACCGTCCAAGCTGGAGTTGTATTACGCGGCAAAGCGCGCAGCTGCGGCACAGACCGGGTCCGAAAGCTGACGTTAGATAATCTAGCCAAAGGTCGGCTATGCGGACAAAACGCCAGTTCGCTGCGGTTACTCGAACGGCCGCTTTGGCGTGAATCTAAATTTAAACAGCAAAGCGCCCGATGGATTGCACCGGGCACTTCTTTCTCAAGTCACAAGATTACTTGGTAGCGAGGATGTCGAAATTGTGGACGTTTGCCAACACACCGTCGTCCCATCCGCCAGAGACCAATTCTGCAGCCTTTTCATTCAGGAGACCGGCGACTTGTCCGGCAAAGTGCGCTTCGCGGCCAGTGTTGTCGGCAAAGATGTCGAAGATGGCGAAGTTGTTTTCGTCAATCTGTAGCGCCGCCCAGAACAATGTCTTGTGTTCAGTATCTGCGACGATGGGGCCGGCGGCGGTCAGCAAGGCTGCCAATTCGGGGCCTTTGCCTTGAGCAGCTTCGAGCTTGATGTAAGTTGCGGTCGTTGCTGTATAGAGATCAACCGGCGCCTTTACCGACAAGACATCGGAGTTGTTGATATTCGCGACAACACCGTCGTCCCATCCTCCGTCGACCAGCGTGGCGGCGTTTTGGTTCAAAGCCGCAGCAACTGCTCCCGAGAAGTGAGCGTCGCGTGCTTCTCCATCTTCGAAGATGTCAAAGATTGCGAGCGTATCGTTGGCTTGCAGAGCAAACCAAAGGACCGTGCCCGGCTCTGTTTCTCCCACGATAGGTGCGGCACCAGCCAGAAATTCCGCGAAGGCTCCGGTCTGGCCTTCGGCGGCGGGCATGGCGATGTAGCTGGCAGTATGATTTTCCATTGGGTTGTCCTGTGCAGTTGCGGAAGTTGTGAGCAAAGCCAGTGCGGCGCATGTCTGAACGATCTGCGTTTTCATGGTCGTCTCCTGTTTTGAAGTGCATCCAGTTCGGTCTCGATGCCCACTTTTACCATGCCGGATGCCTCGGACTCCAATTCCAAAATCCTATTCTTCGATAGACAGGAGCTATCGAAATTGCTTTGATGATCAGAACTGAGATGTGGCGGAGGATGCGGCGATGGAAATGAACCAGATCAGGTATTTTCTCGCTGTCTGCGAGCACCGAAACTTCACCCATGCTGCCGGTGCCTCAAATGTCGCCCAACCGTCCTTGACGACGGCGATCAAGAAGCTTGAAGACGAGCTTGGAGGTGACCTGTTTGTCAGGGACCGTGCTGGATGCAGGCTTACGGCCCTCGGAAAACTCATGCAACCAAGATTGCAGAGGGTTCATGATGAGACGCGACAGGCGAAGGCCGAGGCGGTCCGTCATGTGCGCCTCGAGCGTGTTCCAATCTCTGTCGGTGTCGGTGAAACGATTGGCCACAATAGGATTTCGGCAGCTGTGGAGCATACGCGGAGGCGATTGCCGCAAGCCGAAATTGAATTGATCGTTGCGTCATCCTCCGAGCTTCTTGCCGGGTTGCGCGATGGTAAATTTGACGTTGTTGTCACAGCGGAAAAGGTCAGCGAAGACCTCTATCGTATAGACCATCTCTATGAAGAGGACTACAAGATCGTGGTGGCAAAGTCGCATCCTTTATCTGAACTAAATGCAATTTCTCTTTCGACACTTGCTAAAACTGACATGCTTGACCGACTAAACTGCGAAATGCGGGATGCTTTGCATGGGATATGCGCGGATCAGGGTTACGAACTCTACGCGGCCTATCGGTCAAATCGCGTGGATTGGTTAGTTGAGCTTGCTCGACAAGGGTCAGGTGCGGTGATCCTGCCAGCCACCGCTATTCCTTCGGACATGGGCCTGGTGTCGAAACCCATCGATGGCCTTGAAATATCAAGAACTGTTTTTGCCCTTCGATATCGGCACCAAACGACGAGACCAGAGACAAATGATCTGATCCGTGAGATGGCGCGCACGCCGACGTAGTGAGGTCGGTAACCGACATTTGCCCATCGCGCAGCATTAGTGACTCCGGGCTCTTTCCAGACCTTCGCCGCGTCTCGCCCGAACGTCCGCTGAGCGATCCCGCAAGGCTTATCATCCCTGCGATATTTGAGGTCTCCGGGCTGCTAAGCCTTGCTACCGCCGGCGCTCTTGGTGACATTCCTGCTTTGCGCAGCGGGTGACATTTCTGGATGGTTGCAACATCAGTAATGCTGCCATTTCACCTCTTGCCGTCGTTTAATATCTCTGCTGAATGACCATCCGGCCGGACTAGGTGCGCAAGATTTAAGGATACTGTATGATTGAATCTACCTCGGTCGTTGAGCCCATCGCCTGTCGCACCGAATGAAGATGCTGCGCCATTTCGCGATATGCGGCAGGTCCGTCACCACGTACGATCGCCTCCACGATGGCATGATGCTGGTCGGAATGTAACTGCCGGAACTCATCCACGCCAACCCGGCGATACGTGCGGTCCCATTCGCGCTGCCAGACAGCCCGGCATCGCGTGTTGGAGAAATGGCGCAGCAAAGCAATGAGAACGGGATTCCGCGTGACTTGCGCAACAGCTTGATGAAATGCATCGTCAGCCCGCTCACATGCAGCACGGTCACGCGCCGCGCGCCCTTCGAGAACGCGACGACGGAGATGATCGATATCATCCTTCTCGCAACGATTGGCGGCGGCGGCCGCAACCTGCGGCTCCAGAAGGCAGCGGGCATCCATGAGATCGACCGGTGTCGTCGCCTCCAGCAGTATCGTATCGCGCACAGATTGACCGATAGGAGCCCGGCCGCGAAATGTCCCTTGTCCAACACGGCGCCAGATATCGCCTTCGGATTCCAACGTGGCCAACGCTGTCCGCAACGTCTCTCGACTGCAACCAATCATGTCAGCCAGACGTCGTTCCGTCGGTAGTCGATCCCCAGGAGCAGGTGCCTCGACCTCCATGAGGCTCCGCAACGATGCCAGGGCCACCGTTTTTCCAATTTGCATTCAATTCTCCGGTTCAGACCAACAAACTGGACCCACCCGAGACACGTGAAAGCTCATCCAATCATCCCCACACTTCAAATGCCGGCTCGAGTTGCCGCAGATTTTACGATGCACGGCCTGCCTTACGTTATATGTTTCCGTTCCGCCTTAAAATAAGGCAAACACCCCTAAAAGGTGCGCAGAACTTCCGCGCCAGCAAAACGACAAGGCTGATCAAGATGCACGCGCTGCACCACCTCTATCCTGCTCTCCCGGCCTTTCAGCGTCGCGAGCAGCTTCGCGCAGGTCTCGGAGCCTTGGTTGGGATCAGCCTCTGCGCGCTGGTGGTGCGCATCGACGCGGTCATGGGCGGATCGGCGCTTTTTCTGGTCGCGCCGCTGGGGGCGACGGCGGTACTGGTCTTCTGCGTACCTAACAGCCCATTGGCACAGCCGTGGTCTGCGATCGTCGGTAACGTGGTCGCTGCAGTCGTCGCCATGTTCGCGATCAACTTCGTGCCTGCACCCTGGACGGTCGGGGTGGCCGTCGGCGGCGCGATCACAGCAATGATGTTCCTCCGTGCGCTCCACCCGCCGGGCGGGGCGGTCGCCCTTCTGACGGCACTCGACCCCTCCTCGGCCCAAGACGCAGGTCTCCTCTTCCCCGTGATGCCGATCGGTGTGCTGACAGCGATCCTCGTCGTGGCAGCAATATTCTATAATCACCTCACCGGTCGGGTTTATCCGTTCCGACAACCCAAGCCTGACGATGTACAGGATCACGCCCATCGGCTCGGTCTCTCCAATGCGCAGTTGGGTGCACTGCTGGCGCGTTTCAACCAATCCACAAACGTGGGCGTTGCGGACCTTGGCCGTTTGCTCGCTGCCGCCGAGGCAGAAGCCGTTGAACATCGGTTCGACGGCACGCTCTGTGCAGACATCATGACAACAGATCTCATCACCGTGCGACCAGACACGCCCCTGCCGGAGATCCTGAAACGCTTTCGGCAGCACGCGATAAAAAGCCTGCCAGTGGTCGGCAAAGACATGACCCTGCAGGGCATCGTGCTGCAGGCAGACCTTCTGGCTGCGGTTGCGACGAGTGGTCTCACTGCGACGGGGCGACAACGACAAACTGCGCAGTTTGCTGCAGATGTCATGCGTCCTGCGGAGCGCGCAGTCCCTCACGATTTGCCAGTCGGTGTTTTGCTGAATCGTCTGGCCGCCCATGGCAGCGAAGTGGTCCCCGTCTTACGTGAGGATCGGCTCGCAGGGATCCTGACCCGGTCGGACATCATCCGGCTCCTGCTGCGTGGAGCAGAAGAGCGAACCGCAGCCTGACAAGACCCTCCAACTTCTCATTCCGTGCCCGCTGCGGGAACAAATCTCCCCCGGGAAATATCCCTCGAACCCGCCATCAAAAGAGGACTATCCGATGCGCAATACCGCCGATCGCATACGTCAGGCCATTAGCTTTGAGGTTCTCGGCATTGTTATTGTCACGCCATTGTTTGCGTGGATTTTTGACCGCTCGCTGGGCGAGATGGGCGGGTTGACCGTCTTGGGTGCCACGGCAGCAACCCTATGGAATTATCTGTTCAACCTGGGCTTCGATCGTGTCCTTCAAAGAACGCGCGGTGGCGACGCCCACAAAACCGTGCCCTTGCGAATTGCCCATGCAGTGCTGTTCGAGGTGACGCTGCTCGCGCTCCTATTTCCGCTTTTTGCGTGGTGGCTCCACATTTCACTGGTCGCTGCATTCGGCATGGAGATCTCGTTTGCTGCCTTCTACATGGCTTACACGTTCGTGTTCACCTGGGGCTATGATACGGTGTATCCACCACAACGATCCCAGTGGAGGCCAGCGTGACTGACGACGATGCAGCGGATGGCGGCTCGGCGCCCTGCTTCGCGCACCTGCTGGTCGATGGTCATCCTGTCGATCTTGAAACGGTGCGCGACGTTGCCCGATTCCGTCGCGCTGAACGATCACGCCTCATCGCCGCCCGCGCTCTTTCCGCCGATAAACGTCAGGGCGAGACTGATGCTTTAATCGAAACCCTTGGCAGGGCAGTGGAACCAATGCCGGGAATGAGCATTGCGGTCTACTGGCCCATCCGTGGCGAACCGGATCTTCGCGGTTGGATGTTGCAAGCACATAATGCCGGAGCCCAAATCCTTCTGCCTGTGGTCGTGGAAGAAAACACGCCGCTCGACTTTCGGATCTGGTCACCGGACTGCCGCATGATGCGGGGATTCTGGAACATTCTCGTGCCAGCTGACAGTGAGACGGCACAACCTGATACCGTCATCGCGCCACTCGTGGGGGTTGACGAGGACTGCTATCGCCTGGGTAATGGCGGCGGCTACTACGATCGCACTCTGGCGCACATGCACCCACGCCCGCGGCTCGTCGGCGTCGGCTTTTCCAACTGCCGCACGAAAACAATATTTCCGATGCCATGGGATATTCCGATGGATACTGTCATTCTGTCAGACGGTACAACTATCCAACGATAAGGCAAATGATTTAAATACCCCAACAGATTACCACATCAATGCAAAATGAAATGCAGGCCGTATTCGAGAAAATTATTTCCAGTGTTTCAGATGTGGTGGCAATGTCTCAACCTCCTGAATATGTGTGGAGTTTATCGCAAGATCTTGCGGTTCTCCCAATTTCAGGGTCGGGGCTAAACCACCAGCGTCGCGATATGTTATCACATCAGGCCAATCAATATGCGGCGAGACTTTCCGTGCGAATACTGTCTCGCGCCTCCACCAACGATTGAAGACTTCTGCACTTTCGCCAGTGTCATGACTTTCTGAAAATCGCTTGTTCCGAAATTTCAAACCCTTGTGGTAAATGAAATTTACGTAGCAAACAGGAGATAGGCTTGCCAAGTGGGTTTGTCCTGAAGGCTCCAAGGTTGTGACGAATCCGAGCCAAATCTGTCTTTCCCTTGAGACCAACCGCACCTCTTTTTCAAATAAGACGTCGCTCAAGCTGTTGCAACAACCCAAGGACTGAAGCACGTTTCGTCGCTGGTATTTCACTTTCCCGAGACAGAGGTATAGGAAAGGATTTGATCGGCACTCTAGATTTCTCCCGGCATTTTTTAGGTCGAGCACGTTATACCAGTCTACGGTAATTCTAATTTTCGATTGCGCCATCGATTGTCCAGTCAAGATAGACGCGACAAATGTCGCAATTCCGGTTATCGCGCCTTACTGTTGAGGTCTTCACGAACTTTTGCGCCACATTATTTGACAAAGAAGACCACCGTCAAAACGGCACCCACTGCGATGATCGCTACGCGCAACGGCTCGGTCCGCTTAATCCGCCGCGCATACTTGGCACCGATGTAGCCTCCTACGGTTGTTGAAACCGCAAGCACGGCTGCTGACTCCCAAGCAATCAGTCCCGCGGTTGCATAGGTTGTCACTGACACGACTGACAAGACTGCGGCGAGCAGGTTCTTCAGGCCATTCATGCCGTGCAAATCCCGGAAACCGATCAATCCGAACACAGCCAGAAACATGATGCCGAGGCCGCCGTTGAAATAGCCGCCGTAGGCCGCCACGATGCCAATACCGAGCGCCGAAAGAACCGGTCCGGCAACACCGTTGCCCTTGGATCGCATATGCGCCACCAGTTTAGGTCCAATGGCAAACAGCGTCGTTGCCATGAGCAGAAGCCATGGCACAATGCCGATGAACGCATCCCCCGGCGTCGCCAGAAGAAGCCCCGCACCGATCAGCCCGCCACATGCCGCGACCGTCACAATGGTCCGAAGACGCAACGCTCCCTCTGCTTTGATGTCATCCCGGTATGCCCAAGCACTTCCGATGTAACCAGGCAACGCCGTCAGCGTCGCCGTCGCGTTGGCCATGATTGGCGGTACGCCAAGCCAGACCAAAGCCGGAAAGCTGAGCAACGTTCCGCCGCCAGCGACAGCATTCACACCGCCGGCTAATAGACCGGCGATCACAAGCACGAAAGCGGAGAACATCCAAAGGACCTTTATGTCGCAAAAACGCTTGTCATTCAAAAGTTTGATTGGTCTGCAACTTGGTACGTTTTAGGCGAAAGTTGCGTGAAGGTCGCCCTGCAACGCAGGTGCGATAGGGACAAACGACCGGCCACTGCGGTTTGATACGTCTTTCGCCGATCCATGCTCGAAAACCTTTCGGACCTCTGCCTCAGTCATGGACCGATCCGGGCGCGGGACTGCTTCACGACAACGCCCTCTGCATCACAGGTCAGTCGCACCCGCCACTGCTTTGTCCAGAAGGTAACACGCTGCCGGCCGGCATCGTCTCCCTCTCCGGTTTCAGACAGGATGCGCACGTCGCCGTCCCGCATTTGGGTGCGCAGAACGTCAGGTTCCATCTCAAGCAGTGGCGCCAAATCGGCGGCATCGACCGTGACCTGACCGTTTGCTAAACTGAGTTTCATTTTTCTGGTTGGCCTCTCGTGAACCTCGTAATTTCAGGCTGCCATCAGGTCGGCGCCCGGACCGAAATACTCGTAATGAATGCGGTCCTTTGCGACCCCTGCGCCACGAAGGCCCGTCACAAAGCAGTGCAGAAAAGCTGTCGGCCCGCAGATGAAATAGTCTGCTTCGCGGATTGGCGTATTCTCTAGCAACCACGTCACGGGGATACGACCCTCGGCGTCATAATTCCGATCCGTCAGCCGCGGTGTCTCGTAGAAGATCTGCAGGTGTGCACCGGTTTGCTGGCCCAGGCTGCGCACGTGATCCGCCATCGCATGAACCGATCCGTCCAGCGCCCCGTGAATGAAATGGACCGGTGTTGCCGGTGATCGCTTTGCCAGCGATTCAAGCATGGCAACCATCGGTGTCAAACCCACGCCGCCACTCAGCAGGACGACGGGCCGCGTCTGATCGACCGGAAGGAAAAACTCACCCGCTGGCGGCGCAACCTTGAGGATCGTGCCGGGCACAGCCTTCTCGTGCAGCCACCCCGATACGGCGCCGCCCGGCTCCCGCTTGACCGAAATCCGGTAGCTTTCGCCATTTGGTGCGGCCGAGATGCTGTAGTTGCGTCGCTGGGACATGTCCCCCGGTCGCTCGATCAGGAAGGTCAGATATTGACCGGGCTTATGCGCGGCAATCGGTTTGCCATCGACCGGTCGCAGCAGGAAGGACGTGATGACATCGCTTTCGATGTGCCGGTCCGCCACGACAAAGTCCCGCCATCCGCTCCACCCGCCGTTCGCGGTTGCAGCATTGCGATAAAGCGTTTGTTCGCGGCCCATCAGGATCCCGGCCAGCGACCAGTACGCGTCACCCCATGCCGTCATGATCTCGTCCGTTGCGGCATCGCCCAAGACATCTGCGATCGCAGCCAGCAAAGCGTCCGCAACAAAGGGATAGTGTTCGGGCAGAATTTGCAGCCCCACGTGTTTTTGCGCGATCTTTTCGACGGCAGACCCAAGGTGTCCCAAATTGTCGATGTTGCGTGCGTAGGCCAACACGGCTCCGGCCAGCGCCTTGGGTTGTGCTCCTGTCGCGCCGTGGTGGGTTTGATTGAACAGCGCCTTGATTGTGTCATCGCGAAACAGCCGCTCGTACATGTTTCGGGTGATCGCGACGCCGTGCGCCTCCAGCGCGGGAACGGTCGACTTCACGATGTCGACGGTTTTCTGGCTCAGTGCTGCTGTCATGTCAAAGCTCTCTTGGCTGCGTTCAAGGCTATACATGTAATTAATATACATGTATAAGTGCTGACATACGCGAAGCTCTGAAACATGCAAGGACAATACATGTATCCAAAAGACAGCGGCACGATGCGATGCGGCTGACGCGCTACACGGATTACGCCCTACGCGTCCTGATGTACCTCGCGGCCCAGCCTGACCAGTTCTGTGCAATCTCGAAAATATCCGCCGATTACGGCATATCGCACAATCATCTGACCAAGGTTGTCCACGACCTTGGACGCTTGGGTTTTGTGCAAAGTCTGCGCGGCCGAAACGGTGGCATCCAGCTGGCGCGCCCGGCGTCCGACATCACGGTTGGCGAAGTTGTTCGCACGACAGAAGACAACTTCATGATGGCCGATTGCACCAACTGCGTCATCGTATCGGGCTGCGGACTGAACCCCGTTCTGCAGGAAGCCACCAACGCCTTTCTCGCGGTCATCGACCGCTACACGCTGGCCGAGCTTTGCCAAAGCGGAACAGCGTTCATGACGCTGTTTCCGCCACACGACGCAGCACGACCCGCGACTTGATCGCAACGCGATACTCTTGAAGGAGTCTGAACCATGACGATGTCAGAAATATTCCTGTGGCCCGGTACCAAGGCCTGCGAACGCCTCGGCGTTGATCCCGAAGGCGAGGCTGGCCTGATCCGCTGGATGGTCAATACGCTCGTCTACCTGGTGGCGAGCCTGATCGTCGTCTGGATCGTCGTGGTGTGACCATGCCACCGCGCATCCCCGTCTCCGAGGCGCAGATCGACCGTGTCGTGTCGCAATTCTATCAGCGTGTCCGGGCGCATCCTGCGCTTGGGCCCGTTTTTGGGCGACACGTCGCGGACTGGCCGGCGCACGAAGAAAAGATCGGACGGTTTTGGCGCAATGCCCTGTTGCTGCAACGCTGCTATGACGGCAACCCGATGCAGGTTCACAGGACCGCAGGCGACGTCAAGGCCCAACACTTCCCCGTCTGGCTGTCGATATTCGACGCTGTCCTGGCGGAAGAATTACCGCAGCACCTCGCACAGGCATGGTCCGCGCTGGCGCACCGGATCGGGCGGGGGTTGAGCTTTGGGCTACCGCAGAACGAAAACGCTGGCCCGGTGCCCTACCTGGGCGGCATTTGAAACAGCACATTTTCTGAGTGTGCCCGCATCACTTTAAAGCGGTTCGGCACTGTCACGTCGGCGGAACGTCCGGCGGTCTGGCATAAAAATCGACCCGCATCCGCATGGGGCCAAGCGGCTCCACGGAATGGGGCTGGTCGGGATGTATCAGGCCGGGATGCTCCGGATCGAGGATCGTCTCTGACCTAGGCTCAATCACCCGGTATAGCAGGCGTCCCTCCAAAACTTGAATGACACCCCAAACGCCTTCCTTTGTGCGATGCTCTTTGCGCAGCCCCGCAGGCAGAGTGACCTCGTCGAACACAGGCGTGCTCTTGTAAGGCGTTGTCGCGAAGGTCGCGGCGCGGAAGTGATCGGCGCGGTGAACCAGATCCGTCATGTGGTGGGACGCCTGAACGGTCAGGGGATGCTGTGTCGCGCCGGCCCGCGGTGCAATATAGCCCCCCATATCGAGCGCGAGCTGCCGCTGTTGATCGGAGCCTTCAGCCAGAACGGCGATCATCAGGTTCTCGAGCGCGATCACTCGCATGCGCAGATGAACCAGTTCGGCATTGGTCAGTTCCGGAACCTCAGCGCTCGACTCCACCGCCATTTCGGTCGTGGCACCGCCTTCATTTTCCCATCGCGACAACACCCGTTGACGCAGCTCAGTTGTCTCAAAGGTCAGGTCAGGGTCGGACATCAGGATCTCCACTTGGCCGTGCTGAAAGGGGTTTGGATGAGCATCAGCGGTAGCCAATACCTTTCACGAAATCGATCATCTGCGCTTCCTCGTATTCGGCATCGCCTAACAGGGCGCGGAGAATGATCTGGGCGGTCAGCACGCCGACCGGCGGATTGTCCGCATCCACCGCCGGGATGTTCTTCAGATGTCGCTGCTGCATCAATTCAGACACGGATTTCAATTGATCTGCGCCCCGGCACGATGCCACATCACCTGTCATGACAGTCGAAACGGGGCACATGCAGGTCGCGCCCTGGCAGGTGCTGATCTGCCGCACGACATCCGTTTTCGTGACGACACCTCGCAGGATACCGTCACCGTCGCACACGACGACAAGGTCAGTTTGCGCACTCAATAGCTTGGCCGCTTCGATCAGTCTGGCGTCTTCACGGATGGTGACGAGCCTCTCCGATGCCGTCTGCAACAGTCCCTCAACCAGCATGTCTTGTCTCCCAATGACCAGGTGCGGTGTCGTCGCCGCAAAATGCTGAAGTGCTGCGGTGTGCCACTCTCATGCCGGGCGAATAAACATGCGCTCAGTGTCGCCGTCAGGTGCGATCTCGCCGCGGATGGCACGATATGCGTGCCAGGTGGCGTGCCCTAAAAGCGGAAAGATCAGGATCAAACCCAGGAATCCCGTCAGCATTGATAGTAGGAATAACACGAGGACAATGGCCCCCCACGCCAGCATGACGGGCAGGTTATTCCACACCATCGCCATACTGATCCCCAAGGCGGACATGGCATCAGTCCGTTCGGTCAGCAACATGGGTACCGCAAAAACGCTGATGGCAAAGGAGAAGGCCGCAAAGAGCGCACCGACAGCGCTGCCCACGAACAGGACCGCCCAGCCGGTTGGTGTCACGAACAGCATCGGCACGATCTGATCCGTTCCGGGAAACGGCACGATGCCAAAGAACAACGCCCAGATCAGAACGGCCGCGCGCATCCACAGCAGAAACAGACAGAGCAGCAGGACGCCCATGAACAAGGCCTGATAGCCCGACCGGGGTTTGACGAAGATCATTTCCAGGTAGCTGGTCGCCGTATCCGTCTCGAGGCGGCGGCTTTTCTCATAGAGACCATTCGCGATCAACGGACCGATGACCATGAACCCGGCAAGCGCGGGAAGGAGCACATAGCCGTAGTCAAAACGAAACAACGCCCACACGATCAGGGCTGAAACGGCAAAGAGCCCGCAGCCGTAGAGCAGACTTGGTAAAGGGTTCCGCCACAGGTCTGACCACCCGGCCCGCAGCCAGTCAAACGCGGTGCGCCACGGCAGCTCCCGCGCACGCCGGTTCTCCCGTGGCAGCGGTGGTACGATCTTGGGAATACCGTCGTCGGCATGCGGATTGTCCGGCGGCGGCGGCGCGTCAGTATCTTGGGTGTGATTGCTCAACATGATGGTTTCGCCGCGCTATAGACCACGACGCCTTCCTTTGCGGGTTGCAGGACACAATCGGGTTTCGATGCGAGCGATACCGCGATCAAATGGGCGTTGGCCCCAATGAACAGGAGCATCACGGCAGCGGTGGCTGCGATTGCGAACAGGCGCGGGCCCGTCCAGAAGCGATCTTGGCGGCCCGCAAGCGGACGTATGATGTCCGTCATTACAGGGCCTCCTGACCGAGATGTTGCAGGTAAACGGCCAAGATCTTGCGCTCCGTCAGGGATAAGCGATCCTCCCAGGTGGGCATCCAACCTTGCCGGCCATTCCAAATGGTTTCGTACATGGCCTTGTCGTCGCCACCATAAATCCAGAACGCGTCGGTCAGGTTTGGTGCGCCGAGATCCGTATTGCCGTGACCATTCTCTCCATGACAGGCGGCGCAGTTATTCGCGAAAATCTCTGCCCCGGCGGCGATCCTGTCTGCGGGTGCGTCCGTACCCGACAGCGACTGGACGTAGTCGATGACACGCCGGATATCGTCGCGCGGCAGGATACCGTCACGACCGAAGGCCAGCATCTGTGCATAGCGCGTGTCGGGGTGGGTCGCATTGATGCCGACGCGCAGCGTCTCCATAATCGTGTCGGTGTCACCTCCCCACAGCCAAGCGGTGTCGATGAGGCTGGGAAACCCAGGACCACCGGCCGCATCGGTTCCGTGACAACCGGCGCAGTTATCGCCGAAGATCTGATGCGCTGTCCCCGTCACCCGGGCCTTCAATTCAGGATCTTGCAGAATGTCAGCTGTGGGAAGCGTCGCGATGCGGTCTGCCCAGTCGGCACGGGCGAGGTTCGCAAGCACGATATCCTGCTTGACCACGTCGCGCTGATCGAAACCAAGAAGACCTTTTGTATAGGTCGTGACCAGCGGCCACGTCGGAAGCAGGATCCACATGAGCAGCGCGAACAGGTGTGTCACGATGATGAAGAACCACACGATGCGGGGCACACGGGTGTTCAGCTCCGTGATGCCGTTCCATTCATGACCGGTCGTCTGGTGCCCGGTGAGGGGGTCGCGATCCTTTACCGACATGCCTCGTCCTCCGGCTTGGTCGCGGTGGGCTGCGCTGGCCCGTCCTCATCGTCGAGGATACTGTTGGCCGCCTTGTCAAACCGGCCGCCAAGCGAGGGCCAGTAGGCATAGGCCGTGATCGCGACCGACAGGCCCAGAAGCCAGAACAGGCCAAACGACTTGGACAGCGCGACATACCATTCGTGGGTCATGTCCATCATCTACTCCTCTGCCATCGGCTGGGTATTCTGCGCCACATCGGTCAGATTGCCGAGGATCTGAAGATATGCGACCAGCGCGTCCATCTCGGTCAGACGATCGCCTTGCCCGTCAAAGGCGCGCACGGCGGTCGCCTCACCGTATCGGTCCAGCACACCGCTCGCGCGGTCACCATCGGGCCGCGCCTGCCCCAGCGCATCGTCGGCCGCGTTGGCGATCATGTCATCGGTATAGGGCACGCCCACCATGCGCAGCGCATCGAGCCTGCCCGGCAGGTCGTCGGTGCGCAGCGGGGTCTCCAGCAGGAAGGCGTATTGTGGCATCACGGATTGCGGCACCAGATCGCGCGGGTTGATCAGATGACGCACCTGCCAGTCATCGGAATACTTGTCTCCGACCCGCGCGAGGTCCGGTCCCGTGCGCTTTGATCCCCACAGCATCGGGTGATCGTATTTCGACTCCACGGCCAGCGAATAGGGACCGTAGCGTTCCACCTCGTCGCGCAGCGTGCGGATCATCTGGCTATGGCAGGCATAGCATCCTTCGCGGATGTAGATATCGCGCCCGGCCTGTTCCAGCGGCGTATAAACCCGCATGTCCGCCACATCCTCGACCGTGTCGTCGATGGTGAACAAGGGTGCGATCTCGACAAATCCGCCGACACCGGCGGCAAGGATGATGCCAGCGGTCAGTGCCATCGAATGCCGTTCCATCCGGTAGTGGGTCTTGGCCTGAAACTCGAAGACACGGGCGAAGGGTTTAAGAAGGGTTTTCAACATGAGCTTACTCCGCCGCCGGCACTGCCGGCTCCATGGCTTCGGATGTGGTCGGATAGTCGATGGCCGGGGCGTGATGCGGCACGCGCCGGATCGTCATGACGACATTCCAAAAGCAGATGCAGGCACCCGTAAAGAACAGCAGCCCGCCGAAGGCCCGTGCGATATAGTAGGGATGCATCGCAATCAGCGTATCGACGAAGGAAAAGCGGAGCGTGCCGCTCTCGGTATATGTCCGCCACATCAGGCCTTGGGTGATGCCGCCGTTCCACATCGCAAAGACGTAGATGACCGTCCCCGACAGGGCCAACCAGAAGTGCCACTCGACCGCTTTCCATGAATACATCGCCTCGCGTCGCCACAGCATGGGCGTCAGCGCATAGATCGACCCGAACGTGATCATCGCGACCCACCCCATCGCCCCGGAGTGGACATGACCGACCGTCCAGTCGGTGTAATGCGACAGGGCGTTGACCGGGCGGATCGCCATGAAAGACCCCTCGAATGTCGACAACCCGTAGAACACGGCCGCCACCATCATGAAGCGCAGGGTCGCGTCGTCGCGGACCTTGTGCCACGCTCCGTTGAGGGTCATCAGCGCATTGCCCGCCGAAGCCCAGCTGGGGACCAGCAACATGACCGAGAACGTGACACCCAGCGTCTGCACCCATTGCGGCAGTGCCGTGTAATGCAGGTGGTGCGATCCGACCCAAATATAAAAGAACACGATGCCCCAGAACGACAGGATCGACAGGCGGTAGGAATAGATCGGCCGCCCTGCCCGCTTCGGCAGAAAATAGTAAAGCATGCCAAGAAAGCCGGTGGTCAGAAAGAAGGCGACCGCGTTGTGGCCATACCACCACTGCACCATCGCATCCTGCACGCCCGAGAACGCCGAATAACTCTTGGCGCCCGAGAAGGACGCCGGGATCGCCAGATTATTGACGATGTGCAGGATCGCCACGACCAGGATGAACGAAAGGTAATACCAGTTGGAGACGTAGATGTGCGGCTCATTCCGACGGGCGAGTGTGCGGATGTAGAGGACGAAATAAACCACCCAGACGATCACCAGCCACAGGTCGGCATACCATTCCGGCTCTGCGTATTCCTTGGACTGGGTGATGCCCATCAGATAGCCGCTGGCGGCGACCACGCAGAACAGATTGAACCCCAGCAACACGAACCAGGGCGAGACCTGGTCCGGCATCCGTGCACGGCTGGTGCGCTGCATGATGTGATAGGATGTGGCAATCAGGGCATTGCCGCCAAAGCCAAAGATCACGCCGGACGTATGCACCGGGCGGATGCGGCCAAAGCTGGACCAGGCCGCGTCGAACCGCAGATCCGGCCAGGCCAGCTGCGACGCCACCCACACGCCCATGCCCATCGCGACGACGGCCCAGAACAGGGCGAGAAGGATTCCGACCTTCGTGGGATCGTCGTAATAAGATACGCTGCGGTCCTCGACAGGCTCAGCGTCGTAAAGCTTTTGGCCCACGATAAAGAACAATACACCGCAGAACAGCAGGATGATCCAGCCATGTGCGCCCATGGGATCGTTGCGCCCCACGACAGCCATCGTCAGGCCGATCAGCACGCCCGCGCCCGTGATCAGCATGGCCCTCGCGCGTTCGGTGCTCGTGAGATTGGACATCATGGCGCGGTCTCCTTGGTCGTGTTGGACGGGCGTGCAGATGCAGCCGGAAGCGGGTGGTCATCGTCGAAGAGAATGCGTTCGGCATCGCCTGACAGGTCGTCGTACTGGTTGCTGCGCAGCGACCAGAAGAAGACGCACAGACCGACGGCCCCCATGCCCAGGGTAATCGGGATCAGGAACGCCAGAATGGTCATGCGGGCACCTGCGACCCGCCAAGGCGGGCTGCAGGCGTTTGGCGCGGCTGTGCGGCGCGGTTCAGCCGAAGGGCGTTGCCGATCACAAGAAGCGACGACGCCGACATCGCGAGTGCGGCAATCAAGGGCGTCACCAGACCGGCCATGGCCAGCGGGATCGCGATGCAGTTGTAGGCGATGGCGAGCGCGAAGTTCTGCCGCACGATCCGCGCGGTATCGCGGGCCATGCGCCAGGCGGTCGGCACGGCATCCAGCCCATCCCGCAGAAAAATGAAATCCGCGGCCGTCCGTCCGGCGTCCGACGCGCTGGCGGGTGCCATTGACACGTGCGCGGCCGCAAGCGCCGCCGCATCGTTCAATCCGTCACCGACCATCAGCGCACGGGAACCACCGTCCCGCAGGTCATTGAGCACCGCAATCTTGTCTGCGGGTGTTTGACCGGATTTCACGTCGGAGATGTCCAGTTGGTTCGCAATGCTGTTTGCCCGCGCCGCGATATCGCCAGACAGCATGGCAACGGGAATCCGTGCTGCGGCAAATGACTTGATCGCATCGACGGCACCGGGGCGCAGAGTCTCTGTCAGGTCGAATGACATCGCAGGCCCGTCCGCAAAGGCGAAGACGGGACTTGCACGATCCTTGGCCTGCACACTGATGTCCGCGACCCAGTCCGCACGGCCCAGCCTGACGGCACGTCCGCCCACGCAACCAGCGATGCCGAACCCCGGCACTTCGGTTGCATCGTCCAGCTGGCAGGGCCGTTCAGCGATACTCATCGCGATCGCACGAGCGGCAGGATGGACCGACTTCGAAGCCAAGGCCTTGGCCGCGGTGCGAAGTGCCGGATCGTCGGGGCCGAAACCAATTGCCGCTGTACCCATGGTCAGCGTCCCCGTCTTGTCGAAAACCACGCGGTCGATATCGGCGAGCCGTTCCAGCGCGGATCCATCTTTCATCAGGATACCCATCCGCATCAGACGACCGGAGGCCACGACATGCGCTACGGGCACAGCCAGACCCAGCGCACAGGGGCAGGTGATGATCAGAACGCTGATCGCAACAAAGGCAGAGGTGTGCCAGTCACCTGTGGCAAGGACCCAGCCGACAAATGTTGCCAGTGCCAGCAGATGCACGACTGGCGCATAGAGCCGTGCGGCGCGGTCGGCGATGCGCACGTAGGTGCCGCGACCGGTCTCAGCCTCTGACTGCATGCGCATCATCTGCGCGAGAAATGACTCGTCAGCAGACCGCTGGACTTCGGCCTCGACGGCACCGGTCAGGTTCAGCGTGCCGGCTTCCAGCGTGTCACCAAAGCCAGCCGGCACCGGCATCGCTTCGCCGGTCACAAGAGACCGATCCAGATCGGTGGAGCCTGAAATGATCTGCACATCCACCGGTACACGCTCGTCCGGGCCAATGGCTATGATTGCACCGGGTGCAATGGCGCTCAGCGGCACATAGGTCAGCGACCCATCGGACTGGCGCAGCATCGCGCCCCGCGGTGACAGCCGCGCTAGCCCGGAGACCGCACTGCGCGCACGTTCGCGCATCAGGTGATCGAGGTAGCGGCCCGACAGAAGAAAGAAGAGCAAGGTCACGGCGGCGTCGAAAAAGGCCTGTTCGCCGCCACGCATCGTCTCGACCAGGCTCAATGCCAAAGCCAGAACGACAGCGACAGCGATCGGCACATCCATGTTGAGCCGCCCCACCCACAAGGCCTGCAATGCTGACCGGAAAAACGGCTGACCGGCATAGGCCACGACCGGGACGGCGATCAGTGCAGAGATCAGGTGAAACGTGTCTCGCGTCTCACCAGCAGCACCTGACCAGACGGCGACCGACAATATCATGATGTTCATCGCCCCGAACCCGGCCACGGCGATCGCGCGTAACAGGCCGCGGCCGACAGTGTCGGTATCGTTGTCGTGCGATTGGTGCTGATCCGAAGGGATTGCAGGGTATCCAAGCATGGTCAGCGCAGAAATGACGGATGTGGGATCTGTGTCTGCATCGGCGAAGGTCACAACCGCCTGCTTCAGGGTCAGGTTCACCCTCGCAGATGCGACATCCGTGCGTGCATTCAGGGCACGCTCAATCGTGGCGACGCACCCCCCGCATCGCAGGTCAGGAATCGACAGCACGCACTGCCCCCGGCCGTCGGACAGCGCACGCACAGCGGTACGGGCCTCGGCTTCCCGCCATGCACGCGAAGACAAATGCAAGACGTCGTCGCTGCATGTTCGCGGATGTGTTCCGATCCCTGACACCCCGTCCACTCCTGATTACTCTTTGTGCGATCCCAAGTTTTACACGAAGGATCGGGCCACCGATTGATATGGATCAAAGTTTTCAGGAATTACGACGGTAGGCTGCAAGTCCGTCCGGCACCGTCCGGTCAGGCACAGGAGTGACAACCTTGCGTGGACCCAGCATTGAAATCAGCGAGAGGGGCGCCGCGCGTTTTGAGACGTGTCTGGCCCAACAGGTCGACCTCTGCTGCGCACTTGAAACACTCGCGGATGCTTTGCCATCACGCGTCGATACAAGGGCCGCTACGCTATTGGCGGAAACACTTCAGGAAACTTTGCACCACTGCCACCAGATGGAAGAGACCTTCATCTTTCCGGCTCTTTTGACTTCACGCCCGGACATGCTTTCGACCATCACCCGACTGCGGGCCGAACACGTCGAAGATGAGGAACAGGCCTGCGAGGTAAAGGATGCAATCATGGCTTTCGTCATTTTGCAGAAGCGCAAGGATGTCGAAGAGTTTGGCTATCTGCTGCGGGGCCTTTTCGTGGCGCTAAGGCGGCACCTGGCTTTCGATCGGGACTATATGTTGCCGCTGTACCGCCGCACGGACGCGGTCTCGAACATCATAATCCTGCCGCAACCTCAAGCACACTGAAATCATTTATAGTGACCAGTCGGTTCTTCTGGATCGTCAGAACCCCTGCCTTGCGCAATTGCGTCAGATGTCGGCTGACCGTTTCAACCGTCAGACCCAGAAAGTCTGCGATGTCCGATCGCTTGAGCGGGATTTCCAGATGATCCGAGTAACCCTCCACCTGAGGATCGACGTGACGGGACAAAAGCAAAAGGAACGTTGCAACCTTTTCTGCCGCTGACTTCTGACCCAGGGTCATCATCCAATCTCGCGCGTCATCCAGCTCACGCAAGGCTTGCTCGTGCAGGCGATGTTCCAGGCCCGGCGACTGACGCACCATTTCTTCCAGGGCGCTGCGCGGGAAAGTGCAAATACGCACGGTGCTCGCCGCCTCGGCGCTAACGTCGCTGCTTTCGGCAAAGGGGCGTCCCACGAAATCGGGCGCAAACTGAAGCCCGACAATCTGCTGACGTCCGTCGGCCATCAGCTTACTCAGCTTGACGATCCCGCTCAGGATGTTTGCGTATCCGTCCGTTGGAACACCCGCCGCGACAAGCTCTGTTCCCGCCTCGACCTCGCGCCGGCCCGTCTGGCGTCCGAGCTGCTGCAACTGCTTGGGATCGAGCGCGCCGCAAATGCCCCTGTGGCGCGCTTCGCAGGCCTGACAGAGCACCGGTATATCGGAATTGTGTATGTCGATTCGCATGGCAACGTCCTCTCTTATGACGGTAGCCCCGACACTCGACCTTTACCTAAAGAGGAAATGCGCAGCTATTGAATGCGGGCTCGCAAATTTGCGAAGGCCCATATGTCCGCATCACATGTCTACAGGAAAACCAGAGGCGTCGCTAACGGTTTTCATCATTGGCGCTCCGGGCGGCATTCGGGGGCGCAGGGCAAAGGCCACAGGCCATGCATCTCCGGTACGAATTCATTTGAAATGATCTGTGAAATGTTTGCGCTAGATCAACATGGTTTTGCATCGATGGCCTATCGTTGTCTTGAAATTCAGACTTGGAAGGAATTCGACATGCTCAAGCAAATCATCTTCGGTCTCGCAACAGGGGTACTGCTTGCGGGAAGTGCTGTCGCCGAAACCTACGAGGTGCAGATGCTTAATCGCAGTGGCACCGACACGATGGCGTTCGAGCCCGCCTTCTTGCGGATCGCCCCCGGTGACACAGTCAAATTTATCGCGACCGACAAGGGGCACAACGCCGAGATCATCGACGGCATGCTCCCGGACGGAGCCGAGGCCTTCCAAGGAAAGGTCAACGAGGAAATCGAGGTCCAGTTGGATGTTGAAGGCCTCTACGCCGTCAAATGCCTTCCTCATTTTTCGATGGGCATGGTGATGACGATTGCTGTCGGTGCGGATGAGACCCCACCCGAGGGATATCTCGAAGGACGCCTGCCACCCCGCGCAAAAGAGCGTCTGACCGCGCAACTTGAAGGTCTCTGAGCTCATCCACGCGGGTGCGCAAGCGGTGCACCCGTGCGCCCGCAGCCTGACACAAGGAAACACATCATGTTACATGATAAGAAAACCGGTACGCTGAACACGAGCCGTCGTAACCTTTTGCGTGGGACTGCTTTGGCCGGGGCCGCAGCCATGACCGGCACCTTTGCCACGGCCGCTCCGATGCGCCGGCCGTTAACGACGCCATCTCTACGCATGCCAGATAATGCGTTCGTACAGGCGCAGGCGCAGCAAATGGCCGAAGCGGAACCCGTCGACTTGTCGGGTTACGAGCGCGTACAACAACGTCTCGTCCGCCCACCCAATGCCCCCGACCACGATCAGGTCGCAACGGGTGAGCCGAAAATTGTCGAGATCGAGTTAACGGTCGATGAACGTCTCATGGTGGTCGATGAAGATACCGGCGCGTCGATCTGGGCGATGACCTACAACGGCTCGGTCCCCGGCCCGTTGATCATCGTCCATCAGGGAGACTACGTCGAACTGACGCTCAAAAGCCATACGCGGAATGTTCTGGAACATAACATCGACTTTCACGCCTCGACCGGCGGGTTGGGCGGCGGTGCGCTGACTCATATCTACCCTGGTGAAGAGACCGTGTTGCGCTGGAAGGCCACGAAAGCCGGATGTTTTACCTACCACTGCGCCCCGGGTGGCGCGATGATCCCCTACCATGTCTGCCACGGCATGAACGGTGCTGTCATGGTGCTGCCGCGTGACGGTCTGAAAGATCGTGATGGGAACGCCCTGCCCTACGACAAGATCGCCTATATCGGTGAGCAGGATTATTATTTGCCGATGGACGAAGATGGCACCTATCGGACCTATCGCAATGCCGGTGACGATTATGCCGATTCACTTGCCGCCATGCGCACTCTCACGCCCAGCCATGTGGTGTTCAACGGCGCTGTCGGTGCGCTTACCGGCAACCGGGCAATAACCGCAGAAGTGGGTCAGACCGTGCTGATGATCCACAACCAGTGCAATCGCGACAGCCGTCCGCACCTGATTGGTGGACATGGCGCGTTCGTCTGGGAAAGTTCCTTCACCGATCCGCCACTGACCGGAATGGAAACATGGTTCGTCCGTGGCGGCAGCGCCGTTGCAGCCATGTACACGTTCGAGCAGCCAGGGGTGTACGCCTACGTGAACCATAACCTCATCGAAGGCGCGCTTTTAGGTGCAACGGCGCATTTCAGTGTCGGTGGCGTATGGAACAACGCACTCATGGAGCAGGTCGTCGCCCCCCGCACAATGGAGACATAACCTGTGAATGCACTATTTCAATTGGAACCTCCAAAACCAACGAATAGTCACCCAGTCTTTCAACGCAAAGATAACATGTCGCACTGTTAAATTGCTAAGCAAAGGGAAAGGGTATTTGATCGAACAAACGGGTAGGACCAGAATTTGCATGAAAAATCCAATCGTGTCAAATTTTCTTGGCAATAACAATAATATATTTCCATACGTTAAGTACTGAGAGGCGAATGCCAATGAATTATCTCATTATTTTCGAAACCGGAGAAGGCCAAACGCGCAAGATTGTCGCCTTTGTTGAGCGGCAAATAATGATCGCTGGCCATAAAGTTCGCATCTATAATTCTGAAGGCAGACCCGCCGGGTTGTCTTTCGATGACATAGACAAGGTGGTGCTGGCTGCACCCGTCCATGAACGGCGCCATCCAAAAGATTTCGAAGGTGTGGTTTCCACTCACATCAAGGCACTGAAGGCGCGCCCTACCTTGCTTCTCTCGATCAGCCTCAAAGCAGCATTTCCTGAGGGACTGGAAGAAGCGCAAGATTATTTGACGGAAATGAAGATGAGGACGGGTTTCAACCCAGACCATGAGGCGTCAATAGCAGGCGCCGTCCGTCCCCAAGCCTATGGCTATTTCGAGAGCCAAGTCGTCCAATACGTCCTGCTAGAGGGACGCGACGTAAACATTATCGACGGCATCCGCGAGTTTACTGATTGGGACCGGCTTGCTGCCATTTCTGCGTCGTTTTTGACCTGCAACCCGTCACAAAATTAGGCTTATGCGATATGTCAGCAGTACTGACATATTGCATATCATCGGCAGCTAAACAGCCCCCAATAGCCGGATCAGGTTTGATGATATGCGGAAGTCGTGTGTTTAAAGGAGGCCTTCGCGTTCCGCTTTCTTGCGAGCAAGTTTCCTTTGCCGACGGACAGCTTCAGCTTTTTCGCGCGCCTTGCGAACAGACGGTTTTTCGAAATGCTGCTTAAGCCGCATCTCACGAAAAACACCTTCGCCTTGAAGTTTTTTCTTCAGAACGCGCAACGCCTGGTCGACGTTGTTGTCACGAACGCTGACAAGCATATGAACTTCACCATGTTGGTATGTGTTAAATCAGGAATACGATAACTTTCGGATTCAGCAAGTCTGTAAGGCACATCATTGCAAAAAATTCTGCCCCTTGCCGACCGTGGCGGACACTGCCTGATGATCAGGAAGCATCAGTCATCACGCTGAGGCATATCGTTGAGTTGATCTGTCATTGACGTGACTGCATGCACCTCTTTGATCTGATCCGTAAATCAGGTTGCTGGACATAATATTTCGTGAGTCGCTATACTCTCATAACAATGATCAATTTTTAGATGACTGAGTGAAAAATCGATGCGCCCCAGTGAGCGAAACGCCGTGTCGATCAATGGTCAAGGCGACACGCCAGTCGTCTTCCTGCACGGCTATGGTTGCGACAGCGGAATGTGGCGCGCGATTTTACCCGCCTTTCAGGACAGCTTCAGGACGGTCGCCTACGATCTCACCGGATCGGGGCGGTCCGATGCGACCGCCTATTATCCGGCACGTTATGCCTCGCTGACGGCCCATGCTGACGACTTGATCGCCATTCTGGAGGATCTGGACCTTCGCGACGTGATTGCCATCGGACACTCCATCAGTGCGATGACGATTGGTCTGGACGCAACGCGGCGTCCCGATCTGATCGGGCGGCTGGTCATGGTCTGCCCGTCGCCCAGCTACATCGACGATGGAAATTATACGGGTGGCTTCACCAAGGCCGACCTGCTGGACCTGATTGATGTGCTGGACGCGAACTATTTGGGCTGGGCGCGCCAGATGGCACCAGCCATCATCGGTGCGGCGTCGCAGCCCGAACTGGGCCATCTGCTGACCGACAGCTTCTGCCGGACCGACCCGGACATCGCACGGCACTTTGCCAAGGTGACGTTCCTGCAGGATCACAGGGCCGAGGTAAAGGACATCGCACAGCCGACGCTGATCCTGCAGTGTCGTGACGATGTCCTTGTTCCGCCGCAGGTTGGCGACTGGATGGTGGCCCACATGCCCGATGCCAGTCTGACCGTGCTGGATGCGACGGGGCACTGCCCCCACATGAGTGCGCCAGCGCTGACGGCAGATGCCATCATGCGGTTCCTGCGCACGCCGGTTGCGGCCTGACGACCCCCGTGGACCGGCAGGCTCAAATAAAGGCTTGGCCCTGCGGTCTGATCGAAGTGGACGGCGTAGGCCGGGTCAGCGTCTTGAACGCACGGATGGCGGGTTGGCTGGGGTTGGCTGACGATACTTGTGACCTGAACCTGCATGACTTGCTGCCGCGCCCCGTGCGGATCTACTATGAAACGCATCTTCGCCCGCTCCTGTTGGTAGAAGGTGCGCTGGACGAGGTTTCTGTCGACTTCCTGCGCGGCGACGGCACGCGGTTCGGGACCTATATGAACGCATCCGCCGACATTATTGACGGCCAGGTCGAGCGGATCAGAATGGCTGTCTTTCGCCACGACGCCCGCAAGTCGTTCGAGGAGGAGCTCATCGCCCGCCGCCGGGAAAGCGACGTCTTCAAGGTGCTGGTGGCGTCTTCGCCGCAGGCCGTTATCTCGGTCGACGACGGGATGATCGTGCGGACATGGAACACCGCAGCGACCAATCTGTTCGGCTACGCCGCGGACACACTCATTGGAGAACCTGTGGGTTCAGTCCTGCTATCAACAGACACGCGCGGGACCTTCGCGACGTCCCTGGCGCGCGCCATGACCGGCGAGGTTGTGCGCGAGGAGACCGTGCGCATCCACCGCGACGGGCATCCTATTGCCGTCGAGGCGTCCATGGCCGCCGTCCATGACGAATTGGGTCAGGTATTCGGCGTCGTGATGACCTACACGAACATCAGCCAACGCAAGACAGCGGAGGCGGAGGCGCGCAACCTTTTGCTCGAGCTCAACCACCGCGCCAAGAATGTGCTGTCGATCGTGCAGGTGATCGCGCGACAGACCGGCCGATTGCACGACGGTCCCGATTTTCACGCGATGCTGTCGCAGCGCCTTGCCAGCCTGATTTCCAATCAGGAAAGCTTGGTTCACAAGGATGGTCGCAATGCCGATCTGGCGCAACTCGTGCGGGCGCAATTCTCTCATCTGGTCGACCCGTTAGCACCGACGCTGACCTTCAATGGACCAGACCTGCTGCTGAGCCGCGAAGCGTCGCAGGCTATCGGCATGGCGATCTTTGAACTTGTCACGAACGCGGTCAAATACGGTGCGCTATCGCAACCGGCCGGCCGTGTGTCGTTGCTGTGGACCGTTAGCGACGGCCTCGAATCCGACACTCGACATGGTCTGGCAGGAAGAGGGCGGACCGGTCGTCACGGCGCCCAAACGTCAGGGCTTTGGATTCCAAGTCACGGGGCCGATCCTCGAGAACGTAACAGGCGGCCAAACTACACACGCGTTCGGTGAGGACGGTTTTTGCTGGATCTATACCGCGCCAATTGATCGGCTCACCTGAACGGTTGCCTGTCAGCAGATGCTTGCGACCAAGAACCTGGAACGACCGCTATGCGGACAATACGGCCTTAAAAGAAAACTTGACCCGCACCTTTTATATCTATAATTCTTGATGTATGGATAAGAATAATGCACTCGACGCTTTTGCCGCTCTCAGTCAAGCCACCCGGCTCGATGTGTTTCGTCTTCTCATCAAAGCTGGCGAGGCCGGTATGTCGGCTGGCGACATCAGCGACACCCTCGGGGTCCGTCAAAACACGATGTCGACCAACCTCGCGATCCTCGCGCGTTCAGGCTTGATCCGGAGTGAGCGCGAGGGGCGCAGCATCCGCTACTTTGCGGACATGGACGGAATGCGCGGTCTCCTGGCTTTTTTGATGGAGGATTGCTGCGGCGGTCGCCCGGAGCTGTGCCAGCCGGTCATCAACGAACTTGCCTGCGCCTGTTAGGAGACGGACATGACCAAGGAAGTCTACAACGTCCTGTTCCTTTGCACCGGAAACTCTGCTCGGTCGATCATCGCAGAAGCCATCATGAACCGGGAGAGGATGGGCAAATTCAAGGCTTATTCAGCCGGATCGAAGCCGGGATCTGCACCACACCCCTACACGCTCGATCTGCTTCGGGGCCTGCACCACGACACCGGCTTTGCACGATCCAAAAGTTGGGATGAATTTGCCGGCTCCGATGCGCCGCAGATGGATTTCGTGTTTACCGTCTGCGACAACGCAGCGGCCGAAGAATGTCCATTCTGGCCGGGTCAGCCGATGACCGCCCATTGGGGCGTGCCTGATCCTGTAAAGGTCGAAGGTCCCGAAGCCGTCAAGCGGCTCGCCTTCGCGGAAACCTACCGGATGCTCCGCAGCCGCATTTCCATCTTCGTCAGCCTGCCGCTCGGCTCGCTTGATCGGATGGCTCTGCAACGCAACCTCGATGACATTGGCAAGTCTGCCGCCAAAGCCGACTGACCCCCACTCTTCTGAAAGCCTGACATGACCGATACATCGCTTCCCGCTGCGGCGGGACTGGGACCTTTTGAACGCTGGCTGTCCGTCTGGGTGGCGCTGGCGATTGGCGCAGGGCTATTGCTCGGCAATCTGTTTCCGGGCGCGTTTGCAGCACTCGCCTCTCTGGAAATTGCGTCAGTCAACTTGCCCGTAGCGGTGCTGATCTGGGCCATGGTCTATCCCATGATGGTGGGTGTGGATTTCGGTGTGCTGCGCCAGGTGGGCGACAAGCCCAAGGGGCTGGTCGTCACGCTGGTGGTCAACTGGCTGATCAAGCCCTTCACGATGGCAGCACTCGGTGTGCTGTTTTTCAACTACGTTTTTGCGGGCCTGATCCCGCCGGATGACGCGCAAGCCTATCTGGCGGGCGTGATCCTGCTGGGGGCGGCACCCTGCACTGCGATGGTGTTCGTCTGGTCGAACCTGACGCGCGGCGACGCCACCTACACTCTCGTGCAGGTCAGTGTGAATGATGTCGTCATGGTCTTTGCCTTTGCGCCCATCGTGGCCTTCCTGCTGGGGGCGACGGACATCGTCGTGCCTTGGGACACCCTGCTGTTGTCGGTCGGCCTCTATGTCATGTTGCCGCTCTTGGTCGGATACCTGACGCGACAGCGCCTGATCGCCAGAGGTGGCGAAGCCGCTGTCAATACCTTTAAGTCTCGCGTTCAGCCGTTCTCGATTATCGGCTTGTTGGTAACTGTCATGCTGCTCTTCGCCTTTCAGGGGGAGGTGATCCTTGAGCGCCCGCTGGTGATCGCTCTGATTGCCGTGCCGTTGTTGATCCAGTCCTACGGCATCTTCTTTCTGGCCTACGGGGCCGCGCGGGCTTGGGGCATCCCGTTCAACGTCGCGGCCCCCTGCGCTCTCATCGGCACGTCCAACTTCTTTGAACTGGCCGTCGCCGTCGCGATCAGCCTGTTCGGTTTGGGGTCGGGCGCAGCGCTGGCAACGGTCGTTGGCGTGCTGGTGGAAGTGTCGGTCATGCTTTCACTTGTCGCATTCGCGAACAGAACACAGCACTGGTTTCCCTCTGAAGGAGGTTCAGCATGACCGTCGTCATCCACCACAATCCCGACTGCGGCACGTCCCGCAACGTACTGGCGATCATCGCGGCGGCGGGCGAGACTCCGGTGGTCATCTCCTATCTCGACACCGGCTGGACCCGTCCGCAGCTTCTGGCACTGTTTGCTGCCGCCGATCTAACGCCGCGTACTGCACTGCGGACGACGAAATCGCCAGCTGAGGCGCTGGGGCTGCTCGATCCTTCCGTGGACGACGACGCAGTTCTTGCCGTGATGCTGGAGCACCCCGTTCTGGTCAACCGTCCCATCGTCTACTCACCAAAAGGCGTCCGGCTCTGCCGCCCAAGCGAAGCGGTGCTGGATCTTCTCGACCGCCTGCCCCCCGGACCAATGGCAAAAGAAGACGGCTCGCTGCTGATCGATGCGGAAGGAAACCGCGTTGGCTGATACCCCGAACATTGAAGACGGGCATTTCGAGGCGATCGACATGGATCGCCTGCTTGCGCCTGTGCGGGCAACGCACGCCCCACGTATTTTGCTGCTCTACGGCTCGCTCCGGGACCGGTCATTCAGTCGGTTGATAACCGAGGAAGCGGCTCGCATCTTGACGCGCTTGGGGGCCGAGACGCGAACCTATTGCCCATCTGGCCTGCCGATGCCGGACGATGCAGAGGCCACTCATCCAAAAATGCAGGAACTGCGTGATCTGGTGACGTGGTCCGAAGGGATGGTCTGGTGTTCACCAGAACGGCATGGGGCCATGACCGGCATCATGAAAACCCAGATCGACTGGATTCCGCTGTCCCTTGGCGGCGTGCTACCGACGCAGGGCAAAACGCTGGCCGTCATGCAGGTCAGCGGCGGTTTGCAAAGCTTCAATGCCGTGAACCAGCTCCGCATCCTTGGGCGCTGGATGCGCCTGCTGACGATTCCGAACCAGTCCTCCACGCCGAAGGCTTTTCTGGAATTCGACGATGCCGTCCGAATGAAACCGTCGCCATTCTACGATCGGGTCGTTGATGTCATGGAAGAGCTGATGAAGTTCACAATTCCGACCAGAGACAACAAGGACTACTTATGAATCGCTACAGCGAGCGGAAGGAAAGCGCCGCCGCGTTGTCGGAGCGCGTCAATCAGAAGGCGATCTGATCGACTTTTCCAAACCAATGGCTCCAAGGTGAGCTTTAGCCGCAGTGCAGCAATTGTCAGTTTAGGCGCGTTCACGCCGTTCGCTGCGCAATGCAGCAATGTCCGGTCTGCGGAAAAGTTAACATGTCAAAAACCCTCTTTTTGGGAGCGGGTTATCGTCGCCCCTACGCCTGTTTTTTGGGTCGCCCACCCTTGGCACCATTGGCGCGGGCGGCAGTTGCTTTGGCGGGCGACTTTGATCGCCCCGCTTGCCGTGCCATTGCCTTGCTCATCCACTCTCTGGTCCCGAACACACCGGCCACCAACGCAGGTACGTAGAGGTCCACGTCCAGCTTGGGCCAGTGCAGGTTGAAGCCCATGCCATCAACCTTGATCGTGTCGAGATCCTCTGGGCTGGCATCGCTCAGATCCTGCACGAGATGTGATGGAAACACATAGGTGCAGCCGTTCATCAGATCGACGGTGACGCGACCTGTTTTTCGGTTGTAGCGTGCCGCAGCGGCGCGAGGTTCAGTTTCCAGCGCGATGCGCCCGCGGGCTTCTGCCGTTTCAAATTGTGCATCAGTTAGATTGTCCATGAATACGCTCCCATTCCTGCAAAAACGCGTCGCTGCGCTTGATTACGTCTGCCATCAGTCGTCGCTGGTCAGATTGCTTGATGCCGATAAAATAGACGGCCTCAGGTTTGCCATCAGGCCCCGCCAGATTGACCTTCGCCTGCCCTGCTCCGGTGATGTGGATATGTGCTGGTTCGTGATCTGCCGTGTAAATGACGAACCTGAATCCATAAGCGCGATGAATGACAACCATGCTGCTAATTTAACCCAACAGTTGGGTTTTTCAAGTGCGTTGGACAACAAGTGGCAGATTTGATTGGGGGGCGCCAGAAATGAAGGTTTTGGGTTGATCTACACTACTCAACAGAATGTCTGTTTTGGAGTCGATTATACCCAATGCAGAGTCAGCACGACACTGCTGGTTGCCATCAGCACAACGATGATCCACGGCGGTGCCTTCCAGACTGTGAGCAGAATGAAGCCTGTCAGGCCGAGCGCGAAATCGTAGGGAGTCAGAATGGCACTCGTCCAAACAGGGTCATATAGTGCCGCGCCCAGAATTCCTACAACAGCGGCGTTTGCGCCGCGCATGGCGGCCTGTGCGACAGGCCGCGACCGAAACGCATCCCAGAAGGGCAGAGCGCCAACCAGAAGCAGAAAGCCCGGAAGGAAGATCGCGATGAGTGCGATGGTTGCCCCGAAAACGCCGTTCGGCCCCTGACCCACGACTGCGCCTAGATAGGCCGCAAACGTAAAAAGTGGTCCCGGCACAGCCTGCGCCGCGCCGTATCCGGACAGGAAGGCATCATTGCTGACCGCTCCGGACGCCACAACTTCAGCCTGCAAGAGTGGCAGCACGACATGGCCGCCGCCGAAAACGAGCGACCCTGCCCTGTAGAAGGAGTCGAACAGGGTAAGGCCCTGCGTCATTCCGGCAGCAAAGGGCAACAGGAGCAGGAGCAGGCCAAACAGAACGAGCGACATCGCTCCCACTCGTTTCGATACGCGAAATGTCAGGTGTCCGACTGCGGCACCGGGAGCGTCGGCGCGGCATAGCCAGAGACCCGCGATACCACCAGTGAAGATAGCCGCTACTTGCCCAATCGAGCCTGCCACGAAGATCACGACCAGAACGGCTGCAAGGGCGATGCTTGCGCGCTCGCGATCGGGCGCAAGGTTGCGCGCCATCCCCCATACAGCCTGTGCAACAACGGCGACGGCCACCACCTTTAGGCCGTGGATTAGCCCTGCGCCGACCGGCCCTTCGAATGCGGACGCGCCAAAGGCCAACAGCACCAGAAGCAGGGCAGAAGGAAGGGTGAACGCAGCCCATGCGGCCAACGCCCCAAAGGGACCGCCACGCAATAGGCCAAGCGCAAACCCGACCTGGCTACTGGCGGGGCCAGGAAGAAACTGGCAAAGGGCGACAAGATCGACATAACCCGCCTCATCAATCCACTTCCGGCGGATGACCAACTCGTCCCGAAAATATCCCAGATGCGCGACAGGGCCGCCGAATGACGTGAGGCCAAGCTTCAGAAAGGCGCGAAAAACCTCGCACGCCGTCCCTTGATGTCTCGTGTTTTCAAAGTCTCTCATTTTTTGTCCGCCTTCATGAAGCAGCTCCCGAATTTTTTGCTACTTGTGGTGGCGCCCTAACGTCTTAAGCCATTAAGATGCCGTCGGGAGGGGCATCCACACCATCAACACAGCCGGTGCTAGATCTAATGACATTCTCTTCGAGGGACTGAGTCACTCGCAGCAATTTCCGCATCTTTGGATTTACGTTGCGCCACAAGTGCGCATACGAAAAGCTGCGTCAGGTGGTAGAGCATCAGCGGCAGCACCGTCGTCCCTAGCGTCGCGGCGGGCACAAGCGCCGTCGCGATTGCCAACCCGCTGGCAAGGCCTTTTGTCGATCCGCAAAAGAACAACACGGCGCGATCCTCGTCCGGCAACTTCAGGGCGCGGCCCGTAAAGGTCATGATCCCCATCGCGAGCGCCAGGAACAGCACGACCACACCGTAAAGCAGAATCAGGCTGGGCCCCGAAATGGCATACCACAGCCCCGAAACAGTGCCCGCGCTGAACGCCGAATAGACGATCAGCAGGATCGAGCCACGGTCAACCATAAGCGTCGTCGCCCTGTGCCGCTTCAGCAGATCGCCGACCAGCGGACGCGAAATCTGACCGACGACGAAGGGCAGCAGGATCTGCAGCGCGATCTTGACCACGGCCGCCCCGCTGATCGCGCCGCCCCCCTGATGCAGAAACACGGCCACCAGCGCCGGCGTCAACGCCACGCCGATCAGGTTGGAAAAGGACGCGGCACAGATCGCTGCCGGCACGTTGCCCCCCGCCATGCCGGTAAAGGCGATCGACGACTGAATGGTGGACGGCAGCACCGACAGGAAGATCAGGCCAAAGGTCAGGTCAGGCCCCAGCACGCTGCCGAACACGAACGCAACGCCCAGTCCCAGCAGCGGAGATAGCAGGTAGGTCGCAGCGAAGGTCAGCCCCTGCAGCCGCCAGTTCAGCATCCCCGACCGGATGGCCGCGGCGTCAAGCTTGGCACCGTAGAGAAAGAACAACAGCGCCACCGCCCAGAAGGTGATCTGCTTCAGTGCGTCGGCGGCCACGCCCCGCACTGGCAGGATCAAGCCAATGATCACCGTGGCAATCAATAACAGCATGTAGGTGTCGATGCCAAGGCGCCTGAGATAGGTCATGTGTCCGTCCGGCATCAGGGAGAATGCTGTTTCACGTACCGGCTTTCGCCGCCAGTCCGCATCGAAAAGATCAGTATCCCAGCGGCATATCATCTTTTCGGCTGTCCGATCCACCCTCCAGCAGCCCATCCGTCATCCGGATCGCCTGACTGCCTCCGATGGGAGAGGTCACAACCTTGATCTGATGACCCCGCGCGGCAAGTGCCGTGCGAACCTCCTAGGGCAATGCCGGCTCCACCCTACAAATCAGCCGGCGCGATTACATCGCCGCGGCGCGTGCGGTGGGGGCATTAACGCCGCGCTTCCTACTGACCGAGATCATGCCCGATATCTTTAACAATCTGATAGTGGTGATCACGCCGGCAATAGCGCATGCGATCCTTCTCGAGGGAGCGCTGAGCTTTCTTGGCCTTCATCGTGCTCGTCAATCGCCTGCTGCATCAGAACTCAAAGAACCACGGCAAGATTTACGCCCTGCATGAACCCGAGGTCGATTGCATCTCCAAAGGCAAGGCCCTTAATCGCTATGTTTCGCAACCAAGGTCAGTATGGCCACTACTATCGACGAGGGCTTCGTCGTCGGCATGCGCGTCCTGCCGGGCAATCCCTACGATGGGCACACTTTGCCCGAAGCCCGGGAGCAGGTCGCGATCCTGACCGGTCGGCCTCCGGATCTGGCCGTCGAGGACCGCGGCTATCGCGGCCACGGTGTATCGACGACAAAAGTGCTGGTCAGCGGCACGCGCCGAGGCCTGCCCCCAAAGCTGAAGACACTGCTGAGGCGGCGCAGCGCCATAGACCCAAAGATTGGACACATGAAAACTGACGGACGTCTGTCGCGATGCCCGCGCAAGGGGACGTTCGGCGACGCGGTCTTCGCCGTGCTCTGTGGCTGCGGCCACAACATCCGCAAGATCCTGGCCCACCTCAGGGCTTTGTTGTCTCTCATCCTAGCCGTATTGTGCGCCGTCGCAACGGATAGAATCAGGCCGGCAAACTGCTATTTTGTGGCCGGATCGCGTTGTTCAGCGTGAACTACTGAAACAATACCGGAGACCCGTTACACGTCTCGTCCGGACTCCAGGCTTTACACATAGCCCAGGCGTATTTTTCGCCTCGCTAGCTCGGATAAGGCATCAACTGCTTGTCCCTCGTCAGAAAAACGCGGGTTGTGGTGGCTCCTGGGGAACCGACCTGACCGGATTCCGCGACAAGTGCGGCACCCCCGAAAAGATCACGCTGAACCGTGGCAAGGTAGAAGCGGCGGACGGCTCCGTCGGGGTCCGTTCGCCGCAACCGCAAAACGGTCGGAAACATTTCGATCTGCTGCGGATCGTTCACTCTGACGGGCTCCATTTGGCGCTGTCATTCAGGAAGCGTTCGTATCGCTGTGTGGTGTGCTGCATTTCCTTAAACACCCTGACGCGCTCGGCATCGAGGCAGGCGGTGTAGAGGGACGCATCCCGAAAATACTGGTCGAACTCGTCTTTGAACTCTTCGCGAAAATCGTGCGCCAGCTCCGGCGTCGTTGGCGTCGGCGCGATCGGTGGATCACACCATTCAGCAGACGCCATAGCAGGGCTGACCACGGCCAGCGTGACCAGGATCAGAAGCGGTTTCATCGGTCGATGGTCCCTGCCCTGACCGCCTGACCGTGGACGGCAAGCTGGGCTGCAAAGCGGGTTGCGTGGTAGGTCGATTGGATCGCGGCCACGCGCTGTTCGTAAGCATCTGGCCCTATCGCACGGCGCAGGTCGCTTTCGTGATAAGCCCGGTTGGCGAAAGGTGCTGGCTTCGCCATAAGCAGAACCGGGTCGGTGCAGACCGCGGGTAGTGCCGCTGGCGCCGGTGCTTTTGGCTTGTACTGGAACGTGGGCTTGGCCTTGCGGACAAAGGCCACAAGCCACGACAAGGGCGCTATGGCCCGGTCGTTGCGAGCATTGAGCATGTGAAACCCCTTCCAAAGAAACTGCGTGTCCATGCCTGCGGCCTCGGTGCCTTTCTTGGCATCTTCGATGATCGCGGCAAAGGGCGTTTGATAGACCGACCCTGCCCCGTTCGAAATCTGAATGATTGAGGTCGTATCATTATTACTTTTTGTTCTTGTATATAGAGAAGGCGGCGGCTGACTGCCGGTTACTTGTTTTTCATGGGACATATCGGCGGTTTCAGTCGGTGCCAGATCCTCGTCAGGGACGGCATTGGTGTTCGCGTCATAGACCTCAGCAAATGTGAAAAGGTGCCGGTCGTGATGCCGGCGCTCGATGGTCAGACCAAACAGGTGTCCCAGCTCGTCCAGGGCGGAACGGATGGTGCGGTCGCTGATTCCGGTGATGGTCTGCAGCTCCTTCATCGTGAAGGCAGCGAAGCCGCAGGGTGCGCCTCTGAATTTGCCGTCATAGCTGATGTAGCCTGCCAACGTGTTTGCGATGCGTAGTGCTGCCCCTGTCATGGGGGTCCGCGCAAACAGGCGCATGAAATCCCCACTTCTGGGGATGCTCAATGTGGTCACTGGTCTTGTCCTCGCTCGGTGAAGCGAAGCGGTGATCGAGCAAATTTCTCCTGTTCACACAGGTGCGTTTTTTGTTGCTCGTCATGTTGGGAGGGGATAGAACAATAGCTGATAAACGTCTTAGCTCGGGATTGGCGTCCCGGTTCTATACCCCCCCGCAGGTTTCCGCCTCGCGGGGGTTTTCATTTGTGGTGTCGTTCGGCTCCTTGGTCGTGATTCCGTTAACGGATTAGTGACAAGCATACCCAGTGTGGGTGCTACCGCCAATTCTTGTGTAAGGCTGGATACCGCACACAAGCATTAGTAGTTCACCTGCTCGTGGCCGTAAGTCCTGCTGTAGTCTCTCCACTCCACAAATATCGAACGGTTGTTGACCGATGGACATGAGCCGCCGTAGCCCTCGGTTCCAACGTGAGCCCCGGGCAGGTCGTCGATACTGGCGTTGCGCCATTCATAATCGCCTTCGTTGCCATAGCTTCCAATGCGAACCGACGATGATCGTGTGCAGTCCCGGTCTTTGCCTACTTCACCCTGGCGAGCGTGCACGTCGAACACACGGATCGAGCGCACGAAGTCATAGATCGGGTCGGAAATATCCACGTCGGCCCCCTGCCCCGCGACCAGTTGAAGGATCGCCGCGGCGTCTGGTCGATAGTCGGGATCGCGGAACACCGCTGGAATGGGCGCAAGCGCGGCCTCCTGACTGCCGGTGGGAATAGACTGCAGCGGACGCTGGGCGTCAGGAAAGGTTGCTTCATAGAGCCGCTGCAGGGGGCTGCTGGGTTCACCTTCGTAAGAGGCCCCCATCGGACAGCGCCAGATTTGCAGCGGCGGCTCTATCGGCCAAGGGGTCACGCGCCGGATGAACGTGGCGTAGGCTAATGTGCATTCGGCAGATTTGGGCCAGCCGCCCGCCAGACATAACAGCATGGCGCAATCCACGTTGAACGCCGCGTTCGCTTCGCGCGGCGCGTTGAAGATCGCGGTCGCTGCCACAGCGGCAGTGAGCGTTGTTGATCTTAGAAGGGTCAGCATCAAGGACCTCCCGACACGCATATTTATAAGTTTGTGACGTTTCTATAAAACGATCAGGGGAGGTTCGTAAAGCGGTATGACGGTTGCGATTGGTGGAAGGATGCCCGACCGTTCCGCCCGAACATCTACATATTTGCACATCGCCTGGACGTAGGTGCGGCTTTAGTGATCGAAATTCAGTCGTAAATTACGTCTTTGCACGGCTGGTCCTTCCACATTGGCGCGGTCTGACCCGTATTCCATTCGTAGAGCCAGCCGACAATTTTGAGGGTCTTTCGATCTAAAATGCGCTTGATCGCGTGGGCATGTCTTAGTCTGACAATGACTTTTTCAGACGTTCCACCAGACAACTCGCGGTTGCGGTCGTGTTTTGCCATTATGGTGCCTTCTCATGATACGCAGCGTAATTTCTACCGGTGGGGGTGAAAAAGACATGCGGGCTCGCCAATAGCTAGTGACACGACGACACGAACGACATGAAGTGAAACGTTCAGCGACAGGAAACGACACCAATTACGTTAAGGCGCTGAAATAAGTAGAAATAATAAACTGCTCTTCTGAAAGAAATCTTGACCTTCGGGGGGATGAAGCCGCGAACGATGTCGTGTTATAGAACACCCCCACATCGACATAAAATGACACATCAGACCGGAAAGTGTTGATGGTTAACGGAAAACATTACATCGAGCCTCCCACCGGCGATAACGATTTTAGATCGCTCATTCAGGCAGCGATCGCCGCTGGTGTTGGCCGGGATGTGTCGGCGAATGGCGAACCAGCTGAACCCTGGACGGCAGAAACGCTCACGGCGGCTATCAACCAGGTTGAATCGGGTCGAAGTATGATCGACCTACGAACCGTGCAGAGGTGGCTCGCTCCGCAGGGTCGTGGTGGCATAAGCGTTCCCAACTTGCGCCGATTGGCAATGGTATTTGGGTGCGGCGATGCCAGCAAAGCAAGCGCGTGGCAGGTCGCTTTGATGCGGGCGCGTGGGCGCAAAAGATCCGAACCGCGCAATGGTGCAGATGATAGCTCGCCCGATGATTCAGCTTATGATCCAGCCGCGATTCCAGCAGGCGATGTGCCAATACGAACCCCTAGTCTGGCAAGTTCATGGGAGGCTTGGTTCAGTCGCGATGACACGCTCAAGCTGTCAATCTTGATCTGGGCGGCCTACGCTGTGAACGGTCTCGTGAACGGAATCTTGGGTCTGCTGTCGGTCAGCTACAGCGTGACACCCGATCTTTCCAAAGAGGTCGGATTTCTTTGGGCACCAACTTGGACCGTTTTGCCCGCACTGATCCTGCCGCTGTTCATCATGCGGGTGAGCTTCAGTCTGACGCACTGGCGGTCGTATGGGCGCTGTCGTCTTTTGGGTGGATCGTCTTGCTATACGCGCACAGAAGAAGATGCGTCATTATGGGACGCTCGAATAGACAGGACCGCCTTCCCTTTCTGGATGATCCTCGTGCTGTGTCTTGGTGGCGTTTTTCTTGCCCAGTGGGTTGGGATATGTCTTCGGCTCTACGCAGAAGGTGAGGCCGGTATATACCAGATTGACAGAAACCTTCTGACCCTCGTTCGGCCGGAATTTGTTGGTCAGGGTGCGTCGGCTGTCGTTTCCATGTTTGGTTACCTCTACTCCGCTCTCTACGTGTTCATATTTCTGACTGCGCTCATGTTCCTTTTTATCATGGCCGGGGATTATGAATGGCTGGCCCACAACAATGATGGTGAAATCGAGCAAGAAGTTGCGATCCGGGGAGGGGTCAAGGATCGCGATTTCAGCCTTTGATTCAGCGCTTTTGATTGGCTGGGCCGCGATTGCGATCAAACTTCAGGCAGCTTATCTATCATCGGATGCGACAAATATCGCGCTTTGGATTTTCCACGATCTGACCGGCGTCCTGCGGTTATCGGCCGACGTCAACGGGACCTTGCCTAATACGTCTGTCTCACATTTTACGACGTTTCTGTTGGTTGCGGTCGCCAATTTTGCGCTGTTCGTTTGCGCTTCGCGGGTCAGCAGGGGTCAAATGGCGCTTCGCCAACGTGCCCAAGGCGGTTACGTACCAGCGCGTCCCCTGTTCGGATACGTCCCTTGGAAGACGTTCGCCATTGTTCAGGTTTTTCTTGTTTGCACCCTTCTATCTATCGGGCAGGTCCAGGGCTTTTCGCTTGCGCTTGTCTGCTCTGTGGTGCTTTCGATCTGGTGTCTGACAAGACGCCGCACTCGCTCTGGGACAAAATATCATGGAACAAGCACCATTTTACACTGCAATCGCTGAAGGTCCGGAGGGCGGTCAGGCCTTTTGGGCGCGTGCTGAAGATGGAGTGAGGTTACGGCTTGCTCACTGGCCAGTTTCAAGCGCGGCTCGGCGTGGCGAAGGGACTGTCTTCATCGCACCGGGGCGTTCCGGCTACATTGAGCGGTATGGCCGTTTGGCTAAGCGGTTGGGAGAGGCAGGATTCGGCACGTTCGTCATTGATTGGCGCGGTCACGGGTTGTCGGACAGGCTGACCGAAGATCCAAAAATCTGCCACGTCGAGCGGTTCACCGACTATCAGCACGATCTCGACGCCATGATCCAGGCAGCCCGCGATCTTGACCTGCCGCGGCCCTGGACGCTAATCGGCAATTCGATGGGCGCGGCAATCGCCCTACGCGGTCTGGTCCGGGAGTCGAACTGAAGGCTTGCGCCTTCGTGGGGCCAATGTGGGGGATCACCCTACCGCCGCCCGTTCGTTCAATCGCGGGCGTGTTGTCCAAATGCGCGCGACTGAGCGGGTTCGGAAATCGCTTTGCACCGGGACAGAGCGGGCAACCCTATGTCACAAAAGCCCCCTTCGAAGAAAACACGATGACGGGGAACGCGGACGAATACGCTTACTGGCAGTCGCAGGCGAAGGCTCATCCGGAACTGATGATCGGTGGCGTGAGCTTCGGCTGGCTCAACGAGTCTTTGAAAGAGTGTCGTTCGCTCGCTTCGATGCCTTCACCACCGATCCCTTGTCTCGCTTTCTGCGGAGAGGCCGATGGGGACGTGGATAAGGAAGCGATCCGCACCCGCATGGCGGACTGGCCGAACGGCAACTACGTCCTGATCCCGAAAGGTCGCCACGATCTTTTATCTGAGCAACCAGAGATCCGTGAGGCGGTGATCGACCGAATTCTCAATCTCATGGGTCACATTAACCCGTGAAAGCTTTGATTCGCGCGTTTTGCCGCTTATGGATAGTTTTGAAGACGAACCAAACTCAATGAGCGTACTCATAGATTTCAGTGAAATTTATATGTTGTGCGCATATTTATAAGAATGTAGGTTGAAGGTGCCCAGGTAGGGTGCCTGACCCTTCATACAGAAGGACCACAGGCGTGGATGTAGATTTACAAAAAGAAGCGCCAAATGTGGTCATGGAACCAGAGTTTCGACAGCTGCTTCGGATGGGGTATCAAGCTCAGGTCCTTTGCGTGGGAGATGCCTACTACAAAGCAGCCGTCTGGTATGGCGAGTGGACAGTCCGCGTCGTCAGCGATGATGGAAGCGTCTCAAAAACACTGGTCGTATTTCCGCGCCGAGCGGGCGAAGTTCAAGAAATCAAAATCAAAGTCTTCCGGACGATCAACGGCTGCGCATCGTTTATGCACCGAATGGGTTTCGCAGACTTCACTCTCCCCCTTTTTCGAGGGGGGGGCAGTCGAACCATACCCTTCCCGATCAAGCTGGGAACAGCAGCGAAAGCTAACCTCCCGCATCATTGCCTGATTGCATGTTTCCTCCTGTCGTTCAGCAACCCTGCGCTCGCGGATAACGCTTGGGGCGGCATCGGCGGCGGCTGGAAAACCATTGGCGGTGATCGAGAACCGCAGCCTTCAATCTCAACGTCAAATGCCCCGGTGTCGGTCATTGGTGCATCGCCAGAGGGGCAAGTCCTGCCTGCGGCGTTGGCCGCTGTGCCTGTGTCGGTTGGCACGAACCGTGCGCTGGTCCGGTCTGTAGCATCGCGCTACGCCTCGCATCCCATCGTGAAAGCGGCCGGGATCGACCCGCGCGAGTTCATCATTTTCTTTGACGTGATGATCCAGACCGAAAGCGGCTTTGACGAACACGCCCGCAGCCCTGTCGGTGCAATCGGTCTGGCGCAGCTCATGCCCGGAACGGCGCGGATGCTCGGCGTCGATCCCAACGACAGGGCGCAAAACCTTGACGGTGGTGCGCGGTATCTGATCGCCCAAATCGCAGAATTTGGAACGCTCTCGCTGGCCTTGGCGGCCTACAACGCAGGCCCCGGCGCGGTGCGAACCTACAAAGGCGTCCCCCCTTACCGGGAGACCGAACGGCATGTCTCTAAAGTCATGTCCAATTACGAGCGCCAGTGGCGGCGCATTTCCTCACAGGAGTAACCACCGTGAACATGAATGTTTACCGGGCGGGCGCGCTTTGCGCCGGCGCCCTGATCCTTTGCGCCTATGGCACAGATCTTGCGGCGCAAGATATCGACTTCACGAAGGCCGAGGACGCGGGCAACCAGGTCGTTGCCTTCATGCGTGGCCCGCTTGCGACCATTGCGTTCGTGATAGCACTTGCTGCGGCGGGCTTCATGGCCGCGATGAACCGGATCAGCTGGGCGTGGCCCGGTGCCGTGATCCTCGGGGCCGTGCTGGTGTTCGGCGGTCCCGCGTTTGTCGATAGCCTCCGGTCGATCCTGTCGTAATGGAAGAAACCGTCGTCATAAAAGGGCTGACCCGGCAGGCCAAAATGGCTGGCCTTCCCCTGCCCTACTTTATGGCGGTGGTCGGCCTGACCGTGCTGCCGTTCATGATCACGAAGGCGCTGCTGTGGCTGCCAACCTTCGCGATCTGGTATTTCGGCGCACGGTCGATCACCGCGATCAACCCCAACGGCCACCGTCTGATTGCCATGCGGTTGCGTCATGTGCCGCAAAGCTTTGGCCGCACCCCGGTCCGTTTCCAACGCTCCACAAAGGGCCGTGCATCCGATGTATGAACTTTATCGCAAGATGCCCTACGGGGTCGAATTTGACGACACGACGATGATCCTGCGCGACGGGTCGGTCTGCGCTGCATTTGAAGTCTATGGCATTGATGCGGACACGTCGGATTCCGCTGACGTGCTGGACCTGCGCGCCCGCGTGTCCCAGATCCTCAATGGTCTGGACGAAAGTTTCAGCTTCTTCATCCACCGCTTCCGGCGCGACGTGCAAATCAGCGGCTACACCAAGCCGGTGCATCCCTTCGCCCATGCGGTCGATGATGCGTGGTTCGACGGGTTGAACGCCAGCCAGCCGAAAGAGGCCGTGATTGTCCTGACGATTGTGCGGGCGAACAATAATGCGCTGCGGGTGCCGCTGCTCGGCAAAGCCCTCAAGCGGGTCGGACGGAAAAATCTGGCGGAACTGGCCGGATCACTATCTGAACTGACGTCTGTGTTTGCCGACGCCCTGAATGTCACCTTGTCACCGCTGTCTATCTCTGACGGTGCGTTCGGGTCGGCCATGGCGGTGCTGAACTTCCAGCCCTACGCGTCCATGCGCCGTGGTCTTATGACGCTTGTGGCGCAAGACGTGAGCGACGTGTCGCTGGAATTTGGTCTGGACGGCATTATCGATGTGAACGACGGCGAAGCGGTCGCGGCAGTGATCAGCGTCAAGGAAAACCCGACCGCCACGACGCCCGGCGCCCTTGATGCCCTGGGTGCGCTGGACGACGTTGTTGTGGTGCAGAACTATGCGCCGATCCACCGCGACAACATTGTAGAACAAGCCCGCACCCGCATCCTTCAGATGCAGGCCAGTAATGACCTGGCGCAACGTGTGGAAAATCAGCTTGTTGAGGCCGTAGACCGGATCGAGTCGGGCGAACTCGGCGTCGGCGAATATCGCCTGACGATCCTCGTCCGCGCACCGGACCGCAAAGAACTCGACGCCCGCGTGTCGGACGTCATGAGCATTTGCCAGCGGGCCGGGTTCCGGATGCTGCGCGACCGTGCGGCGACGGCCACGGAACTTCTGTCGTGTCACCCCGGCAACGGCCACATGACGGCCCGGTCGTCTTATGTGACTTCGGAGACGTTTGCCGATCTGGCGAGCCTGCACGGCGCTGACATTGGCGCAGGCGTTGGCGAAGTGCCATGGAACGAACCGATCACGGTTTTGGAAACCGAACGCGGCACACCCTACCGCTTCAACCTGCACCCGCGCGGTCTGCCGGATGCGGAACCCACGAACGGCCACACCCTTGTTCTGGGACCGTCGAACGGCGGCAAGACGACCACCACCCTGTTCCTCGCGGCGCAAGCTCTGCGGCACGGCGGGCGGCTGATCGCACTGGACAAGGACCGGGCGATGGAAATGCCAATCCGCGCAATGGGCGGCACCTATGCCGCGGTGAAGGTGGGCGAGCCGACGGGTCTCAATCCCCTGCTGACCGAAACCGGCCCGCGTGGTGAAGCCCGGCTTCTCGGCTGGTTCTCGGCCCTGCTGGAACATACCGGCAAGCCCCTGACGCCGACCCAGAGCCAAGCCCTCAAAAGCGCCATTCGCCAGAACGCCTCCGCGCCGGGCAACCTCAAGAATTTCTCGCAATTCGTATCGCTGATCGGTGACGCTGACGACGGCAACGACCTTGCCCTACGGGTCCGCGAGTGGGGGCCTGACGGGCGCTATGCGTGGGTCTTTGGAGAGAGTGACGATGTGCTGGTCAACTTCGGGGCCAACGACGTGACAGCCCTTGATCTGACGGACGTGCTGGCGGCAGGGACGGAACGCACGGCCATTCTGGCCTACCTGTTCCGCGCCTTTGAGACGGTCATGGAAGAAAAGCGGCCGATGGTGCTGCTGGTCGATGAAGCGTGGCAGGTTCTCGATGATCCCTACTTTGCAGAGGAAATGAAAAAATGGCTCGTGACCGCGCGGAAGATGAACGTGGTCGTGGTGATGCTGACGCAGTTCCCGTCACAGATTCAGCAATCGGCAGCAAAGTCGATCCTCGAAGGTCTGCCGAACCAACTGATCTTTCCGAACCATCGCGCCGAACCCGGCCACTATGACGGCATGTCCATGTCGGACGGCGAGCTGTCCTTCATCCTCTCCAAGTCTTTGCAGGGTCGCAAGGCGCTGCATCGCACGGATGCCGGATCGACGATCCTCGATGTGGACCTGGGGCGGCTCGGCCCGCTGCTGACTGTACTTGGTGGCGGAAGGTCTGGGTCTGCCCGGTTTGGCGACGACTACCGCGACCGGCCTGACTTCTGGCGTGACCAGAGACCTTCCGATGATCTTGAAACATCCCTTGAAAGGCGCGCGCATGTTTAAGGCACTTTTTGCTTCTTACCCTTCTGAATGGCTTGTCGGCCTGTGCAGAAAATCAGGGTCGCCAAACAAACTGCTGGTCCTCAAACGCGCTGGCATTTGCCGCGTCTGCCGCTCCGACCGCAGCTTGCGATTGGACCCCCATCGGTGGGTAAACGGGTGCGCCGTCCCGCCATGGCGCTTGCGCTGACCGCCTCCGGGGCGGTGGCGCAAGGCGTGCCGGAAATTGATGTGGCTGCGCTCGCCCAGATGCAGTCGATCAACGCGGGCGAACAAGCCCAGATGGTTGAGCAAGCCCAGATCAGCGCCACGCTGACCCAAAACCTCGGATCTCGAGCGGATCAGATCGCCGCCCTGCAGGACACCATCAATATGCTGCGCGGATCGTCGGCCATGACGGCGGACCTCGAAGGCTTGGACGGTATGGTCGCAAGTGCTGTCTATGCAATTGAGGACAACAACCCCTACGCGGGGCGGTTGTTCGGTGACGCCCGCGAAACCATTGAGTCGATGATTGCCCAGACAGCGGTGAAGTTCGGCAATGACCCGGCGTTGGCGGCGATCGGGATCAACGCGGTTGAGTTTCGGTGCTGGTTTCAGGCGCTGGTCAAGCAGGAAAGCCGGTTTCAGATCGGGGCGCGGTCTCCTGCGGCGGCCTTCGGGCTGACGCAGATCATTCCCGGCACGGCCAAAGACCTCGGCATTTATCCGGCCTACTACACCGATCCGCATCTGCAACTGGACGGCGGGGCGCGCTACCTGATGCAGCAAATCCGCACGTTTCGGTCGATGCCGCTGGCACTGGCCGCCTACAACGCTGGCCCCGGTGCCGTGATGAAATACGACGGCATCCCGCCCTACAAGGAAACGCAGGATTACGTCAAAAAGATCAGCGGTTTTTACAACGTCTATGCCGCCCAGATCAGCGGCGCAGACCAGACCGGGACACTGGCGCTGGCGGATATCTCGATTTCTGAAATGTCGAACATATCGGACGCGGCCATGTCCTACGCCGGTTACAGCCAGGAAATTCTGATCCAGTCGCTTTCGCGGCTGCAAGAGATTTTGCGGCGTATCTCGCTCTCGGCCTCGGCCAAGGAAGCGATGGACCTCAACAGCTATGCCAAGGCGGAAGTCACGCGCATGGCCGGTGTTCTGACCCGGCTCATGGCGGTGAAGCGCAAGGCAGAATGGGCGCAATATGGAACGCTCTTTGCGGCCTACGCCCGCGACCGTGAATTTTTTGAAGGGATCACAGAATGAACAAGCTGCTCTCGACCGTGGCCTTGGCCCTCGCGCTGACTGGTGGCTCTGCCACGGCGCAAGGTGTTCCGACGATTGACGTGTCCTCCATCGCCCAACTGCAACAGATGTTGGCGGAAGCCCGGTTGCAACTGAATGAGGCAGTCTCCCAGAACCTCAAACTGGACGACCAGACCTTGAAGCTGATCGCGCAAATCCGGCTGATGGAAGATCAATACAAGGCGCTGACGGACGGCTTTGCCGAAGGCAAGTTGCTGCTGTCCGGTGACTGGTTCAAAGACTTGCTGCCGGAAATCCCTGACCTTCAAGCGTCCTTGCAGGACGCCATGGCTGGCAACTGGAGTGCGATCGGCGCGGGCGGGAAAATCGGTGGACGTTCGACCACGGACATTGTGGGCCAGATATTTTCGAGCGCCGGCACCTCGACTTCGCAAATGACGGACCTCGCGAACAGCGAAGATCCTGGGGCGGCGCGGATCGGGGTGCAGGGCAACACTGGCGCGATGATGGGAGTGGCTGCGGAAGCCTCGCAAGAGGCGGCTGGAAAAAGCCTTGAACGGATCGAAGAACTGACCAGCAACATTCCCGACACGCAGGGCATGAAAGCGGCAATCGACCTGAACACCCGCATGACTGCCGAAATGGGCATGGCGCTGGCGAACATCTGGCAACTCGAAGCCGCCCAGACCATCGGCCTCGGCCAAGCCGGTGTCATGACGGCGGCCACGCTGGCGGACGAACAGAAATACCTCGACCTGACCCCCTCGGATACGTCGGATTAATAGAAAGGAACTCCACCATGAAAACCCTCCTGCTGACCTGTGCGGCTGTCGCCGCAATGGCCTCCCCTGCTGCGGCCCAGCGGTTCCAGACGGAAGCCCGCGACGGCGTGCGCTACTTGGTGCCTGCTGAAGAAAGCACGCAGACTGAATTTGCCAACCTGATCCAGTCGCGGGCGATGGACATGGGCTTTTTTAGCTGGCCGATCCCTACGGAAAAAGTCGCCGCCGACCAAGCAAACCGCCCGCGTCAGGTGTCGAACTGTTCGGGCCAAGATCCTGATTACATTCCAGCACATGAACTTGGAGGGGTCAGCGATTGGCGGCTGGCAAATACCAAAATTGCCAAAGCGTTCATCTATGAATGGATGGCCTACGGCAACGCGATCAAGGCCAAAGACTGCACTTGCGACACGCTCAAAGCGGACTGGTCCGAAGCCGTCTCGGCCTTCGATACCTTGACCGAAGGCGTCGAAAACTTCCGTCTTTTTACGAAGGTGCCGGGTCGGATGCGGGACCAGATCAAACACGATTATGACCGCATGTGCGACATTACCATGCTGCTCGAACTGGAATAATTAGATGGCAATCGTCGCGGAAATTATGGGTTTTATCGACTCCGCCGTCAGTGGTGCGGCAGAAGATACCTTCGTCGCCGTGGCGAACGGCTATGGCGGAATCGTGACGGTCTTGGCCGTCATGGCGTTCATGGTATTTGGTGTCGCCGTGGCGCTGGGTGTCGTGACCGCCCGCACCGGTGATATGACGCAACTGGTTCTTAGGATCGTGCTGATCTTCACGTTTGGGCTTTCGTGGGCCAATTTTGAAGTGATCTACGATGCCCTGACCAATACGGGCGACGGCCTCGTAACTGCCCTGTTCTCCGCTGCTACGGATGGGTCTGCGTCCTCGTCGATTGATCTAGCAGAAGGCTTTGCAGCGCAGGCGCAAGAAACTGCCGGGTCAGTTATCAAAGCGGAAAGTGCCATTGCGCGGGGCTTCCTTGGGGCGATCATGTATCTGCTGCTGGCCCTGCTGCAAGCGGCCTACATTCTGGTGGCAGGGTTCGCCAAAATCATGATCGGTATTCTGGTCGGGCTGGCACCCTTTGCCATTGCAGCAACATGCCTGAACCGGACGCAGTTTCTTTTTGAGGCGTGGGTGTCGGCGCTGATCGGCTACTTCATGTATCCGGTCGCCGCTGCCGGTGTGATGGGGTTCGTGGCGACGGTGGCGGAACGGGCTTTCACCACCAGAAGCGAAGAAACCTTGATCGGCATTACCGGCGTGGTGGTTGTTATCATCGTCGGCATCTACGGCCTGCTGACGATCCCACAAGTCGCCTCGAACATCACCGGACAACTGAACCTCGGCGGCATCGCCCCGCAGGCTTTGAGCATCGTCAGCCGTCCGGGAATCGCTGCCGGTGGGTTTATAAAGCGGTCGGGTGCGCAGGTTCTAAGCGGTGCCACCACTGGCGGTGAAACTGCCCAGCGTGCCGCCCAGACCCGCCGCTTCGGATCGGCAACCGACATGAAGCTGGCGAACGTCGGCGCGAAACTTTCAGACAACGCGGCTGGACGTCTCATTCAGCGACGGCGCGACGTGCAATTTGCCCGCGCGTCCAACGAACGCCTCCGGGCCAAAGCCAAAACTTAACCGCAAACGCGACCTCATAGATTGGAGAACGGCATGGCCTCGCTCACTGCTGAACAGAGAAAGATTCTCAAAAGCCCACTTTCAAAGGTCGCGCCGCATGATCGCGCCGATGTGGAAAAAGCAGTCGCTGCGGCCAGTGAAGCGGGCGGTTCCTACTTCATCGCTGAAACGATCCTCGGGATGCGTCAGCGGGAAAAGCGGGCCTGGGCCGTGGCCGTCACAGGCATGGTTCTGGGGCTCGCCGGGGTCGGCATGGGGGCATACGGGCTGGCCCATAACGAGACCCAAGCCTACCTCGCAATCGTGGACAAGGACACGGGGGTCGTGGAGCGTGGCGTCAGCGTGGACCGTGCCAGCGTGGACCAGCAACAGGCGGTCGTGGAAAGCCTGATCTACGCCTACGTCATGGACCGCGAAACCTACGACGCAGACGACAACGAATATCGCATCCTGTCCGTGTTCAAGCGGTCTGCGATCCCGGTCCGCCAGTCCCTCGAACGGCTCTGGACGCCGGGCAATTCCAACTATCCGCCCGAAAGCTACGGCGTGGACGGCACCGTCGATGTGTCGATCAACAACGTCCTGATGATCGACAGTGACACGGCACAAGTCCGGTTCACCAAGACGCTGCGGCGTCCCAGCGCCCCGGTCCAGCGCGGCGATTTCGTCGCAACTGTCACCACCAACTTCAATCCCAGCACGGTCGATAACAACCTGATCCTTTGGCAGAACCCGTTCGGGTTTCAGGTCACTGGCTACCGTGTTGCATCGGAAGGAACGCGCGAATGAACAAGCTGCTGTGCGCCGCCTTGCTAGCGGCACTTGCCACCCCTGCCCTCGCGGAGACCACGCCCCGGTCCATGCGGGTCGATGCGCGGAGTGCTGTCGCGATCTATCAGGAAGGTCAGGTTTACAAGATCAACACCCAACTGCGCCGGGTCACGTTGATCACGCTGGCCCAAGGCGAACGCTTTGTGGATTTCAAAGCCGGTGACACGGAAAGTTTTCAGTTTGCCGACACGGACGGCGGCAACGCCATTCTGGTCAAGCCGGTGATCGCGGGGGCCGTGACCAATGGCGTGATCGTCACGAACCAACGGTTCTATCTGGTCGAACTGCACGAAAGCGCCTCGGTGCGTCCGCACTATTCGGTCAGCTTCCAATCGCCAGCCGGAAGCCATGCTGTGGCGCAATCCTCGGTCCCTGCGGGAAAACCGCAAACCTATGTGATTTCCGCCGCCACGAAGGACGCCCAGATTCAGCCGGTGAATGTCTCTGACGACGGCAGGCGGACGTTCTTCACCTTCAGCCCCGACGCCCCAATCCCCAGCATCTACCGGTCCGATGCTCAAGGCCGGGAATACATCGTCAACGGTCGCACGGATGGCACGCGGGTGACGGTCGGATCGCGGTCTAACCGCTGGGTCATTCGCTACGGCGACGCATATATCTGCATTCAGAGTGGGAACGTGGCCAATGGCTGATGAAATGGCAAACCGGGCCGCTCGCTTGAAGGGGGCTAAGAAAAAATCGAACACCGGTGCTTTGATCGGGGTGGCTCTGATCACAGGGCTTGCCGCTGGCGGAGCTGGCGTGGCCTACCTTTCAGGGCGCGACGGATCGGTGACGATCCCGCAGCGGGATACGTCGGACGCCTCGGAGTTTCAGCGTGAGGCAACGGACGGCTTCACACCGGTTATCGCCCCTGCCCCCGCCTTTCCAGTGACAGAGACCGGCCCCTCTGAGGCGGAAATTGAACTGCAAAGGCGTTTGGACGAAGTGACCCGGCAACTGGACGCGGCCCGCAATCAAGAACCCGCCGCCCCTGTGGTGGATACGACGCAACTTGAAACGCTACAGACACAACTCGACAGTCTGGCCGCTGATATGGCGGCACGGTCGGCGGAGGTGCAGGATCTTGCCAACGAGCGTGACCAGCTCAACCGCGACCTGGCGCGCACTCAAGCGGAAAATTCCAGTCTGCTGCTGCAAGTCAATCAGGCCAGCGACGACTCTCTGGCCGAACAAATGATGGCGGAAGAACGGGCGGCGCGGCAACAGGAACTCGAACGGCGACGTGCGGAAGCTGAAGCCGTGCGCCAAGCCCAGATCAACAGCCCGATCGACGGCATGTCAGGCGGCGGGACGGAAAGTGAAGGCCGCGACTATACCGGCGATGAGGCGTTCATCCGCGCCGGGTCCGACAAGATCGCGCCAACGCAATCGCGCGTGATCGGTGCGCCGTCCAATACCGTCATGCAAGGCACCGTGATTGAGGCCACGCTGACGACGGGCATCAACTCGCAACTCTCTGGCACGATCACCAGCACGGTCTCTTACGACATTTGGTCATTCGACATGAGCCGGGTTCTGATCCCGCGCGGGTCGCAGATGTTCGGGCGTTACGCGAACGAAGTGGCCGTTGGTCAAAAGCGGGTGCTGGTCGCATGGGACCGGGTTGTCACGCCCAACGGGCAGGTCGTGGACCTTGAAGCCTACGGGTCGGATCGGCTGGGACGGTCTGGTCTGACGGGCAAGTTCAACAGCCGCTTCCTGCAACGGTTCGGGTCTGCGGCGCTGATTTCGATATTCAGTGCGGCCCCGGCCGCTGCTGCGGCAAGCGTCAGGGACGAGGAAAGTGCGATCTTGGCAGAGGCCGTCAGCACGGACGCCAGCGACAACGCCAGTGCGGTGATCGACGAATACCTGTCACTGACGCCGATCATCACGGTCGAGCATGGCTCGGTGATTATGGTCATGGTCACGAACGACATGGAGCTGTTCTAGTGTCCTCCTATCTCGCGGAATACCTCAAGCCGTTCGATCCTCTCTTTCAGGACCCTACGGTGATCGAAGTCGTCATAAATGGTGACGGTCAATGCTACGTCGAACGGCAGGGTTTGTCCCAGATGGTGCGGGCCGCTGACCACGACATTACGCCGCAAGCGGCCAAGGACATTGCACAGCAAAGCGCGAACGAAAGCGCTGTGGCGCTGACGGAAAAAGCGCCGCTGCTGTCCACGTCCGTTGAACACGCGGGGAAGATGCTACGCGTCCAGGCGGTGATCCCGCCCGCGTCAGCCAGCGGCACGGTCCTGTCGTTTCGGATATTCAGACCGGGCGATACTGGCGAGCCGCGCACCTTCTCTTTTCTGCGGGATGATGTGACGGCTTCTCAAGATGAAGAACGGACCCGAAAGCTGCGCCACATCGAGGGCATTGCCCGGGTCGGGAGCGTCAATGATTTCCTGAAAGAAGTGCTGCGGCTGGAACTAAACATCGTGATCGCGGGCGGAACGTCCACCGGGAAAACAGAATTGGGGCGGCGTATGCTCTACCTGATCCCCGACCACGAACGTCTGGTGACGATCGAGGATTCCTCCGAACTGCGCCCGCGTCAGCCCAACGTGGTCAGTCTGATTACAGACAGATCCCCGGCCAGCCCGCGCACGGCGGAGAAACTGCTGCGAGCGACCCTGCGCCTGCGTCCTGACCGGATCATCGTGGGCGAGCTGCGCGGGTCAGAGGCGGCGACGTTTCTGGAAGCGATCAACACCGGCCACGGCGGATCGTTCACCACCCTGCACGCCCAGACGGCCCGCAAGGCAATGGATCGGTTGGCGCTGATGGTGATGGGGACGGGAACGCAACTGCAATACGCGGAAGTCATGCGGTATCTGCAGGCGACAATCGACCTGGTGATTCAGGCCGGTCGGGTGGGGAATGCGCGGGGCATCGTGGAGATATATGTGCCGCCACTTGATGCTTTATAGCTGTCGAACGTCGTGCATCGTTGTCTCAAAGGAGCAGGTTTTCTGAGTCCAATCGGCTCGAGATGTCAGGCAGTCATAACCCAACCTCCAAGCGCTTCTGACCGAGACCGGACCTTCGCAGCGTGGCGCATGGAGGTCCGCCGTGCGGACTTTTTAGAACTTAGCTGCCCGGTGAAAAGGTGTCCGATCCGGCGCGGCGGCACACAGTATCGGGACCCGCATCAATGGATACACAAGGCAGGATCTGTTGTAATCCTACCTGATGGAATTTACAGATAATCACCGTAACGCGCTTGATGACATCCTCAGATGGCGGCGCGATGTCCGGCACTTCAAACCTGACCCGGTCGATGATGCCGTTCTGGATCGACTCCGACTGCGAATGGATCTTGCACCTTCGGTCGGCAACGCGCGTCCTTGGCGGATCTTAAAGGTCGAAAGCGCACGCATCCGTGCGCAAATCGTCGAAAACTTCGAGGCCTGTAATGCCGAAGCCGCGCGTCACTATGACGGTGAAGCGCAGAGCACGTATCTTGCCCTGAAGCTCGCCGGATTGCGCGAGGCACCTGTCCATCTTGCCGTATTCACCGAACAGGAGGTTTCCGAGGGTCGTGGTCTTGGCCGGCAGACCATGCCTGAAACGCTCGTCTATTCGACCGTTATGGCGATCCACACCCTGTGGCTGGCTGCGCGGGCTGAACAAATCGGGATCGGTTGGGTCTCTATACTCGACCCAGTCGCCGTCGCAGCTACGCTTGAGGTCCCGCCAAGCTGGTCGTTTACTGCATATCTCTGCCTGGGACATGCCGAAACAAAAACTGAGACACCCCTTCTTCACGAACGGGGCTGGCAGCGAAATATAAGCAGCGAATGGCGGATCGTTTGACCGCAAACGCGGAGCGGACATCAAATATGTGGCGCCAAAAGGGCTGGGAATTTGAGACTTTACTACCGTTCACTGGGGTTGCAAAAGTTCTGTTTATGCGACCAAGGCATTTGCCATCTCGATTGGAATGCGGTCTTTCTCCGCGTTCGAGATCAAAAGCAGCTTCCCGGAGACCCGCTACCTTACCCGACATTCTACGCTGATTTGCATGCGGTCCGTCTTACTGAACCGAACACGTCAAAATGGTAAAAGGCGACAGGGAACCAGTATTTTTTCATTCGCATCAGTCTTCACCCCAATCAGTTCGAATGCTTCTTTCAGCATTTGGATGACATCCTGTTCTACCATGCCGACATTGCCCGGCAGGAAGGACCCGAACGGGTCGTAGTCAAAACAGCCGTATCTGACCCAGCGCTGCGCAGAACCCAGACCGGCATGCCACTGCACCACGCCTTCCAGCGAAATCGTCGAGTTGACGAAGAGGCCCGTCGGTTCGTCCGGCGTAAAATCATCAAGTAGCGACCGCGCTGTCTGCGCGGAGTAGCCCTGTGCCATGATATGATCTTCTGGAATCGTAATGCCGCGGTCGGCATGTGCCGCCTCAAATCCCGCGATCCGCGCCGACGTGTTGTGATCATCCCGCCTGCCACCGACAAAGCGCAGCGGCCCCGTCCAGCCCAGATCACTGGCGCAGCGGTTCAGTATCAGATCTGTCAGATCCCGCGCAGCGGCGTGGTTGTCAGAAATGACCGAAGGCGCCAGCGCTCCGGGCAGATCGAGGTTGATAGACTGGACGCCGGAGGCCTTGCAGAAGGCCGAAATCCGATCAGGGTCGGTTGCCCCGGTGGAAATCAGGCATTCCGCCTGATAGGATACAAGTTTCTTGGCGGCCTCGAATTCCAGGTCGGGGTCGCGCTGGGTGCAGGTGACGACGGGGAAGAGGTTCCGGTCCCGCGCCATAGCCTCGAACTCTTCCGCGATGTGTCCGAAATAACGGTTGTCGTATTTCGGCACGATCATGCCGATGATATGCGACCGGTCGCGGCGGAGCAGGCTGGCTTGCGCGTTGACTGCATACCCCTCTTGCTCCGCGATGCGCAGCACCCGATCGGCCAAGGCCTTGCTGAGCCTGCGCTTCTGCCAAGATCCGTTGAGGACCGCGCTGACGGCACTGGGCGAGGCGCCGGCCAGCGCCGCGATATCGTAGATTGTCGTCCGCTTTGCTTCGCTGCTCATCCCGCCTCCAGTGGTGTCACGAAAGATATCTTGACCGAGTTCAATCGATGCAGCAAGTTTGCACAATCGATTGTGCAACGAATCAATCGACGACATCGCGGAGCTGATCCGCTGGGAGGATGCCAAGGATATCGTTGAGGGGGCCAGGTCGCGTGACCTGACGTCCGCGCCGCGATCCTGTGCCGCAGCGATGTGTAAAATGGGATCGGAGGAGATATCACATGAAGACTTCAATGACATTGACGGCCGCATCGGCGCTGGCTGTCGCGCTCTGCGCCAACGCAGCCGCGGCGCAGACCGTGGCATTCCTGATGCCCGATCAGGCATCGACGCGTTACGAAGAGCATGACTGGCCAGGCTTTCAGGCTGCGATGAAGACGGAATGCCCCGACTGCCAGCTGATCTATCAGAACGGCAACGGCGACGTGGCGTTGCAGCAGCAGCAGTTCAATTCGGTCATTGCCCAAGGGGCCAAGGTTGTCGTGCTCGACCCGGTGGATTCGGCTGCCGCCGCCGCACTGGTGGAAATCGCCCACAGCCAAGACGTGAAGGTGATCGCCTACGACCGCCCGATCCCGGACTCGCCTGCCGACTTCTACGTCTCGTTCGACAACGAAGGCATCGGTTACGCGATCGCGCAGTCGCTGGTCGACAAGCTGAAGGCCGACGGCGTACCCGACGGTGCGGGCGTGCTGGAGATCAACGGATCACCCACGGATGCCGCAGCGGGCCTGATCCGCGACGGTGTCCACCGGTCGCTCGAAGGTTCAGTTTACAAGACCCTGTCCGAATTCGATACGCCCGACTGGGCACCGCCCAAGGCGCAGGAATGGGCTGCAGGCCAGATCACGCGTTTCGGCGGTGACATCAAGGGTATCGTCGCGGCCAACGATGGCACCGGGGGCGGTGCGATTGCGGCGCTCAAGGCCGCAGGCGTCGACCCGCTGCCGCCCGTAACCGGCAACGACGCAACCATCGCGGCGCTGCAGTTGATCATCGCGGGCGACCAGTACAACACGATCTCCAAACCGTCGGAAATCGTGGCAGAGGCTGCGGCGAAGGTCGCCAAGACCCTGCTGGATGGCGAGACGCCCGAAGCCACATCGACCCTTTACGACACACCGTCGCAACTGTTCGTGCCTGCCGTCGTGACGCAGGAAAACATCAAGGCAGAGATCTTCGACAAGGGGATCCAGACGCCGGAAGAAGTCTGCACCGGTGAATATGCCGAGGCTTGCAGGACGATGGGCATCACGCAGTAAGAGACATTACAGGATGCGGCGCGATACGTGCGCCGCATCTGGTATCCTTGGGAGGGGGAAAGTCATGGAACAGACAACTACCGCGCACGCGCCCGGCGAGCTGATCCTGCGCCTGCGGGGCGTGGGCAAGAAATTCGGCGCCGTGACGGCGCTGGAGGATATCGACCTCGATGTGCACGCGGGCCAAGTCGTGGCCCTCGTCGGTGACAACGGGGCCGGGAAATCTACGCTGGTCAAGGTCTTGGCCGGGGTGCATCAGCCGACGTCCGGCACGATCGAAGTGCAGGGCAAGCCCGTCAGCCTCGACACCCCCGGCAAAGCATTGGAACTGGGGATCGCCACGGTGTTTCAGGACCTGGCCCTCTGCGAGAACCTCGACGTCGTCGCCAACCTTTTTCTGGGGCACGAAATCTCGCCTTGGCGGATGGACGAGGTGCAGATGGAAGTCCGCGCCTGGACCCTGTTGCAGGAACTCGCAGCCCGCATTCCGTCGGTGCGCGAACCCATCGCGTCCCTGTCCGGTGGCCAGCGCCAGACCGTCGCCATCGCGCGGTCGCTGCTGCTGGAACCGCAGATCATCATGCTAGACGAACCCACTGCGGCATTGGGCGTTGCTCAGACCGCTGAGGTGCTGAACCTGATCGAACGGGTGCGCGCCCGCGGTCACGGGGTGATCTTGATCTCGCACAACATGGAAGACGTCCGCGCGGTTGCCGACCGCATCGTTGTGCTGCGTCTGGGCCGCAACAATGGCGTCTATACCGCAGAGACCTCGCATCAGGAACTGGTCGCAGCGATCACCGGGGCGAATGAAAACTCCGTCTCGCGGCGCGCTGCACGCAAACTCGAAGAAGTGGATCAGGGCTGATGGCACAGGATATTCAAACCAAGGCAACCGGCGCCCGGCTTGACCAAGGCGACAGCCGCGTCCGCCACGATACCGGCCTGTCAGGTGCCGTCCGCGGCTTCATCGACCGGGTCAGTTCCGGGGATCTGGGTATGCTGCCGGTCGTCATCGGCCTCGTGCTGATTTCCATCGCATTCAGCCTGCTGAACCCGGTGTTCCTCGCGCCCGCCAACTTGGTGAACGTGCTCTTCGACGCAGCCGCCGTCGGTTTCATCGCCCTTGGCGTCGTCTGCGTCCTGCTGCTGGGTGAAATCGATCTATCCATCGGATCGATGAGCGGTCTGTCCTCCGCCATCATCGGCGTGCTGTGGATCAACACGGGCCTGCCGCTGGCGGTCGCCATCGCGGGGTCGCTCGCCATGGGCGCGCTGGTCGGCGTGGTCTACGGCATCCTGCGCAACCGATTCGAAATGCCGAGCTTCGTAGCAACGCTCTCCGGCCTGCTCGCGCTGCTGGGCCTGCAACTTTACATCCTCGGTCCGACGGGATCGATCAACCTGCCCTTCACCTCGCCGCTGGTCCGGTTCGGGCAGATCCTGATCATGCCGGCGTGGCTGTCCTATCTGGTCGCCGTGCTGCCGGGCGTGCTGATCGTCGTGGGCGCAATACGCACCAACGCACAGCGCACGGCAGCGAACCTGTCCTCGGCAGGCATGAGCGTCGCGATCGCCAAGGCGGTCGTGCTGACGCTCGGACTGGTCTTCGCGGTCTATTACCTTGAACTCAGCCGCGGCGTGCCATGGATGTTCGGCGTCTTCGTGCTGTTCGTCGTCCTGCTGGACTATGCGCTGGTGCGGACCCAGTGGGGCCGGTCGATGTTCGCCGTCGGTGGCAACGCAGAGGCCGCACGCCGGTCCGGCATCAACGTGCGCCGCATCCGCATGTCGGCCTTCGTCGTCTGCTCGACCTTCGCGGCACTTGGCGGTGTCTTTGCCGCCGCCCGCCTCGCCTCGGCCAGCCAGCAGGCGGGGTCCGGCGACGTGAACCTGAACGCCATCGCGGCGGCGGTCATCGGCGGCACCTCCCTCTTCGGCGGTCGTGGATCCGCGTGGTCGGCGCTGCTGGGCGTCCTCGTCATCATGGCGATCTCGAACGGGCTGACCTTGCTGAACCTGTCGTCTTCGCTGCGTTACATGATCACGGGCGCTGTGCTTGCCATCGCCGTCATCGTCGACAGCCTCGCCCGCCGGTCCCGCGCCAGCCACGGCCGCGCGTAAATCCACAGAAAGACACAACATGACCAACCACATGGACAACAAGACCGCCGCCATCACCGGGGCTGCATCGGGCATCGGTCTGGAATGCGCCCGCATCCTGATCGAGGAAGGCGCGCAGGTCGTCCTGATCGACCGCGCAGCCGACCGTCTGCACGCCTTGTGTGAAGAGCTGGGCGACGCCGCCAAGCCGCTGGTGATCGACCTGCTGGACGGGCCGCAGGTCAGCGGCATGGTCCCCCAGATTGAGGCGCTGGTCGGCCCGCTCGACATCTTCCATGCGAATGCCGGGGCCTATGTCGGCGGCCCGGCGGCAGAGGGCGACCCCGATGTCTGGGACCGGATGCTGAACCTGAACATCAACGCAGCCTTCCGAAGCGTGCAGGCGGTCTTGCCCGGCATGATCGATCGCAAGAGCGGCGACGTGATATTTACCAGTTCCGTCGCAGGTGTGGTCCCCGTCGTGTGGGAACCCATCTACACTGCCTCGAAATTCGCCGTGCAGGCCTTCCTGCACGCGACACGCCGCCAAGTGTCCCAATACGGCATCCGCATGGGTGCCGTCCTCCCGGGGCCAGTCGTCACGGCTTTGCTGGACGACTGGCCGACGGAAAAGATGGAAGAGGCGCTGGCCAATGGCTCGCTTATGCAACCGCGAGAGGTGGCCGAGGCTGTCCTGTTCATGCTGACCCGCCCCCGCGGCGTGGTGATCCGTGACATGGTTATCCTGCCCAACAGCGTCGATCTGTGACTATACGGGGACAGGGATGAGCCAGACCATTAACATGACTGACGGCTATCTGCTGGGCATCGACGTCGGCACCGGCAGCGCACGCGCGGGCGTGTTCACGACCGACGGTGGGCTGCTCGGCACCGACAGTTGCGCCATCGCCATGCACCGCGATGGTAATACGGTAGAGCAATCAAGCGAAGACATCTGGCAGGCCGTAGCACAGGCGGTGCGCGGGGCCGTCGCCAAGGCTGGCGTAGCGGGAGGGGACATCCGCGGCATCGGCTTTGACGCGACCTGTTCGCTGGTCGTCCTCGGCGCGAAGGGCGAGCCCCTGCCCGTTGGGGACCCCGCTCATCCCGAACGCAACATCATGGTCTGGATGGACCACCGCGCCCTGGGCCAGGCAGAGCGGATCAACGCGACTGGCCACCGCGTCCTCAACTATGTGGGCGGACGCATATCTCCCGAGATGGAGACGCCGAAGCTCCTGTGGCTGAAGGAGAACCGGCCTGAGGTCTATGACGCGGCATGGCAGTTCATGGACCTGACGGACTACCTGACATGGCGGGCCACGGGCGATCTGGCCCGCTCAGTCTGCACAGTCACCTGCAAGTGGACCTATCTGGCGCACGAAGACCGTTGGGATGCGGACTTTTTTCAGACAATCGGTCTGGGCGATCTGGCGGACGACGGCTTTCGCCGCATCGGAACGGACATCGTTCCTGCCGGCACCATACTTGCAACCGGCCTCACTGCAGCAGCGGCCGATGATTTCCGGCTGGCGGCCGGGACGCCCGTCGGCGCGGGCCTGATTGATGCCCATGCAGGCGGCATCGGGTCCGTTGGTGCGATGGGCGGCGGCGGGGCGACCGCCAACATGGCCTACGTCTTCGGCACGTCGTCCTGCACGATGACCAGCACGGCCGAGCCCGTCTTCGTGCCGGGAGTCTGGGGACCCTATTATTCGGCGATGGTGCCCGGTCTCTGGCTGAATGAGGGCGGTCAATCGGCGGCCGGTGCCGCGATCGAGCAGTTGCTGCTGCATCATCCCATGGCCTCCGAGGCAGCGGGTCTGGCCCGCGAGGCCGGTCTGTCGCTCCCCGCCTGGCTGGCCCGGCGGGCAGAGCACCTGCTGGCCGGGTCACATGATGCCGCGCGCCTTGCGGGCAACCTCCATGTCGTGCCGGAATTCCTCGGCAACCGCGCACCCTTTGCCGAACCAGATACCCGCGCCGTCATCGCGGGCGTCGGCATGGCGCGCGACCTCGACAGCCTCGTCGCGCTTTATATCGCCGGCCTGTGCGGGATTGGCTATGGCCTGCGCCAGATCATCGACGCACAGAGCGACGCCGGCGCACCGGTGGAGCGGATCATCATCAGTGGCGGGGCCGGTCGCAGCGCTCTCGTGCGCCAGATCCTGGCCGATGCGACCGGTGTCGAACTGACGTCTCCGGAAACGGAAGAGCCGGTGCTTCTTGGTGCTGCAATCCTCGGAGGTGTCGCTGCAGGACTTCATCCGGACATTCCTGTTGCCATGTCAGGGATGTCGACGTTCGCCGAAAAGTTTCAGCCACAGGGTGGAGCAGTTCAAGATTTGCACCAGACGCGGTTCGGCATCTTCGAGCAGCTTCAATCGGTGGCGCGTCATATTGCGGGAAATCCCGGAGACGTCGGAAGGAAATAGCAGCGTCTGAGGGGGCTGACGGCAGATCGCGGCAATCGGAGCCTGCGGGCTTTGGAGCAGATTCAGATCAGCACATATTAAGGCAGAATCTCACCCATCAACCGCCCTTGCTGCCATTGCAGCGAGCCAACCGGGCAGCAGCGGTTTTAACGTGGACTGGACGTTGTCATCCTGTCCCCCCTCCCTGATCAGCTTCAGGATTTTCTGATCATCCTTCGAGAGCCCGCGCTTCGGCCAGGCGGCCGAGATCGTGCTTGCCAGGGCAAAGCCGGCGAGCCACTCCTTGAACCGCTCTGCCGCGCGTGTTCTGAGGCCTGATCCGATGTCCCCGTCGAATGCACTGTCCTGAATGACACCGTATCGCAGCATGATGATGTCGAGCACGCGCTGGACTTTGTCGCCGCCGGGAAACGCGGTGCCATCAAACAGTGGCGGCAGCCAGTCCGTCGGTGTGACGAACCGCGGCGCTACGATCACGGCCGTCAGATAGCCATCGATCAGATCCGGACTGAGTGGCGTTTTGCGAAGCAGGCGCTCCAGCTCGCCTTTTGTTTCAGGCGCGATGTCAGGACCCATGTCGTCGTCGGTTTCGAGATCGTTCAGCGCGGATACGCCGTCAGGATGCAGCCCGTCACCCTGTTCTGCAACATCCAGCGTCAGCGCAACGATCATCTCAAAAATGGGGATCTTCTTGAGCGCCCGACCGGTGTTCAGCCCGTGCGCGACCGCCGCAAAGACCAGCCATGCGTCGCCGCCACTATGACGCAAGATAGCGGCCGACCGTGCGAAGAGCGATGACCAGAAGTCGCGTTGCGTTTCCAGATGCGCCCAGACCGCCTGCGTGGCCTGACGCTCGGTTCTGACTTCCTCCAAAGCCGATGAGAGCGCCGCATCGCTGACAAACCAGCTCGACGAGATCTCGTGGTCGCGCACCCACGAGATGCTGCGGCCAATGAGCTGACCGCGCTTGGCTGCGGACAGACCGGCCAACTGGGCGTCAGGATCGGCAATGTCGGTCATCGACCTTGCCGAGATAGCGTATGGCGCGATGTCGTGGAGCCCGAGCATCTCTGCCACATCCAGAAAACCCGGCGCAGGGGGCAGGCCTGCAGCAAGACCCTCGCCAAGTGCCGCGGACAGTGCAGTTGGCAGATACTCCGCTGGCACATCGTGCATTGGCATCGACTCTTCGATTTCAGCGAGCGTGTGCCGCTGATCGCTCGCACTGCTGCAGGGGATGGCATAGGCGTCCTTGATGCCGTGACCGGTCTTGAGCAACAGCGCCGCAATGCATTTTTGGCTGCCGCGGCTGACACTCGCGAGAATGCTCTGGCTTCCGGTGCCGTCAGGCAATGACGACACCAGTCGATGGAGCGTCCATGGCCGGGGGACAGACCCGCCGGAAGGCTCATACCGCAGCGCATCCTTGATTCCGCGATCGAGGATCGTCCTGGTGTCCAGATCCGGGATCCACTTGCGCAGCTGGATCAGATCGGAGAGGACGCCTGCATCTACGCCACCGGCCTTCGCGCGGTCGGCAAACCCCTGGGCCGCCGCACTGCGCATCTCGTGGACCGGATCGAGCAGAAAGTAACGTCCAACAGAAACTGGCTTCGGGACGCCCTGCGCGACCATCTGCGTCACGAACAATGCCGCTGCAGGCCGGGGCATCGCGCCCATGGCTTCGCGCAGGATCATGTACGCCGGGTAGCCCGTGACCTTGTCCGGGATCAGGTCACGGATCAGCTCTGCGATATCAGGCATCTCCATGGTTGCGATGTCCGCATCGTCAGCGGCAGCGTCGAGAGTGAACCGGATCCCGTCGGGTGGCTCCAGACCAGCCTCGATGAACGCCCGACACAGCACGACCTTTTGCTGGTTGTCAAAACTCTGCGCTGCCGCCTTCATCTCCAGCCAGCCCTCGACCTGCGCAAAGATGGCCTGCGCGTCCTTCTCGCGGTTCTCGCGGTTCATGCGCATGGCGGCGAGAACGGCGCTGAAGAGTGCAAGCAGGTCATCGGGAAGCTCAGGCTCATCATCCATCAGCGTGAGCATGCCCGACACCGCGTGACGATTTGCGGCGATGCGCGGCGCCCAAAAGTCAGTCCACCGATAAACAAGGAGGTCATCCCCGTGCCCGGGTCGTTCTGCGATACACGCTTGTAGTATGTTCTGTCTCATGCAGGCGATCCTATCGATTCCGGACGGCGGATAAAGGCCCGGATCGCAGATGGCGGCAAAGCTATGGCCCCCCGCCCGCGACCATTGTGAAGACATTAAAAATGACCATCAACTCCGAAGCGATAACGTTGGATGCGATCTGGTATCCTTTGACCGCAGCCCCGGGATTTGGATCATGCGGCTTTGGGGCCGCCTTCCTGTCTTAACTGGTTTTGGGCGCTGTTCATTGTATCGATCAGCGCAGCTTGCGCTGCCGCGCCCAGCTTTCCCTTCGGTTTTACTTTTGCGGGGGCCTTTTCACGCCGCCGTTGTGGGACCGTTGTTTTCGGTTCACGCGCTTTGGTCATGTCTTCTTCGCGCGCCTCGGTCGCAACCTGCTGCACCTCTGCCACCTTCGCCGCGCGTTCTCGGACTTCCGTCATGGTCATAGCGCGGTTCTTCAGATCGTTGTCGGCGTCGGGGTAAGGATAGACGGTCTTGTCCTGAGCTTCGTAGATCGCTCGGATCTGCCTGGACTCGTAGTATTTGATACGGTCGCCCAAAATCGGGTTCTGGCTATCTGGAACAATCAGGATCTTGTTGGGGTCCATCTGCCGGATTTCCTGCTTCGTCAGAAGTGGGCGCTTTTCCGTGCCGGTGGTCACACCGCCGCCGCCAAAGCCGACAGTCTTGACCTCTTTCTGACGGTTCTTGGTCGATCCCGTTCGATCCCCGAGCAGGGTCTCGATCTCACTGGCCGTGCGGTCTTCCTTCGGCGCAAGATAAAGTTTGACCTGACAGGCGCTTTCAATCGCCTGCACTTCCTCCGGAGTGTACGGAACGGACAGAAGGCCGGGAACGGACTGGGTAACGATGGCGAACCGGCCACCGTGACCGGCCGTTTGTTTCATGGCTTGGACGACAAGGGGCATGTGGCCCAACTGGTCAAATTCGTCCAACAAGATGAACACAGGAAAAGGCTCGTCGGCCTCCGGCTTTGACGACCGCAGGAATGAAATAAGGTCTGCAAAGAAAAGCCGGATCAGGGAATTCAGGTCCTGAACGTCGTCGGACAGCACTTCAAGATAGATCGACATTGGCGTGCGACGCATTTCCCTGAAGTCAAAATCGCTTGTGCGTGTGACGCGCTCCACCTTGGGGTTCGCCCACTGCGACAGGCCCGCTGTGCTCAGGATAGAGATAAAGCTCTGTGAGATTTTTGCGTCCAGCGATGCCGTGTAGTTGAGTTGGCGTGCCGCGGGCGGATACTGGCATTCCTTTGCCGCTTCCAGCAGGCGCTCGGCGGAGGACTTGCCAATATCGGCCCCCTCGCCCGTCCCAAAAATGATCCGGTAGATTTCTCCCATCGTCGCGTTGCCACGTTGAACGGCAAGGATGCCTGCGGATATGAACAGCAGGATCGAACCATCCAGCCAATCCTGATTGCCATCTGACTGCAGAAACAGATGTGCGACCCGACCAATCGCCGTCCAAAGCTCCTCCATGTTTTCAATATCAGCGACACCGGCCAGGGGATTGTAGTTGTGCGTCGGGTGCTTGAAGTCGAACGGCGCGAACTGGAAAACTTTGTCGCCGAGCTGTGCACGCGCTCTTGACGTCTCGACCCACAGCTCGCCTTTCACATCGAGCGCGACCATCGAACCGGGGAATGTCAGCGCATTCGGGATAACGAAACCCACGCCCTTACCGCTGCGCGTCGGCGCGACCAACAGGATGTTGCTGACAGTGCTATAGAGTGCCGCGATGTAGCGGACACGGCGGGTGTTCAGAGACTTGTTCTTCTCGGGGTCGGTGTTGTTGGCCTTGATGTTGATCGGTCGATCCGGGTGCTGTGCCGGGGGGGCGACATGCTCACCGAGGACAAAACCTGTGCCCGGATCGTTTAGCATCCGGTTCTTGCGGACGCTCGATTTGGACTGAAACCGTCTGTCGCCGTAGTTGACAAGGCGATCCTGGGCGACGGTTACAAACGAGATAAACAGAAAAAACGCGACGGCTGAAATGACGATCAAATGGCCGGTCAGGTATGGCTGTTGAATCAACATGCGGGCCATCAGCGTCTTGGTGTGCAACATGAGGTCGGTTGCCAGAAGGTCGCGCCCGAGGGCGACAGTCAGATAGACGCTGGCAATACCGGACCCTGCGACAAGGCCGCAGATAACTGCGATCAGACAGGCGACGGTCATTTTCATATCGAAATCCCCCGCGAGCGTGAGTAGTTCGGATCAACGGCCTCAAGGCCGGTTTCAATCTCGTCCAGCCCCAAGCCCACATCGACAGACTTTGCGCTTTTCAAAAGCTCCTTCGCCACAAGTCGCTGGTTGGCAGGCGTATCGACGTATTCGGAAAGCGCGTCCATCTTGCCGGATGCTATTTCCTGCATGGCCCCCCTGCCCTCCAACGCGACGAATGCCGTCAGCATTTGTCGGCCCGCGGCACTGTCCGCCAGATCGGCGCGTCCCGTCGTTGCCGCGGTGTTGGCCACGTCCTGCATAACGCGGGCAACACCGTCACGATCATAGACCTTGCTGTCAGCGATGATCCTCTCTTCGACCTTGCCAAGATCCATTTGCCAGTCGCGGTAGAGGTTGGCAGCGACCTGGAAGTTGTCGGAGACAGCAAGCGGATCAGCCGGCAATGTCATGGCTGCCCGTTCAAACGCCCTGACGCGACTATTCGCGTCCTTCAGGTTTTGTTGCTCATGTTCCTCGGCGGACATTTCCGGATACAAGACCTGCCGGTCGTTTTCGGAAAGGTCTGAACGGTTATGCGCCATCTCAAGCATGGCGTCGGGAATAGCATCTGCGTACCGTGAGAACAGTTCGGGTGCGACGGCATCGAAAGCCTGAACCTGCTGGGCTGTCAGATCACCGCGCTTTCTGGCCTCCGCCAAGTCCAACAGTTCTGTGCCAAGCTGATCGAGCGCCACACGCAGCCCCTCCACACCCGTCGCGGTCTCGGTGCGGTCTCTGGCGATTGCCAGATTCTCGAACACGTCGAGCGGACTGCTGAGACCGTCATTCACGCTGAGGGTCGCAGCCTCCATCATGCGCTGCGACGCATCTTCAAAAGCCTTTACGTCGCGGGGCGGCGTTGGCATCGCGGCGGCAATCGCGGCAATGTCGCCTCGCTCTATGCGGGCGTTTTCGACCGGATCACCAATCGCATTGATAAGTCGCTCTTGCATGGTCACGCGGTCCAAGCCCATCCGGGCCCCTTTCTGGACGTAGGCTTTCATCTCCTTGGGGATTTCTGCGAGCCTGTGGTTGTGCATTTCCGCATAAGCGTTAGCCACGGCGGGCATCACAGGCTTGAAGCGGTTAGGCACGTCGCCGGTCACAAGGTAGGACTCCAGCACGTTTGTATTGACGAACTCCTGTAGCAGATCGGCGTTTTCCTCTTTGACATACAGGGCCGCGCGGGCTTCCAAAGCACCGGTGTCTGGAATGAGATACGACGACGGCGTTTCCTTGAAGGCGGGCCAGATCGTATCGTCCGTCAGGTCCGGGGCCACGTCTGTTTCGATGATGTTCAAAGCGGTGTCGATCTTGGACATGACCGACGCCCGACGGCTTTCTGGCAAAGCGTCAATGGCATCTTTGTTCTGCTCGGCCCAGCCGATCAGCGACGTGCGTATGTCCTCGCGGTCTGCGGTGACATCAAGGTCAATGTCCATCATCTGTCCTTTCGGGACTTCATCGCCTGCGAATAGGGCTGCTGCTGAAATATACGCACGCTTCGCAATCATCGGTGCGCCGATGGTCTCGGCAAACTCGGCCAAGGTGGTGTAAAGCTCTGCAGTCTCCCGCATATCCTGCCTGCGCCATTCAGAGGTCAGACTGCTTTTAACTTCGGGGGTTGCGAGCGTGCGGCCTTCGCGGGCGGCAAAGACCGCGGCACTCGTGATCGGTGCGCCATAAAGGCCCCGGTCGGCACGTGTCAGGCTTTCAAGTCGCAGGCCGTAGTTGTCTGCAATGTCGGTCATGCGATCCCGCATCATCTGGGGGTTGAAAACCCCTTCTGATGAGATGGAAAACCACGTCCCACATTCGCCCCGATTGTTCAGAACGACATGAACGTGAGGATTGGCGGTGTCCGTGTGCAGGGCCGCCACGTATTCCCAGGTATCCGCGATATGCGTCTGATCCTCGAACATTTCGGCGCACCACTGTTGCGCGATCACGAAGGCGGCGTCCTGGGACACGTCGTCTGGGAACGACAGCACCATGTGGCTCGTATGGCCGTTGCGGGGGCGACCCTTCCAGTCTTGCGCCCATGCACTCATCATCTGATCAAGGTCAGCTTGGTCAAAAGCGGGCTTGTCGATGCTGACGCCGGGGGCGAAGCCGAAGATGCCCTTGGCCTTGCCGTTCACATAAGCCAGCTGTCCCGCCAGTTGCTTTTGATGCTGAACGCCAGCGCCGGGGATGCGCTTGACGAAGGCGCTGCCGGTCGAGGTCAGGCTTTTCCAGACACGATTGCCACGCGATGTCGCACCGCCAACGGATGTATGGCCAGCGCTGCGCCGCGCCCGGATCATAATATCATCGTAGAACCCCCCGCTCACAGGCGTTCTCCCGCGTGCAACGCACTGCGGCCCTGCTGTCGCACCTCACTGAAACCGTCAGAAATCAGCCTGTCGACGACGGTGAAGGTCTGTCGAACCGTCGCCAGAAACTGCTTATCCTCTGGCGATAGCCTGGCCCCACCCCGCAATGCTGACCTGTTCATCGCGTAGGTCAGCTGATTGAGGTTGCGACCCTGGGCACGCAACTCACGTCTCGCCTCGGTCAGATCGAGCAGTTCATCGCGGCGCAGCTCCAAAAAACCCGTCGCTGAGCGCACCAGTGAACGCAAGGCGGCCGTTCGCGACGGCAATCCCGCGTTCACAATGAAGACGTCCAACGCCCGCAGTTCGACGTCGGACAGGCGGAATGTGATGTTGTGGGAGGCGCGATCTGGCTTCGTATGTCCGTGACCCCGATCCTTTCGCAAAGCGTAGATCGTGGAAATGTGGACGCCAAATTTTGCCGCAACGGCCTTCGGTGTCGCGCCCTCTAAGAGCATGTTCGACGCCGCGATCTTGTCCGTGGTCTTGAACGATTTCGGCATATCGAAAGCCCTAAAACGAAACTGTCTTGCAAGCGACACATCCTGCTACCTCTTCGCTAACATTATAGGTTCGACATCACAACTATATTGATAATCGTCGATCTATAATGTTAGTCCGTTTGAGCGATCCGCAGGGACGCGACGGAGCGCCCACCGGGGTAGCGACGGAACTCCGAAGGGGTGACCGCCCCGCAGGGGCGAAAATTTTCACAGAGGCCCCAGCACCGGCCTCTCATTGCGAAGTCGGACCCTGCCCCCCCGGTTTTGCACCCCCCTGCCCCGCTCGCGTTCCTCACCGCTCCCCGGCGAGCGGAAACGGCGTTTCAATCCAACACCTCCCGGCGCGATCCCGATGTGCTCGATGTGCCGGTACGCCTGGAGCTGCTGCCAGAACAAAGCTCATCCGTGCTGCACAAGGCCTTGGGCAGAAGGTTGTAGGCAGCAAGTTTTAGCCGGCAGGTCGCAGGCTCGAGGTTATGGGTGAGAAGTTTCAGGCCGCGGGATTGAGGTTCCAGGTGATAAGCCGCAGGTTGCATCCGATAGATCGCAGGTAGTAGGCTAACACCTAGCGGTAGCAGGTTTTAGGTTTCAGGTCGCAGGCTGTAGGTTGCCACCTAGGACTTCAGAGGCCTCAAGCCAAGCATCGGCCCCAACACTCAGGACAGCAGAATGAAGATCATTACTTTCGCTTCAACCAAAGGTGGCGTCGGCAAGTCCACGACTGCAGCCCTCGTTGCGGACAGCCTCTTTCGGAGCGGTCAAACCGTCCAGCTCATAGACTTCGACAATCAGGCCAGTGTCACAAACTGGGCGATCCCTGTTTGCGCACGCAACAAAGGCATCGATATCATCGCGTTTGATATACCGCACGAAGCGACAGTGGCGGAGTGCTACAACACGATGCTGGACCGGCTTCAGGATGACGTTGATTGGGTCATAATTGATACGAAGGGCGGTGAAGATGCCAGGCAAATGGCGGCTCTTGCAATCTGCGACCGCGTATTCTCGCCGTGCGGCCCTGAAAAAAACGAAGTGACCGGCGTTGAAAAAACATTGGCCTACTTCAAAATTGCTCTCGAAGCGACGGGCGATCATGATACCGACCCCAATGACCTTTTGACTGTCATCTATCAAAGAGAGGGCCAATTTCCGAATGCCCAAATGCTTGCTTACGAAGAACTCATTCACAGTCATTACGGCGCGATCAAAGGGCTGCATCGCTCAAGCGCGATCAAATCGTTTATTGGTGACGATATGACCAGCGACGAAGCAATCGCTGCGGCAAAATCGGAAGGTCGAAGCGATGAGGCAATCAAAAAAATACAGAGGGCCGCAGATGCTTTGGCCGCGCTTATCACGGGAGAATTTTAATGGCCGTTGAACGCAAGCCCCGCCAAAAGATGCCTGTTCCGGGGCTCACTGACCGCGACCGGGCTTCCATTGCTACGACAGCGAAGGCTAACGGCCTTGGTACGGCTGAAGCTGACACGTCACAATCAGAGTCGACGCCCGCACCAAGCAAAGCGCCTCCGGCTCACACAAAGACCGATCACACGTCAAAGGCGGCACCGGCGGAACTACAGCCTTCGGATGAAACAATGAACTTCGCTCCAACACCCACTGCGCAGACCCCGGCTCGCAAGCCTGAGCCAGCCGCGGTTGCCGCTGACAAGCAACTGCGGGTGACGGTGGCTCAATCAAGCGACCTCGCGCTAGCAATACACGACAAATTACTGAGCCTGAGCCCGGATGCTCAAAAGTTCGCAAGCCCCGCGATTTTGCTGCGTGAATTCCTGCGGGAGCATGACGATGAACTGGCGGAGATCTTCCGGAAGACGAACGGCCTTCAATAGACCGCACCGTTTCAAAATGGTCCGATTAGCATGTGTTCCGGCGGGGACACAGCGACAGCGACTTCAAGTACGCGTGCCTTTGGTGTGCACAATCCAAAGGCTCTGCGAGGTGGTCCTAGTTTTCCAACCAGCTTTCTGCCGCAATAATCTCTCGCATTGGTTTCACGTCAGGCGGCAGCTTTCAGGTTCGGGTCTTGAGTATCATAGGCCTCTGCCGGGGTCTGCAGGCCATACGATGAGTGCGGGCGTTTTTCGTTGTAGTAGCTGAGCCACGCGCTGATTCCACGCCTCGCCTCTGAACCGGTCTCGAAAGCGTTCAGATAGTAGCACTCGTATTTCAGCGACCGCCAGAGCCGTTCGATCATTCGATTGCCGATCCGGCGGCCACCCAATCTTCACCTTGGCGTCGTGCAGTACGTCGGTAAAATCGGTGCTGGTGAACTGCGTCCGTGAGGGCGCTCGCATCCGGCTGATTGACCTCGATCCGCAGGGGACCCTGACCAAATGGGCAGAGCCAATCGCACAGCGCTCCCCTGCCCTTCTGGTGTCACGGATGGCACCGATCGCCAGCACCAGCTTTGCGCAGCACTACAACGCTCTCATCGCGATCCTGGAGGACGAGACCGACTGGGTCATTATCGACACCGCCGGGTCCGACGATGTCAGGCAGCTGGCGGCCCTCGCGATCTGCGACCTCGTGATCTCGCCAAGCGGTCCGGTCGAAGCCGAAGTGATGGGGGTTCAGAAGACCCTGCGATATCTTGAAACGGCTCTGCACGAGATCGGATCCACGGTCCCGCCTATGGACATGCTGCGCGTCGTCTACCAACGCCCGAACGGATTCCCCAATGCGGAGATGCATGTCATGCAAGAGCTTATCTATGATCATTTCGGGGCGGTCGATGACATCCACCAGTCCGCCGCCATCACGAGCTTCTTGGGGCGTCGCATGACGACCGCTGAGGCCATCACAGCCGGCAGCGATGCCGCCCCCTTCCTGAAAATGCAGGTGGCCGCGGATAAACTGACGCAAAGCCTGCGGGGTCAGTTCGATGTCTGATGGTCCCCGCCGCCGCCTCCCCCTGCCGATGGACGACAGCGACGAAAAAATCCTGTCGCGGACACTGGAACGTGGTGGGCTTAAATCTGCAGAAGGCAACGCTTCGCAAGAAACGGCAAACTCTTACGACGACAATACACCGCGTGACGCAGCACCGGCTGGCTCTCTGCACGCCACGACTCCAGGCGTGAACGACATCCAGCCGGAAAGCATGTTCAGCCGCAACGATCTGCGACCGCAGATCGGTCAGACGAGCGCGCTGGCCGTCGCCATGGCGGAGGTCTTCGCAAAACTCGACCCAGCCGCGCGTAAATACGTGAAGCCTGCAAGCGTGTTGAAAGATTTCCTCGCTGAACACGACGCTGAGCTCGCGAAGTTGTTTCGGGAATCGAATGCTTTCAAGTGAAGGCTAAACGAAAGAACCCTCGGCGCCATTGTCCTCACCGTTCGCGTCAAGATCAAAGGCGTGAACGAATGCATGGGCCATGTCCCGTCGGGCGCGGTCATGATGATCCTCTTGCATACTCGCGCGTCATTCGTTTGCCGCTACTGCAGAGTGCCCCCCTCCCCTTTGACCTGCCGGATCAGCGCACCGGATCACAGTGTAGATTGAACCGCTCTCCACAGGTCACTCCAGAGCTGCTCTTCGAAGTCACCATTCGACAGCTTCAGTTCCGTCGACAATGAGTTGCCCAACCAGATCCCGAAAGCTTCCTGGCAATGCTGAGAGTGCAATGTCAGTGAAGGGTAGCCCAAGGTGCCGTGTCGCAATCTGCGCGACAAGATGTGCCTGATCTTCGTCACGCCCGCGCTTTGCCGGATCTCGAGTCGGGTCATTGCGTGCGATCCACAATTTCTGCAGGGCATAGGCGCGTGGATCGAGAGTAACGATTCGGACGGGCAGTCCGCGCTCATCAATGGCAATGGTCTCGAACTTCGGAACGTTCAACAGCCAACGACTGCTGTCCGTTGAGGTTGCGATTAGATCATCCGGGTCATCAGACAGGCGGCCGGAACCGTGGCGCATGATGCGATCGTGATCCTGAGGCTCAAGCAGATCGACCATGTAGCCGTCCCTGTTCGCTGCCGTGTAGGTTTTGTTCGATGGCCTGCTAAAAGAACGGTCGACGGAGCGCAAAGCTCCGATGAGTCCGCGCTCATCAACATCGCCTGACACCCGCAAACGGCGACGGGCGTCATAAAGCACATCGACATCGCCGGTTGCCAGCATGGCACTCTCGATCCGTAATGCCGCGGCGGCTTCATAGGCATATAAGGCGTTAGTTCCGACGACGATGAGATTGGTCCCCAACCATCCGATGTCATCCAACTTTCGCAGGACGCGTGCGGCCAGCACCGGGACGCGGCCCAAACCTCTGGCGCGCAGGATCGGTGCGCGGTTCGCCAACTGTTGGCGCAGTCCTGCGATCTGATCGTGCACACGTGCCTGCCCAGCGAGGAAAGCGCGCAACGTCTCTTCAGTCTCGGGCGTGCGACGACCGTAAGACTTACGTGTCGAGCTCGCATAGGGCCGCCGAATGAGATACTCAGCATCTCCACGGGCCTCGAATTTCATGGACCCACCGTAGCTGTGACGTGCCTCACGCTGTGACGTTCGCAACAGGCTATAGCGGTCTCGCGCATCGACCAGATCGCGGACGCTGTCGCCATCTAGTGCCTTGATATTACTCATTTTTGCCAACTAATATGTAAAATATAAGTATCGTTGGCAAAATTAATATACATCATCAACCGAAATCACAATATTCCGTGTGCGTATAAGACAAGTCTCGGCGAAGGCTAGGGAGCCCTTCTCGATCAGTTCGAAGGCGTTCAGTCGATCCATCAGATCACGACCGATATCATCTCAAAAGATTCCCTTCAGATCGTCATCCTTGATCCCACCACTGCTTCCCGCCTGCGCCTCTGCTTCCGGCGAAGTGAGGTGGCCAATCTCAATTTAAAGATGACTGTAGATATACCACCTATCCGGCCTGGGACGCAGAGTACTGATAGAAAGTTGGCCGCGGCCAACATCCTATTAATGCAAATTGATCTGGTGGGCTCCAAGACCATTGACGATGAGGCAGACGCCTCTGTTTATCTGACAGGCAGAGCAGATCTGGGGCTATGAAATGAATCACCCAGCTGGGGCTCATTTTCCGGAGCGTTAATAGGTGGAAAAATATTGGCGCGCATTCTGAAAGCTTGCTGGCTTCAGTTTAAACGTAAGAAGTGTATCGAAAAGCATGATCAAAACTCCGTTGACTACAGTGGGTTTGGACTGCTTTCGGTTTATTTAATAATGGCAGCTTAGGCTGGCGTCCTGTTGGGGTCCGCCATGGTGCAGTCGGGTCAGAGCTATGACACACATGCAATGGCCTATTTCAATGCACAGGGTCGGGATCAAAAAAATACAGATCGAATCCTCTCTCCTTGAAACTCTGAAATAAAGCGGTCCGGTGCGAACTCCGCTTACCCATTTGCTTGCCCCGGGTGGGAAGCTGTGGTTGTGTGGCTGTTCTAAATGAAAAACGCATTCACTAACCTTCGCTCCATAGGAGTTGGCCGCGGCCAACTGCTGTTTTTTAAGGGCGGTACAAGGGATATCAACATAGCAAAGATCTGTCGGTTGCATCATTCTGAGGTATACCATCTCATATCGGGGTTGAGCGTTTGGCTCAGTCTTGTGCCAGTCTTTAACAAGCTTCCAAAATAACCTGTGGGGTCGGCAATGGTTGCAACACGTGCAGCGATCTCATTTTGGGCTTCAAGCGCAGATCGCCAGCCATTCGATGCGATGCCGCTTGCCAAAACATTCGAGTCAATTCTCAGCATCTTTCCGAACTCATGAACGATTTGAAGCGCGTGATGATCTGATCTGGGTATTTCGGGGTAGAAACTTCGAATATGTGTCAGCTTTTGCCAGAGATTGGTCAACGACTGCGGTGTTGTTTTTTTTGTATATGATTTTTGAGGTTCTTTGTGCCGGTCGTTTCGTCCGTCTGTGGCGGACGTTTCCTGCGATTCTGCATTTTGTTTTTTCGCGACACAGGGGGCTTCAACCTGAACGTTGACCGTGGTTCCGTTCGAAGTTAGATCCGGTTTCTTTGCGGCACGGGTGTCAGCGATGATGCCTTTGAGTTTAAAGATGATGGCGCGTGCTTCGATGACAGTCGTTGTGGCACGACGCAGGATATTGCGGATGCTGTCGAGAAATCTTGTGACTTCCTTGTCGACGTCGAGGCCGAGACAGGTCATCCGAAGCGACTGGATACAGGACCGCATCCCGCGCAGCTCGGCCGCGTCGTCGCGACGTTGCTGCGCTAAGTCGATAATTTCCGCCGACCGCGCCAGAAGAGGTGACAGGTCGATCCCGAAGGCACCAATGACCTTGCCAGATCGTTGGATTGGAAATCGTTTCCCGTTGGCGCTGTCTTTCCTTGTGATCAGGCCGACATTTTCGAGTGTCTCCAAATGCCGACGCAACTGGCGGTCAGTGATACCTTTTGCCCTGAAGCAAAGGGTGGCGTTGGCGGCGTAGACTGTGAGCAGCGTCAGCGGCGTAATTGGATTGTCGATACCCGTTTTGGAATCCTTGCACGGTAGGCAGCTCAACAGAGCGTCGATGACGACAACCGATGCGGGGCGCAAACCAAGATCTTTCGCGGCGGTATTGACCGCGGCCAACAGATCACGGCGCCTTACAGGGTGAAAATATGGCTGCTGCGCAACCGTTCCCACACCATCAAATGCGGAGTGTTCATCTACGGCACAATTCGACTGTGCCCTGGCTTCAAGAGCCATTGCTGGATGGTGGTACATACATTTTCAGACGACAAAATGATACCGGTCACCGAAATCGGTGTTGCAGCGTTCAAAATTTGGGGGTACCAATGAATTGCAGTAGATCGGGACCCTCTGGAGCGCTTAGCCGCCTTCGGGGGGTTTCTTTTTGTGTGGTGCCTGCCTCCTTTAACTGGGTTTCTTTTTCGTTTGGGGAAGTTGGCCATGGCCAACTAAATGAAAACAATGGGTTGCGGGGTGAAACTCCGCATGTTTACTGTTTTTCATCCTTCCAAGCCGCATATAGCTTTTCGAGATTATCCTCGACGAAGCCGATGAAGCCATGTTCCTTTTTATCCGATATTTCAATCGTGAGGCGACGCCCCTTAGCAGTGCATGCGACAGGTGTGTCACCGATCTTTCGCGGCGGGGCAGGGGGGGCAGCCACACTCTTGGGCGCCTGCGAGGGTACTGCATGTTCCGATGCCTGCATGTGTTTGATGATCGCCGCGATCTTTTCGGCGCCTGATCCCACAGTAGGAAGAAGGGCCATCGCATCCTCATCGGTCGGTCGGCCTTCCAGGCCGAAAAGCCGGCGGAGTTCCAACCACTGCCTGCGACCTACGTCATGGGCCGCGCCGATGCCGTAGATGACATCCTGTGGAACATCCTTGGCAACGCCAATGAGTTTGCTCAACGTCCCTTTGTCCACGGCCAACACGTCGCAGATCTCAGCACGCGTAAACCCTTGGTCTTCAAGTTTGACGGAGAAGATGGCCTGCTCGATGAAGCTGCGTTCAAGGCGGGCCGAATTCTCGAGGGCTTGGGACACCAGCGCTTCCCGTGGCTCCATTTCTTTGATGAAGGCTTTGACTTGAATGCCGAGCCTGCGGCACGCCGCAATACGGCGACGACCATAGACAACTTCGTAGCGCGGTCCTGCCCCGCGGCGGTATCTCAGAAGGGCAGGGAGCTGCTGGCCGGATGTCTTGATGGATTCGACGAGGGCGTCGAGTTCGACGCTGACATCGAAGCGGTCGGCTATATCGGAGTCGGCAATGTCGTTGACATTGACGTCCTGCGCCGACTGTGAAGAGACCTGAGCCAGAACATCCGACATGCTTTTGAGCGCACGCGGAGCACCCTCATCCGTTCCGGACGGCACAGGGGCAGCTGCAGTCTTGGACCCCATCTGCGCAAGGCTGCGTGACAGCAGATCACGTTTCATTGCTATCTCCTCGTCCCCATGAGTTCTGAATCATGATTTCAATGTCGTTGGAAAACCCGATGACGGATTCCAATGCGCGTTCGTATGTCTTGCGGTTCTTGACGGCCGACAGATCAACTTCGAAGATCGTCCTCTGTGAGAGGCCGGCCTCACTGACTGCCGAAGACTTGACGAAAGGCGTTTTTATGACGCTGTCGCCCAAAAGCTCCCGCATCCATTCTGATAGGTCTTGCTGTGTGCTAATGGCCGTATCGAACCGCGTAAGAAGATAGGCGAAGTTATCGTAGGCGCCGATTCCACCATTCGTATGAAGCACTTCGAGAACGCCTGAGGCCATCGTTAGGAATTGGCTTGCAGAGGCCAGATCAACACGCTCGGGAATGATGGTCATCAGAAGTGAGGTTGACGCGCACACCGCCGACATTGTCAGGTATCCGAGTTGCGGAGGACAGTCGATCAGAACGATATCGTAATCGTCTTCAACCTGCCGTAGCGAGTCCCGGATCCGATTGAAGAAAACAGGTTGCTCGCCGCGGCTAAGGGCCATCGGCGTCTCTGTCTCGAACTCCGAGAGCATGATGCCGCCAGGGACGATATCGAGATTTGGGAAATAGGTCTTTTTGAGCACATCAACGATTGGGACGCGCACACTCTCACCGTCATTGTAGCGAATTGCGTCGTAGAGAGTACCACCCTTCCTGAAATCGATCTCCGGCTGATAGCCGAAGAACGTGGTCAGGGAGGCTTGCGGATCACTATCGAGCAAAAGTACACGATACCCGCGCATGGCGAGCCGCATGCCGAGGCTTATCGTCGTGGTGGTTTTGCTCGAACCGCCTTTGAAATTCACGGTGGACCAGATTTGAAGCTTGTCACCGGGCCGCCGGCCCGGGAGGAACTGGAGAGGATCCTTCGCGTTCTGCGCCAAGATGTGTCGGATCTCGATGATGTTCTCTGCCGTGTAAAGGCGCTTGTTGTTAGCCCCCTGCTCGACCTCTGGAATGCGACCATCGAAATGCGCTTTGCGAAGGTACCCGTCACTGACGCGCAGCAGTTCAGCCACTTCAGGCGTTGCAAAGCTCCGGAGAGTCTTTTGCTCTTTGGGGGCGAGGAACAGCTTCGACATGTGTTCCAAAGCTTCGGAAAGGCGCTCTGCGTCTTCGCGCAACTTGTCGTGCAGCACTGAATGCATTATGGTCGGCCCCGCTCAATGTGTCCCGACCGGCGTTACTGAACCACAGAGTGTCTTGCTAGACACCAGAAACGCGGAGGACTTATTTTTGTGTCGTATTGCGTTACAGCTATGACTGCCCAACTTGATGAACTCAAGAAAAATTTACGCCCCGATACGGCTCCTCTCGAAAAAAAACAGTCCGAACCTACTATTTAACTTCATGCAGTGCATGAGCCTTGCAACTCACAAGGCTGATTTTAAAAGATAATTTTATCCACAGGTTGTCCACAGGCGTCGTTTGTTCGATTTCCGGAACTTTGACTTGAATGTTCGTCCGTACAAGCAAGTAACGCGTTTGACGATAGATCGGGACGAAACGGGTTTTGGATTGTGGTCAACTCGAATCTTTACCGCACCGGAAGGCTCTGCTCAATTCCTACGACTTCAGGCGCTTTGGCGTTACGCAAGCGCACGCATGTCGAGATGGCTGCGTAAAAATGGGCTAATTTTTCGCATGGAGTCGCAATGATCACGGCATGAAAGAGTGATGAGGTCAGACAATTAAAGCGCTGAGTACTTGGCATGAGGCTCCTATGCGGCAGACGCTTCTTAAGTGAACTCAACCAGATCAGATGTCGCTAAGACCTTCACTGCATTGAGACGATTCATGGCGGACAATGACGAACCTCTTGCAATGCTGTCTCCTTGTTATATCGCATTGAAGTGATCCAACGCGGCCTGACGCCGGGCCGAAGGTCCTGACCGTCAGGCTGTCTTTTCTCAGCGGGGAAGCCGCCAGAAGAAAAAGGCGGGGCAGGGGGCGGGCGCAGCTCGCCCTCTGCCGCGTCACCTATCCCCACGCAGGCAAAAAACCCCGACCATATAGGCCGGGGTTCCAGATGGTGCAGACCGTCAGGATATAGACTCACGCGGCGGCGCGGTCGTCCTGTGCGACGGTCTCGGCGTCGGCTGCTGCCAGCACAAAATCGACAGCCTTTTGTGCTTCTGCGGCGGCCTTGAAAATCAGACCCTTGTCGGATTTCAGCGCTTCAAGCCAACCCTCGATGTAGGCTGCGCTTTGGTCAAATTCCGGCTCGACGCCAAGGCGCACGGCCAACAGGCAAGCGCCAATCTCGGCCACAAGTTCCTCGAACGCATATGCGGCCTTGTTGCCAAATTTCTTGATCCGGTCCAGCCGCTTTTCCGCGCCAGTCCAGTGTGTGATTTCATGAGCCAGAACGCCATAGTAGCGGGCGGCGTTGGTGAACGTGCCAACGGGCGGCATGTGAACCTGATCCGTTGCGGGGCGATAGTAGGCGCGGGGGTCTGTGGTGCTGACAATATCGGCCCCGATGCTGCCGAAAAATGCCTCAAGGGCTGGGTCGGCCTCGGTGCCAAGGTCGCGGGCGGGGTCGGGCTGAACGTAGTATTCAGCGGGCAAACCCTCGATCTGATCCGCGTTAAAGACGTTGTTCGCCTTCGCAAAGCCGATGCGGGCCTTGCTCCCGCCTTCGCTGCCGCCGTCGCTCTGCCCGTCGTCCTTCTGCTCGAAGGTGCCATAGAAAACGCTGCGGGCGCATTTCTCGCCCTTCTTCACGGTGCCGCCAAGCTGCTGCGCCTGATTAAATGTCATCCAGCGTTCGGACGCATAACTACGATCCGATGCGACAGCCCACAACATCAGGACGTTGATGCCGCGATAGGCTTCGCCATTGTGACGGACGGGCAGGCAAGCGCCAACTGCGCCACCTGTCCACGGCTTGCGCCACGGCGGGGTGCCTGCCTCAATCTGTGCGATGATTGTGTCGGTGACGTGCTGGTGAATGTCCAAACGCTCTTTAGCCATTTTTTCGATCCTTTGCGGTGGTGCCACGTGTCCGGTCTGGTGCCGAAACTCGGGCGAGGGGTCAGACGAGGAAGCGCTTCAGCGCGCCCCTCTTCTGAAACCTTGCCTCCCGGCGAGGGCAGGGGGGGAACCGCCGCAATGGGAAAATCAAGCGGACAAGGGGGTGGTGCGGCCCGCAGCGCAAAGCGCGAGGACACGGCCCCGCAGGACGCGCAGTATTTTACTGTTGCGGTGGGGGACCGGCGGTCCCCATCTTTCTTTCTTTTCTTGGCGGTGCAGCGGCGTTCGGCTTGTCCGAACCCCGCGCCGCGCCCCAGCGATCGTCACCCGAAAGGGCGCATCGGCACGGACCAGGACGACCATGGCCGAAGGTTTGCGCACTGGCTCGGAGAGACAGGGCGCAGGCCATTCGGACAGGGAGGATGGGCCGGGACGTTGCGGGCGGAAGCCGGTCTGCCGGCTGGAGCCTAGAGTATCCGTTGTGCGTCAAGCGTCAGAAACAGGGTTTCTTGGCAACAGCGGTCGTTCGTGCGTGGCGCAGCGAATGACCGGACAGAGCCCTTCCAAGACGTCCATCGATGATAATACAGGGTAGCCAAGCAAGCCGATGGGACTCATGGTTAAGCACTCGGATGACGAGAAAGCGAATTGCCTACTTGACCTCAAATATCCTCGAGCAGAGGACGTAGGGCAATCTCGACCCTTCCTCGGAACGCTTGATCGAGCGGCAGGATTGGACGGGTCGGAGTGATGCGCCCGAACCCCAGAGTCTCTGCGATGGCAAACATCACACGAAAGCTCCCGAATTCCCTGAACAGCGCCCAAAGGGGAGCGAAAGTGCGGTCGATACGCTCGGCCTCGGCCGTCTCTCCGGCTTGCGCGGCGCGGGTAAGCGCCAGCGCGTGCTCCGGCAGCAGACCGGCCACGACGCTATACCAGCAGGCACCGCCGGCGAGCAGCGCGTCCTTCGCGCCATAGTCGCCGCTATAGCCGATGGCGAAGCCTTCCGGCGTCACGTCCTGCAAACGACGCAGTTCGCCCGCGTAATCGCTATCGGCGGGCAGCGGCATCTTCACGGCAGTCACGTTCGGGATTTCGGCCAGACGCGCGATCAGGCCCGGGCTGAAGATGAATTTCGTGGTGCCTGGATTATTGTAGATGCACAGGGGCAGATCGCCGGCTGCGGCTACGGCCTTGAAATGGTAGAAGACCTCTTCGTCGGTCAGCGACTGATAGGACATGGGCGCGAGTAGCAGGCCATCCGCACCGGCTTGCCGGGCATCGCGGGCGAGGTTTTCGGCAACATCAGTCGTGAGAGCGCCGACACCGACGATGAGCGGCGTCCTTCCCGCCACGCAGTCCACAGCGGCCCGGAGCGTGCGCTTGCGATCCTCTGGCGTCAGGTAGGCGTATCCGACGGTGCTTCCGAGTAGTCCGATGGAATCCGCCCCCGCAGCCATGATCCGCTCGAGGAACCGTTGCAGAAGCTCGGGCTTCAGCCGGCCCTCGTCGTCGGCAGGCGTAAGGGGGAAGGCCGACAGGCCAGCAAACAGGTTCATGGTAATTTCTCCTTCAAACGCGTGAGAAGATCAAGCGCAGCCCGGCTAACACGAAGAAAACGGCCAGAACGCCTTCGATTCCGCGCCGGGCGCGCTGGTAGAGGCGGACCATCGGCGCAGTCGGGAACACGAGCGCGTATCTTCAGTGTGCTCGGACTGGGGCTCCCAGCCGCGATCACGTAGGCGGTGAACATTGTTTTCTCCTCAGGTCCCCACCAGTAGCTTGAACGCGATGAGCCACATTACCATCGCGATCAAGATCTCCATGATGCGCCATGCCGCCGGTCGCTCGAACACCGGGCGCAGCCCGATGGCTCCGTAGCCGAGGGCGAAGAAAAAGACGAATGACCCGAGAATTGCCCCGACAGCGAAGGACCCCCGGCTGTCGGCAAACTGAGTGGAAATGGTCCCCAGTAGGACGACCGTATCGAGATAGACATGCGGATTCAGCCAAGTGATGGCGAGACAGGCCACAAGTGTGCGGTAAATATCCGTCATCGCCAGCGACGAATCTGCGGTCAGCGCCTCGTTCGACCGCAGCGCCGACAGAAGGCTTTTTACACCATACCAGACTAGGAAAGCCGCCCCGGCGTAGCGCATGACCGGCTCCAGCCAGGGCAACCACCCGGAGACGGTCTGAAAGCTGGTCACGCCCACAGTGATCAGGATCGCGTCTGAAACCGCGCATGCAAGACAGACCGCCAAGACGTGCTCGCCACGCAGTCCCTGCCGCAGCACGAAGGCGTTCTGCGCGCCGATGGCTACAATGAGACTCATGCTCATCATCATGCCGGTGAAGAATACTGCGAGATCCATATTTGGGCATCCAATCCAAAAACTTGCCCTTGCGATAATCGCTATTGAGGAGTTAGTGAAATTAAACTCTATAATGTGGATTAAGGACGGCTAAATCATGGTAGACTATGCCGCACTTCGTGCGGTCGCTGCGGTAGTGCGGACTGGAAGCTTCGAACGAGCCGCCGCCTCTCTCAACGTGACATCGTCGGCCGTTTCGCAGCGCGTCAAGCATTTCGAGGAGCGCCTTGGAGCGGTGCTCATAGAGCGCGGCACGCCATGCACTGCCACGGAGAAGGGTCTTGCGCTCTGTCAGCACATGGATCGCGTGGGCATGCTTGAGAAGGACCTCATGGCGCAGCTGCCCGAGATCTCAGGCTTCGAAGGTGCCACGCAACGGGTTACCCTGAACGTGGCCACGAACGCCGACAGTCTAGGGACCTGGTTTGTCGAGGCCATCGCCTCCTTCACCAAGGTCACCGATTATCTCGTGAACGTGGCCATCGACGACGAGGACCATACGGTCGACTGGCTGCGCCGCGGCCGGGTGCTTGCTGCCGTCACTGCTCTGGAACGCCCTGTCCAGGGATGCCGAGTCACGTCACTCGGATCACTCCGCTACCAGGCGACAGCGAGCCCTGACTATGTTGCCCGATACTTTCCCGGTGGCCTCACGGAAGAGGCTTTCCAGCGCGCGCCCGCCCTCACCTTCAACCAGAAGGATAGACTCCAGACTGTCTGGGCGCGAGAAGTTTTTGGGTACGAGCTATCCTTCCCCACCCACTGGCTTCCCTCGACGCAGAGCTTCCTGGAGGGAAGTTTGGCCGGTATGGGGTGGGCGCTCAACCCGGTCCAGCTTGCAAAGCAACATCTCGAACGCGGAGAACTTGTCGAGCTCCTTCCTGGAAAGGTGCTCGAGCGACGCCTGTTCTGGCAGATCAACCGCCTTGCATCCGACCAGCTTCACGACTTGACCCGGTCAATCCTCTCCGTAGCGCGTCAAGAACTCGGTTCGTGAACAAGGAGCGTCGGGAATGGCAGGGACGTCCGCACAGCGGGCCTCGGTCCAATGCTCGGCGAAGGTCCGATCCTACGTCATTTTGTTGGGCGTGCCTCCCATTTACGGCCAGCCGAAACAAGGCTGTTGGCTAAAACCACAAGCTTACGCATCACAGCCGTGATGGCGACCTTTGCGGGCTTCCCCGTGTCGACCAGCCGTTTGTAGACGACGCGCATATCCGGGTTGAATCGTGTGGCAACGAGTGCAGGCATGTACAGGGATTGTCGCAACACGGCACGACCGCCACGGATACGTGACTGTCCTTTCCAACTCCCAGACTCGCGATGCATCGGTGCCAGACCGGCAAGGCTTCCTGCTTGAGCAGATGTGAGTTCACCCAACTCGGGCATTTCCGCCAAGAGTGTGAACGCTGTTGTATCAGAAATGCCGGGTATGCTGACGAGAATCTCAAACTTCTGCCTCAGCGCCGCATCTGCCGCTAAAGCGGCTCGCAGTTCACGCTCGATCATTTGAACCTGGCCTTGGATCTGACGAATGCGGGCTGAACACTGCCGCTTCAGTAACCGGTGAACGAGGTTCTTTTGCCGGTTCAAATTTGCCGTCCGCTCCTTCATCAACCCGCGCCGTGCCGATAGCAATTCCGTCAGGCCCGAGAGATTTTCCGGCCGTTCAGGCTGGGCCCTGATTTGAAGAACAGCCGCCATACGTGCGAGGATGGCAGCATCTACGCGGTCTGTCTTGTTGAGGCAGCCTGTAGCTTCGGCAAACCTACGGGCATGGAGCGGGTTTACCATGGCAAGCGAAATCCCTGCTTTGTGTAGATCGGCTTCGAGAGCCTTGTGGTACGGCCCTGTCGGTTCGAACACGACCATGACGACGTTCCGGCCTTTCAGCCATTTGAGAAAAGCCCTTCGTCCCTTGCCAGTGTTCTCAAAGCGGCCACTTTCACCGGCGGGGTAGCTGTGAACGTCGAAACGCAGCTTTGCGATATCGACACCGATCGTTTCATCACCCATCTTTCTCTGTCCTCTGCTTATCATGCGGGGCACGATCCCCTTGTATCCGTTCAGGCCAGCTCGAAGGGGCGGGGCGATCACACTCTAGGACGGTCCAAAGTAACCAGCGCGGCGACGACCCGACCCCGCCACCGTCCGGCATAAATGTCGTGCCGGTCGGTGGCTCCACTGTGTAAGCAGAACGCGCCTTCGTCATTAGATAAGCGCGGTGACACGCCCAAAGGGCGGGGCAGGGGCCATGTTCATCACGCTTTCAGATTCACGGATCAATGATTTCGTGGTAGAAAACCAAGAACACAGGAAGTGCAGAAAGAGGCTGTTGATGTTGAAGAAAGATCTCCGAATCCGCATGGATCAGTGGATCGTTCAAGCGCGTCTTGCTGGCGGCCTGGATGATGAAACCGACGTTGATGATGCTTTGCAAAGTGCAGCTCTTGCCTTTGGATCGACGGATCTTGTTGCCCGTGACGAAGGAACAAGAAAGTGGATGGAGACAGGGACTCGGATATTGAGTGCGTTCATGGTCGCCGCCGCGAACACGCCAACTGGAAGTGCAAGGGCGCTGCTGGGCGGTCCCTTTGAGACGCAACGCATCGTTGCGAACCTCGCGAAGAACGAGAGCGCGTGGGAGTTGAAGGCGCAGCTGCAATGGGCTGCGAGCCTAGACCCAAAAGTGTTTGCCGCGGCGTTGGTGGCGCTGGCGCTTTAATCGTTGCGAGCCGGGTAAGTGGCGCAACCTAGGCCAAAGGAACAGAGAAGTATGGGCGTGGTGCCGGGGGCGCGGTAGCGCCTCAGAAGCATGCGCTGCGCCTCGCGCGGCCGTTTTCGTGCTATGACCTTGGGCGGGGTCCGGTCCAAATCGACGACCTACCATTGCCTAGAACGTTCGCTATTTGTTCTCACCATGACGGACTTAGTGCAAATCCCAGATCATACCCTTTGGCTTGAATATACCTGCGGCAATGTCGTGCCGGTGCGGGTTGCTGTAGCGATGAAAAAGAACCTTCACACCGTGGCGCAGGTTAAACGGGCGGCGCGATGTGCCCAGTGTGGGGCGCGGGTCAAGTCGGACGCTTACGGGCTGCGCATCGCTTGGTCACTTGCCAAGGATCGACAAGACTAGGCGCGGTCCGGATGGTAGGGAAAGCCTTCGTCAACGAACTGCGTTGCGGCGGCGTCCTCGTCGGCGTCACAGTCGGAAAATTGCGGGTAAGGGTAAGCGGGTCCGTAGGCCACGCCGTCACTTTCAAAGAAACCAAGATAGCCCGCCAGCCAAGCGCGGTGGATCTCGGATCGCGCGATGAATCGGCGCAGCCAGCGCGGCGCTGGCTTCCGGGCATAACCATGCAGATACGCGCGGAGATAGATCGAGGTCATGGCGTCTGGCTCCATCGGATCAGAAAAGGGGCGGGGCCTGCCGCAAGGGACGGCCTATCTTGGGCGGTCACTTGCGGCGCGAAACAACGCCGTCCGGTGTGAAGCCGTCAAAGGTGGCCTCGGTCTCTCGGGACATGCGGCCGCCGTCAGCGGACACGACAATCTGGGTGTCGGGGGTGAACCGGAAAATCTCGCCGGTTCCTTCAAGGTGGGTCTTTTGAAAGTCCCTCTCGACCACAACGCTACCGTCCGCATCGACGCGGATCATAGCACCATCGACTTTTATCTGAATCTGATGCTCGTCAATAATGACGCCCGACCAACCCAGCTCGCGGTCGCGCCTGACCACGATCTTGTCAGAGTGCATCTTGATCTGAACGTCGGCGCCGTTGTCGTCTGCGGCACGCATGACGACGACGGCCTCCTGATCCTCGGGCTTCGCCAACAGGCGGGCAAGTGCCTCCTTCGGACGCCAGAAAAAGGGTGCGTCCCGCTTGGTCTTGTTCTTGTTCTTGTGGAAGGCAATCAACAGTTCGGCAGACTGCCAAACGGCTTGGACGGACGTAGGAACAAGGGACATGATCGGGGCCTTTTTGGCAGAATTACCGTGGGTTGAATCTAGCATGAATGCCATTTTTACTCAATAAAATAAGTGGTTTAAGGCCGTTTTCTAGCCTTAAACCCTAATTATATCTCGGCCTATTTTGGGACGTGTTTCACGCAAAAGCCGGTCGGAATATTGGTGCCGCTTTCCGCAAAAGTGCCAACGGGCAGATCGTGCCATTCGCCTACGGTGTTGCCGTGGTCGTAGTAGGCGCTGGCGGGCAGGATGCACGCCAGACGGCCACCGGGGCGCAAGAATTTCAAGGCGTGGTCCAGATGCTTTTTGTAGTGCTGGCCGTAGAAGGGCGGATTCATCAGGACCACATCAAACCGCGGATCAGGTGCGACCTGTAGAAAATTGGTGGTCATAACGTGGTGGCCCTTGGCGCGAGCCTGGGCGGCGCGTCCCGCGTCATATTCTACGCCGGTCACGATCACCGGGGAACGATAGCGCCGTTCGGTCGGGTGGTTGTGCCAGTCGGCCAGCATGTCCATCAACTGACCGTCGCCGCACGACGGTTCCAGAATAGTCTCGCCACCGGACAGGTGCAAAGCGTCGATCACCAGTTTTGCGGCCTTGCGGGGCGTGGGGTAAAATTGAAGGTCGCGGGCAACTTCGGTGCTGGGTCGCCGTGCTTCGGTCTCTGACGGCGCGTCGGGCAGAACCTCGCCGTAAAATTCCGCAAGCGCCCGGTTAATGTCCAGCAAGCTGTGCTTATCAAAGATCAGGTGCGCGTTGCCGTTCTGGAAAACCTGGACCTTGCCGCCGTTGAAATCCGACTCTCGATGCCGCTTCGCCTCGGCCAGCATGTCCTCAAACTGGCGGTAGTTGTAGCGGGGTTCGCCGCGATAGACGGCAAGGGCGTTCAAGGTGTCCTCCACCCGCTTGCGGCCCCAACTGTTCCAGCCGGTCGCATAGTTCACGATGATACGCTTGGGCAGGCCAGCAACACCGATCCGAACGCGGCTGTGACTCTTATAGGCGGGATCAAGGTCGCAGAAACATTCTGCCAGACCTTTGAGAATGTGAAAGCGTGGGTCCAACAGATAAGCCCCGAACACTTCGGCAAGGTTCTCCAACGTGAAAGGCAGGGGCGTCGTCAGTTTCAATTCGAGCTGTTCGCGGTCCTTGGCTGATGCGATCTTGGCAATGTCCAGACCTTCGTAAACGTGCTTCCAAGCTGACCGCAAAAGGGCAATCCGAACGTCCTTTTCATAGAGGCGCGGTGCGGTGGAAAAGACAGTGCTGCCGAATTTCCCGCCGATGCTGGCGGCGGTGTTAATCGCGGTTTCGGAGTCGTTGAACGCGGCGATTGCGCCGGTGATGCTTTCCGCCTTGTCGTCATACTCGGCCACAATGTCGGACAAGCTGCGCCGCAATACGGGCGCGGCATATTCCGGCGTTTCTCCAATTCGTGCGTGGGCGTTCATGACTCGCCCCCTTCGGCTGCGGGCATGTAAAGCGGTTCGATGTTTGCGATCTGAACCATCACCGCCATGTCGCGCCGGCGCATCTGGCCGGAGTCGGCGCGGTAGTTTTCGCGGATCGTCACACTAAAGGTGCCACGGTCGCGGGTCGGCGCGATGCTGTATCGCTTTGCCGACGTGCCGCGCTTGATCCAGATAGCCCCATAGTTCGGGGTCTGGTTGGGCAGGGCTGCGACATAGGGGGCAGTCTCTTGGCGCAGCCACTCGATGCCCTCCACGATGTTGCGCTTATCGGCGGCGGTGATGTGCCGCCCCTTAATGAGCGACACGGCTGCTTTCTTGGTGCTGGTCATGCCAGATCCTCCGCCTTCGTAATTTTGCCGGTGGCCCCGATGAAGCGGCCCCCTGACTGGCTGGTCATGCCGCTTTTCAGAATGTCGGTCGGTGTCATGTTCGGCGGAAAAATTGTTGCCTCGCCCTTATCGGCGCAGGCGAAAATCCAGCCGCCCGTTCCGTGGTCCTCGCGGTATTGGATCGCCTCGGCTTCGTTGTCGAAGTGATGGGTGCTGCGTCGGCTGCCGGTTGGCTGCGCGGCGGGGGCGCACATGAGGGCTGCGTTCTCGGTCCAGTCCGTCGCGTAAACGTCCATCGTGGCAACTGTCACGCCGTCGGGATTCTTTAAGGTCAGAGAGGGCGTCGACGTTGCGGCTATGTGGTGATCGAGGCCGACAACACGCAAGGCAACTTCGTCCGTGCTATAGATTGCTCGCGGCGTAGAGGTGCCTTCATAGTCGAGATGCAGCGTGAAAAGACGTGCGGTCATGGTTTAAGCTCCTGTGGCGTTGCGCCGCCTTTACGGGCGGGGCTGAATGGGGGGATCAGATGCAATTCGCGGCGTAGGCGGCGGAATCCTCGTAGCGCAGGATCGGGTCGCCGGTTTCGGTCCAGCCGCCCCAGCAAGGGCCGATAAAACCCGCCATTGTCGGGTGTCCTTGCAACTCGGCGCGGGTGCGGGGATTGGCGGACGTGCCGGTTATTTCGGCGTAGTTCTCGGTCGCCCACGTCGTCAGGCAATCCGTGAAAACTGCGGTCTCGCCGTCGTCGCTTTTGGTGACAATCTGGTAAGCCATGATCTTCGGTCCTTTGTGGTGGTGCCGCGTTTCCGGTCTGGTGCCGAAAATCGGGCGAGGGGTCAGGCGAGGAAGCGCGAAGCGCGCCCCTCTCCTGAAAACTTGCCTCCCGGCGAGGGCAGGGGGGGAACCGCCGCAATTCTGAAATCAAAGCCAAAGGGGAGGGGGATCACCCGGCCTGCACACAGCCGCAGGCGTAGGAAGGACGGGGACACCCCTTTGGGTGCCGTATTTCAGGGTTGCGGTGGGGGACCGGCGGTCCCCTTCTTTCTTTCTTTTCTTGGCGGTGCAGCGGCGTTCGGCTTGTCCGAACCCCGCGCCGCGCCCCAGCGATCGTTACCCGCAAGGGCGCATCGGCACGGACCAGGACGACCATGGCCGAAGGTTTGCGCACTGGCTCGGAGAGACAGGGCGCGGGCCATTCGGACAGGGAGGATGGGCCGGGACGTTGCGGGCGGAAGCCGGTCTGCCGGCTGGAGCCTGAGAAGCGCGGTGACACGCCCAAAGGGCGGGGCAGGGGCTATGACGCCTTACAGGGGATTCAATCTTCTGCGGCCTGTGATACGCCAATCTTAGGTATCAAATCAGCCGGAAAACGACCGCATGACCCAAGACCTCTATCTGCCATTCCTAGTGTTAAGTGGCATCGCAATTTTAGGCGGTTTGATCTACGTGGTCCTGCTGCTCAACATTGTGGGCGCGGCTCTGCGTCCACAATTCAAACTGCGGCCACTGATGAACAAGGCGGAAGGTGCGGTCTATCGCCGGCTCGTCAAAGCCGCGCCTGCGGGTTGGGTGGTGATGTGTCAGGTATCCTATGGCTCGTTTTTGTCGAACAAGAGTCGCAAGAGGTATTGGACGGTGAACGCCAAGCGGGCGGATTTCATCATCACGGACGGCGGGTCCGATGTGGTTGCCGTGATCGAGTATCAGGGCAGCGGGCACTATGGTTCTTCAAGGCAGGGCCGGGACCGGGCGGAAAAAAGCGACAGGATCAAACGCACGGCGACGACTGAAGCCGGCATCCATTTCTTTGAACTTCCCGAGAGCTGCGGTCCCGATCATGTGGCCCGATTGTTTGACGCGCTGATCGCCGCCCCAGCTACAGAATTTAAAGAGGCGTAACCCATGCTGAAATTCCTCGCTATCCACGTCCTTCTTTGGCCGGTCGCTGCGACCGCCGAATTGATCCCCGCGTCCTCGATCTACGTCGTGGACGGCGACACCATCGACGTGCAGGGCGACCGTTTCCGGCTTGTCGGCTTCGACACGCCGGAAACCTATCGGCCTAAGTGCGACTTTGAGCTGGCTCTCGGCCGCGCCGCGACTTCACGGCTGCGGAACCTTCTGGATGGGGTGCAGCGGGTCGATTTGGTCGTTCTGCCGGGGCGGGATAAATATGATCGCGGCTTGGCGCGGCTGATCGTGCAACAGGTCGATGTGGCTGACACTCTTGTCTCCGAACGGCTGGCGCGTCGGTATGACGGTGGAAAAAGATCGGGGTGGTGCAAGTGATGCAGAACGCCGCTGAATCTTACTGGCTGGCGCAAGCCAAGCTGGATCTTCTCAAGCGTGATCCCGTCGATGCAGCGAACGATGCCGACGCACTGGCGCGCTTCGCGGAAGGCAGGCTCAACGAATTGCTGCGTGATGCCGGGATGCTGAAAAAGTAGGATCGCAGGTCCGTTCTTTTTCAGCGGCAATGCACCGCGGCTGCGGGTGCTGCGCGCATAGCGCAGGGCCGTTTTGGGCAGGGCGTAGTCTTGGCCCGAACGGGCATCAATCGACCTCTGCCGGAAGTGGAACGGGAATAGAAAAAAGGCCCCGCGCAATGCGGGGCCAGGTCGTTCCTCACCACAAGGAATTTAGTCGGATGATCTAAGGGTCTCTGCAAATTCAGGTGTCATGCAATGTGCCTCGCTTGGATCGTCCATAGGGTAATACACGCCAACGTAACCTCTGTCCTCGTTGGCACAAATTGCCCGAATTATCTCTCCAAAATATTTTCCTTGGTCTCGGTATACAAGATATTCTGGCACAACGACGGCCCCTAGGATCAACCCTAGCAAGCCTGCAAAAACACCCCATAACACAAGTTTCTTGCGCGATGGTTTTGGCGGCAATGGCGCTGCCTCGATTAATGTCTGCATATTCATAGCAAAATAACTCGCACATGGGTTGCATAGGAACAAGCGGTGTGGGGCAGCACGCTTTATTTTCTGTCCTGTTCCATACGGAAAATCTGGGGTCAGGGCGGCGTAGCTGTCTGCCACGCGGCGCAATGCTTCGTCGCCGTTCATGTCGTCCAGCATCGTCAAAAGGCTGTCTTTCGCCTCCTTCAATGTGACGGCCTTTCCGAACCGGCACACTTGGTCGAACGTGCTGATCGAGCGGCCAGTGCGGGGATGGTCGGCGTTGTAGCCTCCGCGTGTCTTATAAAGCGCCACGGCGACGGCTGGCTGACCTTCGCGGGCAAAGGTGACGATATGGCCCTTGCGGGTGACGGGCGGGCCGTTCCGCATGGCGACGGTGTAGGTCTTTACTGACATGATCTGTCTCCGGTCGGGATGGGTGGGGCAGGGCGCGTGTCCGCCCTGCGGCTTTGGTCAGGCCATACCTTCGGGAAGCCATGCGTTGATCCGGTCGATCTGATCTTCCGACAGGCCAAGGGCTGTGCGTGTCGCCGGGTCCGCAAACAGGCTTTCCAGCTTTGCGGCCTTCTCGCCCTTCTTCAACTGCTCGAAGTTGGTCACGGTGGGGTGTCCTGCGACCAGTCCCAGAAGGTCGCTCCACAGATCATTGAGGTAAGCGCCGTTCACGCGACCAAAGAAGTTCTCGGCGGTGGGTGTGAAGGTGTCGCGGGTGCGCTTGCTCGTCAGCTTGTCGATCATCGCGCCAAGGTCAGGGCTGCCGATGGTCAGGTGCGCGACCAGATAACGGTTCAACAGGTCCATGATCTTTGCATCGCCCCGCTTGCGAAACTTGGCAAACGCGGCGGCATGGTCGCGGTTGAACGGGCTGCGGTCGTCGGTGTCACAAACGGTCAGGCGCTTGTCCAGCACATAGCCGGTTTCCGTGGTCGGGACGTTCGGCACTTCGTCCGTGCGGACGCCGTAAGCGCGGTCGTATCCCATCTTCCCGCAAAGCTGGAAGGCCAGAAGATGAAGCGCCAATTTCGGGTCGTCCAGCATCGCGTTTTGACGTGCGCCGGTGCCGATCCGGTCCAGATCGCCGCGCAAGGTGTCGGAGATAGGCGACTTCGGCGCGGCCTCGGTCGTGGCATGGCGCGACGGCTGCAAGATACCTGCTTCAATGGCTGCGGCCTTGTCCTCGGCCCGGATGAAACCGGCCTCGACCTTCACGCTGCCGTCGTTGGTGACATAGATCACGACACCGCTTGTGGCCCGCTGCTCGTCGGTAAAGTCGCCGTCCCTCTTGGTTTGCAAGGCGTCCAGCTCAGTTGTGCCTTCCTCGTCCAGTGCATCGCCGTTCGCTAGTTCCACAAGTGCGTCATAACGCTCGGCCTCGGCCTCGGTCAGTTCGCCTTCGACGGGATAGACCTTGCCGAATTTGCGGTCCTGATCGAATTGATAGCTGATGTAACCATCAGTGATTGCCTCGGCCCATTTCCAGCCATACGCGGCGGAGTAGTCGGCTGCGGTCTGGGTCAGCTTGGCGGCGAAAACCTCGTCCAGAATGGCGGGGTCGTCAAAGGTCGTCACGTCAGCAAACAGGTCGCCACCCATGCGACCTCCTGCGGCGCTGTAGTCTGCCTCTCCGACAAACACGGCGCGGCGGTCGGTGCCTTTGACGCTGCCGGGTTTCAGGCGGGTCTTGATGGTGTAGTCGTTTAACCCGCCGTAGCCTTTGGCGATTTGCTCGATGTGAAGGGCCAACACCTCCAAGGTAAGAGCCTCGTCGTCGCTGATCGTGAACGCGGCTGCTTGGGACAGGCTCACGCTGCCGTCCCGCAAAGCGTCCAGCACCGGGGCGGGCAGATTGGACAGGGCCAGGCGGCGGTAAACGTGCTTCTCGGTCACGCCATAAGCGACGGCAATATCTGCGACCTTCACGCCGCGCTTCTCCATCGCGCCAAAGTCGCGGATTTCGTCTGCGGGGTGCAGATCCTCGCGCTGCGCGTTCTCGCTCGTCGCCCAAAACACGGCGGTCGCCTGATCGGGGGCCATACGGACGGTCACGATCTGAAACCGGGGGTCGTCCTGCAACAGCGCCAAGGCGCGGTAACGGCGTCCACCCGCCACGATCCCGACCTTGCCAGTAGCATCGCGCAGGCCTGCCGGGCTTTGAATGAGGCCATGCTCTTGAATATTCGCGGCAAGTTCGACGATGGCATCGTCGTTCAGGATGGTGCGGGGGTTGATGTCGGAGAGGTAGAGGTCAGAGAACGGAATTTGCTCGTCGGTCGCTGTGGTGATCTGGGTCTGGTTGGTCATGGGTTCGATCCTTGATGTGTCTGTAGGGAAGGGGAGGGGGGTGCCGCACCCGGTGGGCGCGGCGGGCCGCGCAGGCGGCTCTAGTATTCGTGGCGCTGCATGACGGTCAGGACGCGGCGGGTCGTAGCGGTGTCCTCGGGGGCAGCACTGCCGAACGTGTACTCGGTGTCGTAGAGGTCGATCTTCCAGAACAGCTTGACCGTCTCACCCGCTTCGATTGCCTCGAAAGCGCCAAAGGTGTGATCCCCATAAGGGTCGTTGTCCTCGGTGAAGGTGTCGAACGTCTGCACGGCCCGCATGATCTGCACCTGTGCCCCTGCGGACAGGCTTGCCACGGCGCGCGTTACGATGATCTGGCCGGGAACGCTGACGTCTGCGCCCCATGTCTTGCGGAAACGGTCGTTCTGCTCTGCGATCTTCGCGGCACGGTCAATCTCGGCCTGCTCATCTGCCGACAGGGTGGTTTGGTCGTTCATGGTCTTGGTCCTTTGCGGTGGTGCCACGTGTCCGGTCTGGTGCCGATACTCGGGCGAGGGGTCAGGCGAGGAAGCGCTTCAGCGCGCCCCTCTTCTGAAACCTTGCCTCCCGGCGAGGGCAGGGGGGGAACCGCCGCAATGCTGAAATCAAAGCCAAAGGGGAGGGGGATCACCCGGCCTGCACAAAGCCGCAGGCGCAGGAAGGACGGGGACACCCCTTTGGGTGCCGTATTTCAGGGTTGCGGTGGGGGACCGGCGGTCCCCGTCTCGCTTTCTTTTTCTCTGAGCGGTGCAGCGGCGTATCGCGCTTGCGCGAACCCCGCACCGCGCCCCAGCGATCGGAACCCGTCAGGGCGCATCGGCACGGACCAGGACGACCATGGCCGAAGGTTCGCGCACTGGCTCGGAGAGACAGGGCGCGGGCCATGCGGACAGGGAGGATGGGCCGGGACGTTGCGGGCGGAGGCCGGTCTGCCGGCGGGAGCCTGAGAAGCGCGGTGACACGCCTACAGGGCGGGGCAGTGGCCATGACTTTCGATCTATCCAAGTGAGAATTTCACCCGTTCAAGTGTCGGCGGCCAGATGGAAAAGGCCCTACCCGCACGGCAGGTCTTGCCTTCTTCAGACGCACTTACGGATCACAGCTCACGTTCAGACTTCAATGAATGCCGAACAATGGGTGGATGCTGAACGTTCAACAATCCCAGATCGATACGGAACAGAAGAAATGCAGTTCAAAGATTTTGCATATTCACCCTACGATCGAGGACGTTTTGATCTACCTGCTTTTTAGTGCTTAATCAGGAATTGCAAAAATGATCCTTTACGCCGTGACCGCCGTCCTCTTCCTCGTCATCGATGTGATCATGCTGACCCTCGTGATGAAGCCGCTGTTCACGCGCCACTTGGGCGATGCGATGCGGGACAGTCCGATGTTGGCGCCTGCGGGTCTTTTCTATCTCGCCTATGTCGTGGGCCTTGTATTTTTGGTCTCGGCCCCCGCCTTCCGAGATGCGGCCCCGGGACGTGCGGCGCTGCACGGGGCTATCATCGGCGCGATGGCCTACGGGACTTACGAATTCACCTCGATGTCGATCATGAAAGACTGGTCCTGGCAGATGGTCGCGACGGATACGATCTGGGGCGCTGCCCTGACGGGGTTCTGCGCATGGGCCGGGGTCGCTCTGATGTTGCGCTTCCAGGGCTGACTCTATCGGGCCTGTCTCTCGGCCGGTTCAGTCTGACGGTGCCATGTGCAGGTCCGTCGACTGAGTTATGTCGCTGAGGCTGCTGCCGGCGGTGCGGATCTGTTTGGACCATCTCATTCTTTCGAAAAGCAGAGCCATCGTCTCGCCGCGCGACCAAAACTTCTCCTATTGAAAACCCCGCGACAAAGGTTGGTTAGAACGATTGACAATTGAGCGAATGAAGGCATGTAGGACCAACCGCGGGAGAGCTTTTTGAAAGAACGCCACTTGAATGGATCAATTTCAATTGACCCTCACTATTAATGCGTGGCAACTGCGCCGCACCGCTTTTGTAAGATAATGAGATAAGGAACGTAAAAATGGCAGACATCGATCTGAACAGCATGTCGCTGGACGACCTCAAGAAACTCCAGAAGAATGTGAACAAGGCCGTCGACGGCTACCAGGATAAGCAGCGCAAAGAGGCGCTTGCCGCGGCTGACGCCGCTGCACGGGAAATGGGCTTCACATTGGCCGAACTGACCGGAGTACCGGGCGCGAAGAAAACAAAAACTGTTTCGCCGCCGAAGTACCGCCATCCCGAAAATCCCGAGCAGACCTGGACCGGCCGCGGCCGTCAGCCGGACTGGATGAAGGACGCATTGGAAAACGGTCAGTCCAAAGACGAATTCCTGATCGCCTAATCTGTCCAAGGAGTTATCTACCCGGCGGCAGTCATGCCGCCGTGGTCGGATTTGTGTGCCTCTCCGCTCTGATGGATTACCATACGCTCGGCCGGGAAAGGTTTGATCAGTGCAAAGGCTTCGTCAGGCGTACCGGTCATCCACTGTGCGTAATCCTCGGGGGCGAGGATCATCGGCATCCGGTTCGGGTGGGTATCTATCACCAAGGCGTTCGGTGTTGTCGTAACCATTGAACTGCTCACCATCTCGCGCAGATCGCCGCCACCGTAGTTGCCCTTGTAGGACCTCCAAACGCCCGCCAGCGCAAAAGGTGGCCTCTCTTCGTCGCCGGTTACGCCGAACCAGACGTATGTAGCGGGGGTGTGGCCCTTCGCCTCGCAAAAGCTTGTGGCAGGGATCAGGCAGCGCCGCTCCTCAAAGCTCTTCCGCCAGAATTCTGACGTGCGGAGCTTGTCGTCGCGTGCGTTGTTCACGGCCTTCGGTTGAATCGGTTTGCCAGTCTTCTTCGACACCTGTGGCATCACGAAACCCCAATGCGCGGTTCGGAGCCAGCGGCTGCCGTCGTCGTTCATGCCAACAATGGGCGCCATGCCCTTTGGAAAAATGGCGGTCAGCGGTTCAGCGTTTCCAAGATCGTCATGCGCCGCGTCGACCGCGAAGAGCTGTCGCATCGCGTCCTTGGCCATCGTGTTGGAGTAAAGATTGCACATGACGGAATTAGACATATCCAGACCGGGTATCTCTACCGAGCCAAACACTGTTTCGGTGACTCTGCCTCTGCAAAGATCAGGCAATGCTTAGAAAACACTCCTCGTAACAGTTTGCCCGCTTGTATAATCAGTCGACGGTAAAGGAAGAGGGGGTGCGTTCCACTGGTTATGCCGGCAATCCGATAAAGCAAGAATGTTCAATGCCACAGTCGGAACTATGGAGATCTACACTTTTGGCCTTAATATCTCGCACGATTGTCTCTGAAAAATTTCTACTCAGACACTTTCTTGTGAGGATCCCCATCAGCGGCCAAACTACTTGGAGGAATAGAGTTGTCTTTCCTACGATCATCCGTTTGTTTTTTGTTTACCAATGAGAAGATCAAAGCTCCAAGCAGAGTGAACATTGCAAGAAGAGGCAACAGAAAATTGAAGTCCATTTCAGAGGTCCTTGTTTTTAGGTCTATTGCGAGTTCGAAATTGTATCGACTTTCAGCATTCCTTTTGCTGAAATTGGCCTCTCAGACTTAGCCTGCCGGCAACTCTTCAACTTTGTCTTCAATCTCTCTGAACTGTTTGGTCAAACCGTCCGAGATATCGGTATCGCCATCGACAGTCCAATCTGCCATCGTAGTGTCATATATATCCAACAGCTTCTGCTCTCCGTCACGAACGGCCGTCAGTGAATCTTCATCAAGTCCGGTAATTCAGTCCCTGATTGTGACAACCGCCTGATTTACTGTTCCGCGAAAGGAATCGTCGTCCACCCCGGTTTCCGAAAATCGTTCAAGCCAGTTCTCCAGTTGCGTCGCATGGTGACGATGCATGCGCTGCAGGTCCTCGATGATTGGCAAGATTTCAGGCTCGGCCCGTTCGACCATTGTATCATAACCTGACAGGATATCGTTGCTTGCAGTGTGAATGGTATGGAGCACTTGACTGGTATCGGTCGGCATTGGTCTACCTTTGATGTTAATGTCAGTGATTGCTGATCAAACGCCAAACATTGCCGTTAGTTCCTATGGCTCAGATCGATTAAATGCCAAGTCTCAAAAGGTAGATCTGTTTTAACTTCAATAATAGCACACCTATTCGCACGACTTTTTGGAAAGGTCTGGCAAGAAATGATTTTTCTGATTTTTGACCTGAATTAAGTATCCCTGATTGGCGGGAACATTGTTGCAAAACGAATGAGCGTCCAAGCCGTCAGGTTCTGCCGCGAAACAATTTACGTTGTCGTTCATACCTCGGGTTATAGATATACACTGTAGCTGCAGTTATAAGTGCAGGCGGTGGGGGGCCGACAGGACCTCACAGCGCCCGTCGCGGACCCGGGTAATCAGCGTCAGGTCTGCCCGGTCCGCCAGACGCACGGCATAGTCCGTTGCTGTCGAGACGGCAATGACCGTGGCCGCGCCCATCATCACTGCCTTCTGCACCATCTCGGTCGACACGCGCGACGTAAGTACGACAGCGCCCGAGGCTGGCGCAATACCGGCCCGCAGCAGGGCGCCGGCCAGTTTGTCGAGAGCATTGTGGCGACCCACGTCTTCCCGCGCCAAAACGATGCCACGCCCGGGGATCAGAAAGCCTGCCGCGTGGCAGCCGTGGGTGCGGTCGTGCTCCGGCTGCAGTAATCGCAGCAGATCCGGCGCCCCACAAACCTGCGCTCGGGTCAGATGCACCGCGTCGGCGGAAAGGGGCGGGAGTTCGCGCTCAACCTTGTCCAGACTGTCGATCCCACAAAGTCCGCAGCCCACCGGCCCGATCATTGCCCGGTGCCGCGCTGCTGCCCTTGCCGCCGCTGCGGGCGTCAGCCACAACCGCGCCTCTGTGCCTTTGGCATGGGTCACGATCTCGATTTCGCGCAGCTCTGACGGGTCTCGGATTACACCCTCAGTCACAGCAAAGCCCAAAGCGAAATCTTCCAGGTCCGCGGGGCTTGCCATCATTACTCCCAACGTCACGGCGTTGCAGACGATGGCGACGGGCCCTTCCCGCACCAGTTCCGGTCGCGCGGTCATCGGGTGCCCTGCCGAGAAAACAGCGCCCTGCACGGTCACGCCACAATCTCCACCGGCGTGCCTTTGTAGGCTGGCGTCTGAGAGTTCTTCTCATGATAGCTCAGCGGGACCAGCGGGTTGAGCTCCGGGTAGTACCCCGCAATGCAGCCGGCTGGCAGGTCGTAGGGCGTCACCGTCAACCCGTCGACGCGGCGCACGTGGCCGTCATCGATGGCGCAGACCAGGCTCACGCTCTGGCCTTCCTCCAGCCCAAGGCGGGCCATCTCATCACGATTGATAAGCACGATCTCACGGCTACCCTCCAATCCGCGCAGCCGGTCTGAAAACCCGTAGATCGTGGTGTTGAACTGGTCGTTCGAGCGCAGGGTCACCAGTGTCATGAGTTTGCCGTCTCCGGTGATTTCTTCACCGAGCGCGGACAACGTCGTGGGCAGGGTGAACTGCGCCTTGCCACTCTCGGTTTTCCAGACCCGCTCCCGGGCTGGGTTGCCTCTGTAAAACCCTCCGGGCTCGAATAGCCGCTCGTTGAAATCGGCGAATTTGTCGGGAAAGGTTTGCGAGATCAGGTCGCGGATCAGGTCATAATTACCGATCCAATCATCCCACTTCAGCTTCGGGTTCTGGTCCAGCGTCGCCTTGGCGATCTGCGCCACGATCGCCGTTTCCGACTGTACCTGAGGTCCTGGCGGCGAGGCGGTACCGATCGAGCCGTAGATATGCGACAGCGAATCCTCCATTGAGACCGCTTGCGGACCGCTGGCCTGGATGTCCTCGTCTGTCCGCCCGAGGCAGGGAAACAGGTAGGACACTTGTCCCGGCGTCAGATGTGTGCGGTTTAGCTTCGTCGCAATGTTGACGGTCAGACGAAGATGAGGCCAGGCCTTCTCCATCCGATCACGGTCGGGCAGGGCGCGCACAAGGTTGCCCCCTAAAAGGATCATTGCTTTTACCCGGCCATCAAGAATGCCTTCGCAGGCATGGACAGCGTTCATCCCCTCCTCCTCCGGCAGGTCGATGTCGAAGAGCGCCCGCAACTTGTCTGCGGGCATGTGTGAGGACTTCTCGCCAATGCCAACGGTGCGCTGCCCCTGCACATTGGAATGCCCCCGCACCGGAGAGACCCCGGCGCCCAGCCGTCCGATGTTACCGCGCATCAGCAACAGGTTGCACAGCATCCCGAGGTTCAGCCAGCCGTTCACGTGCTGGGTCAGCCCCATGCCATAGATGCCGATGGCATTCTTGGCCCCAATATAAATCTCGGCGGCCTCGGCGATCATCGCGCGGGTCAGACCAGCGTTTCGTTCGATATCCGCCCAGTCCATCGCACGGACCGCCAGCGCCGTCTCTTCGAAGCCCGTGGTGTCACTGGCGATGAAATCGTGGTCCAGTACCGTTCCCGGGGCCGCGTCCTCTGCATCCAGCACGCATTTCATCAGCCCGGCGATTACTGCGATGTCGCCGCCAGGGCGCACCTGATAGTATTTCTCAGAAATTTGGGTGGTCTTGCAAACTGTCATCTGCACCGGGTTCTGGGGATCGACGAACTCGATCAGACCACGCTCGCGCACCGGGTTGAAGGTGACGATCCGGCAGCCCCGCTTCACCGCCGCCTTCAGCGTATGAAGGAACCTGGGACTATTGCTCCCGGTATTCTGTCCGAAGAAAAAGATTGTGTCGCAATGATCAAAATCTTCCAGAGTGCAGGTGCCGACCGGCGTGCCGATGAAGGTCTGCAGGTTCACGGAGGTCGTCTCGTGACACATGTTGGATGATTGTGGCAGGTTCTGGTGCCCCATCGCCCGGGCAAACAACGCGTAAAGAAACGATGCCTCCAGCCCTGCGTGACCGGAGGCATAGAACACCGCCTCCCGCGACTCCATCGCCCGCAGCTCCGCCCCGATCTCGGCGTAGGCCGTATCCCAGCTGACAGCTTGATAGGTGTCAGTGTCGGGGTCATAGCGCAGCGGGTCCGTCAGCCGCCCGGCCTTTTCAAGGTCATGGTCGTGCAGCTTGCGCAACTCCGTGAGCGGGTTCTCAGCAAAGAACGCTGCATCCGCACGTCTGGTATCCAGCTCCCACAGGGTTGCCTTGGCACCGTTTTCGCAGAACTCGAATGTGTGGGGGTCCGAAGGTTTGGCCCAGGCACAAGACGTACACATCACGCCGCCTGGCTTGTTCAGCTTCGACAGGACAGCCAGCGCCCGGGTCGAGCTACTGGCCTCGCCGAAAATCCTCGAGACCCCTTTCAGTGATCCCCAGCCGCCGGCAGCGTGGGTGTCATATGGCGTATCCGCGTCCTGACGTGTTGCATCGTGAGCGGAGGCGTCCTGTTCAGACTTGTCGGACTTACGGGTCATCAGGCCAGCACCTCTGCGTCTAGCGCCCCCAGATGGACGTGGAGCTAAAACCTTTAAACTGACCGCAGGTTCCCACCTGGCACGCAACCAAAATTGGGGGCCTCGGCAGTCAGGTTTGGGAGCTGGCTGCCAACCCCGGCAAGGGGTCAGTAGCGGCAGTGTGACGGTCTTTTTCTCAAACTTTGCCGTCCTTCCAGAGGCAGGGGATACCAACGCAAAGCTAACTTACGTGTCGAATAAATTTCTCTCCAAAAACACCGGATCCAATCTGAGGGATTGCAGTTATGTCGTTGACGCGGTCTGGAGCCGCCGCCGGGTTTTGAAAGGTGCGTAGCAATGCAAAGTCTTGGAAGACGACACTGGGTTTTTGTCGATGGGTACCTTCCCCCTTCGAGCAACGGACCCGAGCCTGAGATGAAAAGCCATGAAGCCATTTGTATCTTGAATTCATGTGACGAATGCGCCCATGTGAACCTCACATTGTATTTCGCGGAGAGCGAGCCTGTCGGGCCCTACAGCGTCAAAGTTGCGGCTAGGCGGACACTCCACCTACGTCTGAACGACCTCAATGACCCTCAACCTGTTCCGACTGATACTGATTACGCGTGCGTCCTAACCAGCGACCAGCCCGTTATCGTCCAACACACGCGGCTCGATTCCCGCCAATCTGAAAACGGCCTTTTCAGCACGATTGCATATTCGGAATGAGGTAAGCGAAGACGCCTCCGCCAACCCTATGTCCAGTTCAGCGGCTTCGCCAAAATCTAGACATGAAGAAAGAAAACACGGTGTCGCTTGAAAGGTATCGCAGATACCTCAAACCGAATTGGCCATCTTGCCTAGGCGGACAGCCGAGGGCTGCGAACTTGCACAGGAGAGGGGGTCAATAGCTCGGCGGCTTTGGTTTCATCCTGCCATCTGTAAGGTGGATGTCGGCGCGACCTTCTCGGCGGGAGGCACTCAACGGTTTGTTTTATGACCAACCGGATTAGCTGCAATGATAATTAACTGAGTGAGATCACCATGGAATACGTGTCAATCGACCTTTGGGCCGCCAACTTGGAGCTGCCACTGCCTGACCTATCGACGTGGCTCGCGCGATTGGATGCTCGTGTGGCACAGACCGCTGCGCGGGGCGCCCACATGCTGGTTCTGCCCGAATTCTCATGCGCACAGTGGTTGAGTTTTGCACCGATCGACCTGCCTCCCGAAAACATCATGGCATGGCTTGCAGAATGTGGGACCGTCGCGCTGGACGCAATCGCCGTCATGGCTGCGCGGCATGGCGTCACGATCCTGCCGGGTACGATCCCGTTTCCGGCCGCGCCGGTTGATGGCCAACCCGCATTTCTGAACCGCGCATGGCTGATGACGCCCGATGGTTCACGTCATCCCCAAGACAAGCTCAGTCTGACGCCGCTGGAAGAACACGGTGCTGGCGGGATCACGATCCGCGGCGACACGATCAATGTGATCGACTGGAACGGCCTGCGTGTCGCAATGATCATCTGTCTTGATACGGAATTTACGCATCTTTGGTCGCGCCTCGGGCAACTAGACCTAGATCTGATTATCATACCCGCGAAGACCGACATGATCACCGGGTACAACCGTGTCTTTGGATGTGCACGGTCGCGAGCGATCGAGTTGCAAACAGTGATTTGTGTACTGGGTGCGGTGGGTGTCCCGTTTGGCCAGGCGGCGACCGACACCGGTGTCGGCGGCGCGAGTGTCTTTACACCCTGTGACATCAGCGTGTCGCTCGACGGTGTCCACGCGCACATCCAGGCTCAAACCGCAGCCCTTATGACGGACCTTGTCTTGTCAGCCTCCGACATACCGGTGGGCGCAAGTCGCCGATTGCGCAACGGGTTCGCGGAAGCAGAAGTCTGTCCAGCGCTCTGGAACGCAGATCATCTCGTGGTCAATGATTCCGGCGAGGCAAAGCAGGTTTCAGCGCCTCATCAGTAGCTACCTACCCTCGAGCGAGGGAACGTCTGATTCCAGCATTTCAATCACGATCGGTTTTGGTTGACCGCAGCTTTTGAAACCCGGCGGTTGATTTGTGGTTCCACTCCCGGCGGTGAACAGGTGGAACCTGAGCAGTCTCGTTGCGTTTTGGTCCCGAAACCGGAGTTGGAGATCAGACGTGACACAGTTGCATACCGTTGTATTTCCTGTCGCCGGTCGTGGCACGCGACTGTTGCCGATCACGAAGTCAGTCCCTAAAGAGTTATTGCCCGTCTACGACAAGCCTGTTTTGCAGTTTGCGGTCGAGGAAGCGCTTGACGCAGGTGCAAAACGTCTGATCTTCGTGACACATGCATCGAAAACGGCCATCCCCAATTACCTGAAACCTGACAATGCTTTGAAAGCTGCGCTTGATGGTGGGGGCAAGACCGAACTGCTGAGGGCTTTGGATGACGTTAGCCTGGACAACACCGTCGAGGTCATCTTTGTGGAACAAGATAGCCCACTTGGCTTAGGTCATGCCGTTTTGCTGTCGGCTCCACATGTAACTGGTAGCGCCTTTGGTGTTATCCTGCCGGACGACGTGATCCTTGGAACGCCGTGCTTGACAGAGATGGCCGCAGGCTACCCAGGCGGTCACATGATTGCTGCTATGAAAGTTTCTGCGGACGACGTGTCAAAATATGGCATCTTTGACGCTGTGGCGGACGGTGATCAGCATCAAATCTTCAGGGCAAATGGTCTTGTGGAAAAGCCCGATTCCGAAACAGCACCGTCACAGCTGGCAGCGGTCGGGCGCTACATACTGGATATCTGTGTGTTTGACGCTTTGCGGACGTTAGCGCCCGGCGCTGGCGGTGAATACCAGTTAACTGACGCGATTGCGGCCGATGTCGGCCGGGTCGAACTGAATGGTTTTGCGTTTTCTGGGTCGCGCTACGACTGCGGCAACCATGCCGGTCTTCTACAGGCGGCAAATGCTCGCGCTGCTCAGGTTGGACAGGCTTTGGTGGCGGAATGAACTTGGCGCGCTCGAAATCGCTGGACCCAAAGCTTGCTCCGATGCGCTCGTAACCAGAATGAGAAGAAACGCTGCTGTATCCCTCTTTCAGGGCGGCGGCACGGTGAGATCATAGTCGGGTCCCAGTTAATAGGTCAGGTTCGGGACCTTCGAATAACGTAGAATGAAAGCTGAGCCTATTTATACGATATCGACACGGAAGGATTGTCATGCCGGATCTGATTGAACCAATTTTCAGGGCATTGATCGTCGTCATTGCTGTCGTTGCACTGTGTCGTCTGAACGGTTTGCGTTCGTTTTCAAAAATGTCGAGCTTCGATTTTGCGCTGACAGTTGCGACTGGTTCTTTGGTTGCCAGCACCGTGCAAAACGTGAGCCAGGGCATTGGCATAGGCCTTGTTTCCATTCTGGCTATTTTTGCCGTGCAGTTTGCAATTGCAAGGCTGCGTCAGTCTTTTAAATGGGCGCAAAGACTGACAGACAATGAACCGTTGCTTCTCGTGAAGAATGGCCAAATATTGCACGATCACCTCAAGGCGGCGCGTGTGACCGAGGATGACCTCGTGGCAAAATTACGCGAGGCGAACGCGTTTTCACTTAATGAGGTGGCGGCTGTTGTCCTTGAAACGACAGGGGATATCAGTGTCATGCACAGTGCAAATTCTGATCGTGGCCTCGAGTCGTACATTCTGAAAGGTGTGCGCACCTCGGTCTGATGGATATGCGAGTCTGAGAACTGTCGTTCACTTCGATGAAGAGAGGCCTTCTGAAGATGTCAGTTTCACAGATTGATTTTTCATTAGTAAAGCTCATGCCTTTGTTACTCCTGCGACGGCGAACGGCCTCTTTTTTTCTGATATTGACACTGAGCATTGCAATTGTGATTTCAACGTCGGCGAAAGCACAAGAAACAACTTTTGAGACGCCAGCGTTGAACGCGGGATTGGGACCTGTCCCTGATCGCATCGATCGCAAAACACCCCGTGCCGCGATGGCCAGCTTTTTGCGGGCAGCGAACGATGGAGACTGGAACGCCGCGGCACATGTCCTCGATCTGAACGACGTCGATGCAGAATTACAGGCGGCGGATGGGCCAAAGCTCGCGCGCCAACTGTACGAAATCATTGATCGCAAAGCGGTGTTGGACTGGTCACTGCTTCTGGACCGCCCGGATGCTCTTCAGGCCTTGGGTGGTGAGAACGAAGCACAGGCGGGCGAACCACGCCGATCGCTTTTGCTCAGGGATTTGCCGCTTGATCCGGTGCCCGCTGAAATTCGGCTGAACCGGGTTCAGCCCACAAACGTGTCACCACCTGTATGGATATTTCCATCCGAGACCGTAAGAGACGTGCCCGCACTTCATCGGCTCTACGGTCCGTCACAATTTGAAATGGCCTTGCCAACAAGCCTCCGGACAAAAACAATTGCCGGGTTGATGTGGTGGGAGTTGATCGGTCTTCCGTTTCTGGTGGTGACTGCGATTGCCTTGGGTTTTCTCGTGCGGCGCGTTCTGCAGATGTTGTGGCGACGCGCAGATTCCAAGCTAGCAACTGGTATCCTGCGCGCCCTGTCCACACCGTTCATGGTCGCCAGCGTTACTGGTCTGATCTGGTGGGCGACCGAGTACGTCTTTGTATTTTCGGGTCGGATAGACATGTTTCTTGCGCCAGCCATTGCTACAGGATTTGTCGTGTCGCTGCTGCTTTTCATCGTGAATGGCGTCGAAGGACTGCTCGATGGGTTGGTTGCCCCAGGGGAAGAAGTCGATCTGACTGTCCCCGAACAAGCTGAAGCGCGCGTATTATCGACACGGCTAAATGCTGTAAGGCGGATATTGGTTGTTGTGGTGTCGCTGATTGGTGCGGGAGTGGTCTTGTCGTCCGCCGATCTGGCAAGCAATTTAGGGTTGTCTCTGCTCACTTCGGCTGGCGCACTTACGCTGGTGCTGGGATTCGCCGCACGCAATGTATTGGCCAACATCATGGCGTCGCTGCAGATTGCACTGAACCAATCTGCTCGTGTGGGAGACCGTGTCGTCTTCAAAGGTGAACTTTGTCATGTTGAACGCATCAACATGACGTTCGTCCAGTTACGCAATTGGGACAGCACGCGGCTTATCGTACCTGTTGTCGAGTTTGTATCTGAAACCTTCTCAAATTGGACGATTGAGGATCCGGAAATGCTGCGTTTTCTCAAGTTAAAGCTCGATCCTCATGCCGACGTAGATGCCTTGCGGGATGCGTTTAATGACATCTTGTCCGATTTAAAGGGTAAGAAAATCGGAAAAAATCTCGCATCGCTTGAAGAGTCTAGCGTGGAGGTCGCCGGCCAGGACACATTTGGCTTGGATGTGTGGTTTGGGGTTCCATGTTGTGACCCCAATACGTCTTGGGAGCTGGCCTGTCACGTTCGCGAAAGACTGATCGCCCGTGCGGCTGATATCGAGACGGATACCGGTGAACCCATCTTTCCAAGAAATGGCACCGCTGCGCTAAGTGATTAGGTTTGACATTGATAATGCTAATGGTTGCCGCACCTCAGTAAAAACCGCTTTTATGAAACATCCGAATGTTAATTGGGGTCAGCGCTGCCTACCTTCAGTCATTCAACAGTCTTGTTTTGGCTTGGACCCTTCGACCACTGTCAGTTTCGGGTGTTTGCTTTCAGGTATTACCCCACCGACGACCGGTGACTTGTGCTCCTTCAGAAGCCGCCAAGCCTCATTGAAGTCTGCCGGAGACAGAAACGATCCTTTGATGACCATCCGTTCCAGAAGCTCGATAGCAGTTAGATTTTCCATTCTTGACCCTTCTTTGCTGTTTCAAATGAGTGGCTCAGGATCAGCCAGTGTAGTTTGACTGAGAGACGTCACCGCATGCATTTTCATACGTTTTTTGCCTCTCTTCCCGCGCTGGCTGTCGCACCACAATGGGTGCGACAGCCTTCAATTTATTTGGCCATGCGTTTCCAGAATCGCAGAGAGCCGCACGCTTTCACAAAGGCCTTTGCATCCTTGGCAGCGCCAATCGTCATCATACCGTCATCGACCTTGACGCCCGCTGCCTTCAGCAGGTGGTCTGTCTCTTGTGAACGACCGATGAACTTTGCATGCGCAAACGCGTCTGCGACGAAGGTGCGGGCCGGGTGTAGATCAGCGAGCGCCTTTGCTCCGTCCGCCGTCGCAAGAATGGCCACGGCATCATAGAGCACAGAGGGCGCACCATCGATCTTCTGATCTGCCGGTACTTTCTTGCCGCCCGCCGTCACAATGCCTCCGACTTTCTGCGCGACAATCTCGACCACGCCTCCAGCCGCAGTAACGGCGTCTTTCAGGCCATCCAGAACCGCGTCATCGATGCCGTCGGTCACCAGAATGCCCATCTTGCGACCGGCGAAGCTGTCGGGACCATTCTTGAGGATGGACAGTGCGTCCGATGCAGGCAGATCGGTGATCGGCTCACGTGCCGCCTCGTGTGCCGTCGGCACCTCGTCCAGCCCGAGACCGTCAGCCACCTTGCTAGCCAAATCGGCATCGATGTGGGGCAGGTGAGCCACCATACGTTTGCGGATCTCGGGGGCCACGACCTTTGACAGCTCGAAGATGAGGGCGTCGGTTATGTGGCCTTGCTCGATCTTGGTCTGACTGACGTAGAACTGCCGCGCCTGACTGTAGTGATCGGCAAACGTCTCTGCGCGGACTTTACGCTTTTCCCCATCGATCTCTTCGGGGAAGGATCGGAAGCCTGCCTTGGGATCGGCACGGGGTCCGCCCTGTGCCCAGCCATTCGGCTCATAGTTGGCACGACCTTTGGGATTGTGCATCGCCATGTGGCCATCCTGCTGAAAGTGATGCATGGGGCAGCGCGGCGCATTGATCGGAATATGCGTGAAGTTCGGCCCGCCCAACCGTTTCGTCTGCGTATCGAGGTAGGAGAAGTTCCGCCCCTGCAGCAACGGGTCATTGGTAAAGTCGATCCCCGGCACGATGTTCTGCGTGCAGAAAGCGACCTGTTCGGTCTCGGCAAAGAAGTTGTCGACGCGCCGATCAAGGACCATCCTGCCAATGATCCGCACGGGCACGTCCTCTTCGGGGATCAGCTTGGTCGCATCAAGCACGTCGAAGTCGAATTTATCAGCGAACGCATCGTCGAAGACCTGCACGCCCAGTTCCCATTCGGGAAAATCGCCGGTCTCAATGGCGTTCCACATGTCCCGGCGGTGGAAGTCGGGATCGGCACCGTTGATCTTGACGGCTTCATCCCACAGGACCGACTGTAGGCCGGCTTTCGGCTTCCAGTGAAACTTGACGAAATGTCCTTTGCCCTCGGCATTGACGAAGCGGAAGGTGTGAACGCCGAACCCTTCCATGAATCGCAGAGAGCGGGGAATGGCGCGGTCTGACATGGTCCACATGACCATATGCATGGCTTCTGGCATCAGGGAAATGAAATCCCAGAAGTTGTCGTGGGCCGTCTGCGCCTGCGGAAAGCCGCGGTCGGGTTCCTGTTTTGCGGCGTGAATGAGATCAGGGAACTTCATGGCGTCTTGGATGAAAAACACCGGAATGTTGTTGCCAACCAGATCCCAGTTGCCGTCCTCAGTGTAAAACTTGACGGCAAAGCCGCGCACGTCGCGAGCAAGATCGGGCGACCCCATATTGCCGGCCACGGTCGAGAAGCGGGCGAATACAGGAACGCGCCGTCCTTTCTCCTGAAAGAGATGTGCAGCCGTCAGATCCGGGATGGCGTCCGTGGTCTCAAAGTACCCGTGAGCACCATACCCCCGTGCGTGGACGACACGCTCCGGAATACGCTCATGGTCGAAATGAAAGATCTTCTCGCGGAAATGAAAATCTTCCAGAAGAGCAGGCCCACGCGGTCCGGCTTTCAGAATGTTCTGATTGTCCGACACGGGAATCCCCTGTGCCGTCGTGAGACGCTCGCCACCGTCATCCGGCTGCTGATGGGTCTCGCCACCCGTGCCCGGATGGCGCGCGCGCTCGACGGTTTCATCGGTCGACTGGGTGTCGGCGGTCGGCGGATTGGAGGGTATATTCTGATCCATGACGAACACTTTCTTTCTGTTATGGACGGTTTGAACGGGCGATGTGGGATCACGATTTCGTAAGTTGTTAACACCGTTGCCAAACGATCGTTCCCACGGCGACCTTCGATATCGCTGGGATATCAGTTTCATCTTGAGCCGCGTAAATGCAGTTTGATTTGGTTGTGTTGAACGTCTCTTTTGGACGTCCGCCCGGCAATTTTACTGGGCAGGAACTTGCATTGAACCCGAAACGGAAGCCTCACCCAGCGCCGCTTCGAGGAGTGCAATTTGTGGCGCGAGGTCGCGGGCGCGCAGCCGGTCCGTAGGTGCGACCTCAAGCGGCCAAGGTCCAAGCGTTCCTTGAAGTGCCGCGTCGATCAGGGGGCGGGCCGGAGGCAGGGCGTCGTCAATGAGATAGTCGGTACGATCCGCTCTTGCCCGCAGTGCATCCGACATCCCACCCTGCGCACGCCCGTCGAGGCGGCAAGAGGCGGCCACCCGGACGTCGCCGGCATGTAGGACGCCGTGGCCAGCGGCTTTCAGTCGTCGCACCAGATCGCGGTCTTCGCCGGTGGGTATATTCGCAAAACCGCCGACAGCGCGATAAGCGGTGGTGCGGACAGACAGGCTCGCCCCGGCGGCATGGCCGTGGTCGCCGGTGAGGCCGCAGGGACCTGGCTTCATCAGGCGGTAATAAGCAATGACAAGCGCTTCGTAGCGGCCCTCCATCTCCGCAGGGGAAAGCTCCATATCCTGCAAGACGAAGAGTTCATCGGACATCGGTTCGACTCGTCCGCAGACCGCTGCGACGTGACCGAGGTAGTGGAGATTACGCTCGATCCAGTCAGGCGCAGTGAGAGAATCGGCATCCGTGCAAAGCAGCGCCTCGGCGTCGGGCCAAGTGGCAAGTGCTGCATCGCAGCCGAGGCGACGTGCGGTACCGACGCCGTGGCCGACTGGAAGAGTACAGTCGAGAACGACGAGGTTGATGTCCAGTGCCGCCGCACAGGCGCGGGCAACCGGCCCGGTGCCGTCGCCGCAATTGTTGGCGACCAGCATCACAGCTACATCGGTCAGATCTTGTGCAGCAAGGGCGTGCAGGCACGCGCCGATGCGGGCGGCCTCGTTCCGGGCGGGAATGACAACGGCTGCTTTGACAGGGCAGGGGGGTCTCATCGTGGGATCTCACCGCGGTCGATGCTGTAGGCGCCGGTATCGGCGACGGACTTGAGAATGGTGCCCTCAGGCAAGGCGGACTGGAACACAGTGAGGGTGTCGCGGCCCTGCAGGGCTTGGGCGGTGTCGCCGAGGTAGGTGACGCAGATGAGCTCAGCGCCCGGGGCCAAGTCGACAAGATCGCGGGCAAGCTGACGGATTGCGTCGGGGGTCAGGAAATAGAGCACCTCTGACAGGATGATGAGATCGTAATTCGCGGCCGGCAAGGGGCAGGGATAGACGGCCTGAAGGAAGTGCGCGTCCGGGACGCGGTTCTGTGCCGCGATCACCGCGCGTGAGACAGCGTCGATCCCCGTATAGCTGTCGCAGAGGAGGGCCAGATGGTGCGCCAATGCGCCGTTGCCGCAGCCGATCTCTAACGCGGACCGGTAGCGGTCGCGCGTCAGGGCCTTGCGCGTGGCCCTGAACTTGGCCTGTTCATAGGGGCTGGTCGCGAAATGCCATGGGTCGTCAGTGTCGGCGTAGAGCGTTTCCAGATGGTCAAGGACCGACGACATCAGGCGGCCCGCCAGAAGATTTCAGGTTCAGTCGCGAAGGCGTCGATGAACGCCTGCGGCAGACGAAACCCGGTCGGGTCGTCGTCGACCACCAGCCCGCGCTGGGTGCGATGCGCCGCGATAGCGAGGATCTTGCGAGCGCGCCACGCGGCGGACTCCAAGGCCACGGGATGGCGTTCCGCCACGTGATCCAAAAGATCGGGGTCGTCCCACCTGCTCCAGACCGGATAGCTGAAAAGCGTGAGGTCCGGCATCGCAAGTGCGACCCGCTGTGCAATGCAGGCGGTCGTGCGGTGATCCTCTTGATGGTCCTCCGGCGCCGGGGCGAACAGGTGCTGCACGCCCCGGTCGCGGCAGACCGCCACGATGTCAGCAACGATCCGGTCTGCGTCCTGCAGCCCCAGCCAACCGTCCGGATGGCCAAGCCACGTCATGTCGGTCGGCATCCCGCCCAGCCGCACGATGGCATGCGACAACTCCTGCCAGCGCATCGCCGCCAGCCGGCCGGCGGGCCAGTCGGTCGATCCGGGATGAGAGCCGCCGCCATCGGTCATGCAGATGACATGCGCGCCGTGATTGTCGAAGGCATGGGCCAGCAGGGCACCGCAGCCGAGGCTTTCGTCGTCGGGATGCGGGGCAAGCACCACGATGGGCGCGCCGCCGGTCAGGCTCTCGGCCGAAACGCGTGGCAGATCCGGGGTCATATGAAGTCCCACAGGGTTCCCTCCTCGTTGAAACAGGCCTCTCCCACGCGGGTCTGGAAGGCGTCACGTGCCGCCTGCCGCAAATAGACCGAGAGGTCGCGGGCCTTGCGCCCGGTGACCGCGCCGTCGGCGAAATGCGTCAATCCGACGGATTGTTCCACGGCGCGGATCGCGTCGAGGGCCACCTCCTCTGTCGCGAGACGCGCGGCCGCAGACAGGATCGGTGCGCGGTGCGCCACCCCGTCCGCGTCGGGCGCCGCGGCACGTGCTGCGCGGGTCACGAGGGCCGCGGCCGCCATCGCCCCGATCGCGACGGAGGACAGGCGCGCCATCTGTGCGGGGGCCGACAAGCGGTCACGCGCGCGCAGACCGTCGGCGGCAGCCTCCAGCAGGCCGAGGGTCGCGCCGACTTGCAGGGCGGCGATGCGCCAGACGCCGCCGATGAAATGCGGCTCTGTCACGTAGGCGCCGGGGGAGCCGAGCCAGATCACGTCCTGAAGCGCGATGCCACTGGTGTCGAAGCGGCCAGAGGCGGTGGCCCGCATCCCCAGCATCTGCCATGTCTGCGCATCGGCGCGGCCTCCGTCGCGCACGTCGATCAACCCAAGGCGCACGGCGGGCCCCGACGACACGGTGATAATCGCATGCGTGACGGTGCCGAGGCCGGAGGCAAAGGTCTTGTCCCCGACCAGATGATCGTTCTGCCCCGGCGCGACTGGTACGGCGCCGTCGGCACCCCAGACACCGAGGATCGCACCGGTGTCGATCAGGGCCTGAACCTGTGCGGCGTCCTGCGTGTCGCCGTGCACCCGGGCCAAGTAGAGCCCGTTCATGTGCCCTTCCCACAGCCGGCCGACCGGCAGATTTGCCGCCCCGACGCGGAGCAGGCGATGTACGGTCCGTGCCGGGGCGGCGGTGCCGTCATCGTCCAGCCACCCCGCCTGCCGGAGCAGTGCGAGAGATGCGACAATGTCGCTGTCGCCGCACTCTTCGCCACGGGCCGCCGCGTCAAGGCTCTGGGCGATGCGGTGACGGGTGTCCGCCTCGGACCGCGGCGATGGTGAAGTGTGGTCGCGATCAAGCAGCATTCAGACCACCTTTCCCGTCTGGGACCCGGCGCTGCAGGAGAGATCAAGCTGGACGGACCATCGCTTGGCGACTGCCGCCAGTCGGAAGTGCGGCTGTGCTGCGACCTTGGGGCGCAGGCTGCGCCACGTGCGGATCCGGGCAACGATCTGGTCGGGATCGGTGCCGTCGACGACTTGCTCCGTATCACCAAGCACCTCAGCGTTGGCGCCGATGCCATGATGGGCAAGAACGGGCAGACCAACGGCGTTCGCCTCTGCCATGACCAGACCAAAGGTCTCGGCGAACGTGGTCTGTGGGTAGAAAAGGCACAGGGATCGGCGCATCTGAGCAATCAGGGCGGCGTGGGGCAGGGCACCAAGGAACGTGACTCCGTCGGGCACCGGGCCGGTATCCCAGGCCAGATAACCGGGATCGGCTACAGCGAGGGTCAGGCTAGGGATTGCGTCCCGCGCAGTGCGGAATTGGGCAAAGACTTGTGCAAGACCCTTGTGGGGGGAACTGGCGAACAGGAGGCGGTTTGGGTCGTAGGCCGTAGCATCGGGCGTCAGATCGTCGGCGATGGGATTGTGAATAAAATCAATGAAGGGCAGAGGTCTATTCAGCAGGAACGTTCGCAATGCGCTGGCATGGCTACGTGATACACAGATCAAAGCAACGCGGGCCGCGGTCAGAGCCTGCGCCATCGGTCGGTTGTGGCGACCGGGGTGGATATGAAGCCACAGAATGATCCGTGCATCAGGATGGTCCTTGCGCAGCTTGCAGGCGACTTTCCACGCGTTGATGACGATAAAGGTCGATGTGGACTGGGCAGCAAATGCGTCTTCGAGGGGCCGCATGCTCCCTGCCGGTGTAGAGCCGCTTGCCTCACGGCCCTTTTGAAAGTGGACGACTTCAGTCTGCTGCGAGAGAGCCAATGACACGCGCAGCACTGTAGCTTCGGTTCCACCCAGTCCACCCTTATTCAGGCGAACGCGACATCCGCATCCAAATTCCCCGGAACTGACACTGCGCGACACGCCGGGTTCCGCTGACAGCGGAGCGGAGGCGGTAGACTTAGATTTCCTACATAGAAACTTTGGCGTGGAACGTCGGACGTCGATCGGTGTTGACAAGTTATGTCGCGTGCCGACGCCGATTTTTAAAAACGGAGGACGAACCAATGGCCAGAACAAAAACCCTGGAAGACTTGTTTCTCGATACCCTGAAGGACATCTACTACGCCGAGCGTAAAATACTGAAAGCACTGCCCAAGATGAAGCGTGCGGCAACGGATGAGAACCTTGCACAGGCGTTTGAGAAGCATCACGGCGAGACCGAAGAGCAGATCGAACGGCTTCAGAAGGTTTTTGAAATCATGGGTAAACCCGCCCGTGGCAAGACCTGCGACGCCATCGAAGGCATCATTTCCGAAGCTGAAGATGTCATGGACGAGTTCAAGGGCAGCCCCGCTCTGGACGCCGGACTGATCTCATCGGCCCAGGCCGTCGAGCATTACGAAATCACCCGCTACGGGACACTGCATCGCTGGGCGACAGAGCTGGGAATGAAAGATGTAGCCAAACTCCTGGATGAGACGCTGCAGCAGGAATGGAAGACAGACGCGGACCTTACCAAGCTTGCTGACAAGACCGTCAACGATGCGGCGAAAGCGCCGGACGCTGCCTAAGAGCATCAAAAAGGGCAAGGCTTTTCCAAGCCTTGCCCTACTAAATCGTCAGCACGAAAGTGAATTTCTTTTGGTTGTTCTGTCACGCCCATATCTGTACGCAAATTCCTAAATCTGTCACCGCCTAAACGACTAAAACGCATGGGGCTCTTTTGTGGTCATCGCGATCGGCTGAAAATCAGGACTGCACGCTTTGGAAGATCCGGTTATCCCATTTGACCTGGCGCGCATGTTCTTCGGAACTGATCCGGCTTTGTTTTATCTCGAAATTGTTTTTCGGACGTGCGTCGTCTACGCATACGCTTTGATTTTGATCAGATGGGTGGGTGGACGTGGTATCGCCCAGATGTCGACCGTTGAATTTTTGCTGGTCATCGCCCTTGGTTCCGCTGTCGGCGATGCGATGTTTTATCCGGAAGTGCCGCTGTTTCATGCCATGCTGGTTATTACGATCGTCGTAATCATCAACAAGCTCCTCGATCTGTTGATTTATCGGTACAGCGCGGCCGAGAAATTTGTCGATGGCGAAACGGTGGAGATCATCCGCAACGGTGTGATCATCGTCTCGAGTCTCCGCAGGACGAGGATCGGCAAGAACGAACTGTTCGAGAGCCTGCGCGAACAGGGTGTGGTCAATCTTGGCGAGGTGCGGCAAGCCTATCTTGAATCGTCAGGTCGCTTCAGCATTTTCCGAGCGAAGCCTCCGCAACTTGGACTGCCGATTGAACCTGCATGGGATGTCTGCCCGCCTCCGACGTATAATCCTGGCATAGCGGTCGATGGCGTATCTTTAGCATGCTGTAATTGTGGCGTCGTCATTCCTGCGCCGGTCAAGGTATCAACTGCATGCTTGCGGTGTGGCGGTATCATCTGGACTTCAGCTATCATGGCGTCCTCAGACAGCAGGCTCCAGCAAACTTAAATCGAATTCTGCGTAGCGATTGCGGAAGTTAAGCCGCTCCTCCCACGCTTTCCGATTGTTAAGGCGGACATAGGGACGCGTTCGTGTCAACGCGCCGGATTTTTCCAAGGGTTTTAGCAAGCGATTTACGTAGATTGGCGTCAGGCCCAACGCGTCGCCAATTTCTCTTTGCGAGAATGGTAACAAAATCCGATCTGATTCCTGCAGGCTGCAGTGATCGATCTTCGCCTTGAGCGAAAAAATGAAATGTAACAGTCGGTCTTCCGCGGTGAGACGCGTAATGGCATGCATGCGATCGAGCAGGACCACGGTCTCGATGCTGGCGAGCGACAACAACGACTCAAAGAGACGTGGATGTGTTGATGCAAGGGCTAAAAGTTTTGTCCGGCTTAGCAGCGTGACCGATCCATCCGTTTGCATCGTCGTTTCATGGGGTGGGGGGCCGACCCCCAGGTCTCCAAAACCAATGACGTCTCCCGCCATATAGATCTGTGTGATCGTCGTTTTGTCTGGGTCGGTGCGGACCCGGACGGCAGACCAGCCAGAGCGCAAGATCGCAATGCGGTTATCCGGTCGTTGGGAATCGAAGACCGGAGCGTGACTCATGCGTTGCTCGGGTCTCCACTCGAGGTCTTCCAAAGCTTCGCGCTCCAAGACTGTAAGATCCAGCAATCGCGAAAAACGGGACAGAAACGCGCTTTGACTTTGTCGTTCCATTGGCAATTCCTGAAATATTCAGCGGGACTTGGGCTGTTTGCAGGGACCCTACATTAAACCCGTTTCAAAGTCATATCGCCAACCTGTTCTTTATGATGGGCGTTGCGCATTGTGACTGAGATGAAGAAGCAGAGCAGGAGATCGGCGGTGTAGAGACGCCGACAGAAAACCGGCCTCAAGAACCGGGGCAGGCAGCCGACGCTAAACCGCAGAAGAAAGCCAAGTCGGTTTCCTGATCCGGTCTGATGCCTTCGCGTGAACGGCTTTTGCGACTTCCGAAAATCGCGCCGGGTTTACGCAGGATACCAAGCCTGACCGGCGAATGAATCAGTGACCTGGCCACAGGCCCGGCGAGGCGGCAATTTCGAGGAGGTGGCCGTCAGGGTCGCGAAAGTAAATGCTCTTCCCACCCCGCATCCAACTTGTCCTGCTTAAAATCTCGACACCTTTCGAAGTAAGATGGGCGTCCCAAACCTCCAAAGCCTCATGGGTTGCTTCAAACGCCAGATGGATCTGGCCCGATGCATCGTGAGGCGGGATGTCGTTGTCGCCATCGGCTATGGCACCCTGCGCGGTTCCACCGCTCAAGAAAATCAGAAGAACACTGCGCCCGTTGACGTCGTAAGCGCAAAGACGGTCCGATTTCTTCAGAGGTTTCAACCCTATAACATTTTCATAGAAAATGCAGGCTGGATTAAGATTCTCGACATAAATTGCAGTTTCGAGAATGCCTTTAAGTGCCGGCATACTATAATGTCCTTCAACTTGTTAGCGCGTCTGTTTCACATATTTAGCCTGCGAGAGGAGATGGCAAATGTCTGATATTCACAATGATACCCGTTTGACCTCAACTGAACGCGAGGCGGTGCAAGGCGTCGTAGATCGCGCTTTGCGCGCCTCGCAAAATGATGATCGCACCGGAATTGCAGCGGCGATCGTCTGTGGCGAGTGGATTCTGGAGATCGCAGAGAACGAAGTGAACACGTTTGGGGATCCAACCAAACATGCCGAAATGGTTGTCATCGCGGCGGTGACAGAGAAGCTTGATCGCAAAGAGCTTTCCGACTGTACACTCATATCATCTCTTCAGCCCTGTGAGATGTGCCTGTCAGCTATGCGCTTCGCTGGTATCAAAAGGGTCATTTATTGTGCTCAGCAAGCAAATGTCGCAGGAAAGTATTTCGTCTTTCCAGATTTGAAGATCGAAGATTTTGAGAGGGCAGGGGAGGCGTTTGAATATATCGGTGGCGTGTCAGAGAAAGAAGTCATCCACCTTTACGCAGCAGGTGATGAATAAACAGAAAGACTTAAAGAGGATGGCTACTAATATAGTAAGAAACCTGCGCGCCGAATTGCGTTATCTCTAGACCGGGGAAAATATCAAGTCCCAGCAAGATTGATGGCGACAATAGCTGTACAGAGTACAGGCAGCGTTTCCAGCCAGCCGGCTTACATGAGCAGTGGCAAGCCGTTTGACATGTTCAATCCGGAGAACAATATTAATGGCTTGCAACGGCTGCCAAGGACACTGTGGTGATGAGCGACCTTACCAGATTTTCCGGCTCAAGAGATTTTACCGGCCTGCCCGCTATCTCCACGTATGCTTGGGATTCCGCGACAGATTGTCTGACCTTGTCGGCCGGAGCACAGCACATGCTCGGTGTCGCCAGTCCGATTTCGACAGATGACTTCTTTGATCGTGTTCATGTGGACGATCGCGTAAAATTTGCAGCCGAGACAATTTCGTTTCTTGAAACAGGTGGCGAGCAAACCCGGGAGTTTCGATTTTGCCACAGCGATGGCACATTGCGGTATGTCATATCTCACGCATCTCTGGAGAGGTTGCATCGCACGGACCAGGATCGGATTACCGGCGTATTCATCGACGTTACTCATGCACGAGAGCATGACACGCGCGTGATCGGTCATCGGTCCGAAAATTTTGGCTTTTACGATCATGATGTTGCGACCGGGAGTTCCACCTGGTCACCAGGCCTTCAGCGCATGCTGATAACGCCACTCGCCACGCCGATGACTGAGAAAGCCATTCACGACAGCATACATCCAGATGATCGTGAGTGGTTCGCAGCGCGGACGCGGGCGATCAAAAGTGTCGCCGGATCCTACGAGTTTACGTTCCGGGTCGTTCTACCAGATGATCGAATTCTTCTGGTGCGTGACAGGGGTGAGGCTCATGCGCCGGTCGATCCAACCACCGGCAAAGTTTCGCGTCTAACCGGTACGCTGACGGACATCACACCAACCACTCACATTGGTAGCCTTCACAAGCTGGCCAACAATGCCTTTTGGCAGTTGATCGATACTGCTCCAGTTGGCGCTTATGCAGTGGATTCGGATTTGCGCATGGTTCGCGTCAGCCGTGGCGCTCACGCCACCTTTGCCGGCATCGACAACCTGTTGGGCCGCGACCTTGACGATGTTCTTCATATTCTGTGGCCAGAACCCTTCGCATCTGAAGCTGTAGCACAATTTCGCAATACGCTTATCTCAGGTGACCCTTACCACGCTGATCCAGTCGTCGAGGATCGCGCTGATCGCAATGTTCTCGAGGCTTATGACTGGAGCATTGAGCGCATTATACTGGAAGACGGGCGTCCTGGAGTGTTGTGCTATTTCTATGACCTGAGCGAACGTGTGCGCCACGAGCGGACACTCGAAGAACAACAGTTACGGCTCAGCCTTGCCTATGACGCGGCCAACATGGGGGCATGGGAAATAGACCTCGTGAATGGCGGGGCTCTGGGGACACCGAAACTGTTCGAGATGTTCGGTGAACCCGATTTTACCGGTGACGTGTCCGACCTCTGGCGCAGGAGGATTCATGCTGATGACCAGAGCCTGGTCGATGCGACATTTGAGGAGGCCGTGCGGAATGGCGGACCTTTCAATGTGGATTTCCGTATCGTCACCGGCAACGGCGACGTCCGTCACATGGCGGCCAAAGCGATTCTGCAGAAAGACAAACGCGGTCGCCCGTCGCGCATGATTGGTGTTGATCACGACATCACGCATCGCAAGGAAACCGAGCTGGCGCTCCGTGACAGCCAGCATCAGTTGCGAACCGTTCTGGATCACACGGTGGCATTCATCGGCGTGTTGGGTCCGGCTGGCACTCTGCGCGAAGCAAACCGCCCCGCGATCGAGTTTGGTGGGCTTTCCCGTGATGATGTCATCGGAAAACCGTTCTGGGAGGCATTCTGGTGGACACATGATGATGCTGTTGCCGACCGGTGTCGACAGGCTGTCATAGAAGGTCAGGCTGGACGGGCACAACGTTTCGACGTCGTCGTGCGCGGAGAGGAAGACAGACTGATCACGATCGACTTCCTGCTGGCGCCGGTGTTTGACGACGCCGGCGTGTTGCAAATGATGGTCGTGTCAGGCTTTGACATTTCAGATCGGGAAAAGGCGCGGGAACGCGAGCGTTCTCTTATGGGCGAAATTAATCACCGCACCAAGAATATACTTACACTGGTGCAGGTCGTCGCCCGGCAAACGGCGCGCGGTGGCGCTGCAGGTTTTGTGGCGCGATTTGAAGAGCGGATCGCGGCCCTCGCCAAAGCGCAGGATCTGCTGTTCAGCAGCAAGGCTGACCGGGTCGATTTGAAGGCACTCGCAAAATCGCAGCTGGGTCATCTAAGTGATGTGATTGAGAGCAGAATTATCCTGAACGGTCCACCAGTGGCTCTCGATGCAGATGCCGCGCAGGCTGTCGGGATGGCGCTGCATGAGTTGGCCACGAACGCAGGAAAATACGGTGCGCTATCTTCAGGAGATGGCCGCGTTGACGTAGCCTGGCAGATGAACAGCCATGATGACACTTTCGAAATAAGGTGGTCTGAACGCGATGGTCCGCCCGTTATACCACCTGAAACGAAGGGGTTTGGATCAACCGTTATCGACCAGATGACACGCTCGGTTCTGGATGCGGAGGTACAGCTCGACTACGAACCAGAAGGTGTCAGATGGAGGCTCGTCTGCGCCCGTGATGCCCTGAGCAAGTCATCGCAAAACTATTCCTGACAGATTTCAGTACTTTATTCTAACTGCCGAAGTAGGGAACGCGACAAGCCAATCTCCTGTTCAGTTGGCCGCACTCGCAGCCATGGTGTAAGCAACAGGACGACGATCACGTATGACTCTCGCGGGCTTCATGCATGACTATCCCCGACCTGGTCGCATGTTTGTGAGCCAGATCTGCATTTATTATTAAATCCGGTTGTAACAAACAGGGGTTTAAGGTGTTGCACTAGAGGATTTGCATTCTGCTTACGCAAATTCACGAAACATGTTGGTTGTTATGGCGCAGGAAAAATTACCCTTGGAAGGCTTGACGATCCTGCTGGTCGAAGATGAGCCGCTTATCGCGCTGGATATTGCCATGATATTGCAGGACGCGGGGGCAACGGTAATAGGACCCTGCAAAAACGTAGTCGCAGCCCTTTTGCGAATACAACAGGGTTCAGACAAGGTAGAGCTTCATGGTGCTGTTTTGGATGTCGATTTGGGGGACGAAACATCAATTCCGGTAGCAAGGGTGCTGAAGGATAACGAAATACCATTCGTTTTTCATACCGGCATGAATCCTTTGCGACATCCGCTATTGGCCGATTTCGATGTCCCAGTCGTGTCAAAGCCTTCCACCAGTACGGCACTGATTGCGGCAATCCAGTCGCAGATTGCAATGATCCGTTAGTTGCCGTGCTCACCGTGTGGGAGCGCATCCAAGCCCCTCGCTAGTTCTTAGACTTATAGGGAAGTTACTAACTCTGAAAGCTTGCCAGTGGCCTCCCCGCCACCCTCTCTCGACGCTGGCAGGGTGAGCCTGAAACAACTGCCTTCACCGACTGTACTGGTCACGTTCAGGCTGCCACCTTGCATTTCGGCAAGGTTGCGGGAAATTGACAATCCCATCCCTGTACCTCCGGCGCGCCGCACTGCGCTGGAATCGATCTGATAGAAGGCTTCGAAGATGCTGTTGAACTCAACTTCATAGATACCCGCGCCGCTGTCTTGTATTTCAAAGACAACCGTTTCGGCCTCGGTCTTGATCATAAGCCTTACGAATCCCTGGTCGGTAAATTTGATGGCATTGCCGACCAGATTAAACAGTATCTGACGCGTCCTGACTTTGTCGGCGAACACTGTAACGGCATCTTGTGTCACTTCAAATGACAGGCCCTTTTCCTGCGCCAGCGTCCTGAGTTGATATATGACAGGGTCCGCGATGTCCTTAATGTCGCAGATCTCGCACGCGACTGACAGATTTCCTGATTCGATCTTCGCGGAATCCAGCATTTCATTGATCAGGTGCAGGAGATGTTCGCCAGATTTGACCATGCGTTCCATCAAGTCTGAAAGTTGTGCGAACACGTCATCCAGCAAAGTTCTGATCTCAGCGGGCGATCTGTCGTTGCTCTCCAGCGCAGCCAAGAGTGTTTTGGAGGATTTCAAAAGCCGGGCACTATTGGCAAGGCGCGCGACGCCCAGGATGACCGTTAGGGGGGTTCGCAATTCGTGGCTCAGCACCCCTATAAAATCTGTTTTGGCTTTGTTGGCCGCTTCCGCCTGGGCGAGACGCTCTTCCTGTTCGACCTGGCTGGTGATGTTGCTGAGCGTGGCCATATACCGGTCTGGCCCAAGCCTCTTGATCGAAATGGACAGGACCTGCGGCCGTGCACCCCGTCGCGCGTCTCCCGGATCGATGTTGATGCGATAACCGTCGTGGATCGTGCCGTGATCGGCTGAAAATGCGGCTACGGCGGTGCGCAGATCCGTTGCGTGGCGTTCCATGAGATGGAAGAGGTTCGTCGCGTCCCTGTCAGTGGCGAGCGGTATCAATAAATTCATTGCATGGGGATTGACCAGGCTCATTCGCCCTGTCGTATCGAATTCGATTAATCCCACGGGGCAGGAATAAAGGAAACTCATAAGGCTATCGTCGTCAGATGTCACCGGTCTACCTCTTTATCGTTCAATCAACATGTATCGTCGCGCAATTTGCGGTGCCTGGAGGAGACGCAATCGCACAGGGGTGGGACGCATCCTCAGGGTCAGAACAAACGGGATGATATTGTCCAGGTGAGGCTCATCCTCAAACCGTTGGGCCACCATGTAATTGTTCATGCATTGCGCAATGTTGTCGAAGAACGGCGCTCCTAAAACGCTTTGCGGCAAGAGGCCCGCGAGCTGCGCCTCGGTTGCGTTGTAGACATCCGCGACCGTATCGCGACGCATGCCAATGACACCGAACGGGAGGGCGTCAAGTGTCGTTGAATCCAAAATCTCTAGATCGGCGATGGACACTGTCTCGAAACCGTAGCGTGCCTCGTTCATCAATCGTTTCCTCAAGGTCACCTGCCGGTGAAATACCTATTTTCGAATATGAATAGTAAAAATTCGGCAGTGGAAGATTTTCTATGGCAATTCAATGTGACAACATTTTGGCAAGGAAGCCACGTAGTGCACTGGATGAAAAAATCCATAGCGGGACACCTGCGTAAAGTGTCCTCTTGATATCGCCTGATGTCGGAAATTGCCTTCCGGTAAGCATGATCATTAAGAAAACGAGCTGTCGATCCAGTCTTGCAGCCGCTCGGCTGTGCTATGATTGAGCGACTGGAGCCGACCGAATTGTGCCAGGTAGGGACAGGGCTCGTCGAGGCGAGTGGCAACGGTATCGAGAGTAAAAGCTGCGGCTGACTTCAGGTTGGCCAACTCTTCCCAAGTCACCGGAACGGCGACAGGTGCACCCGGACGGGCCCGGAGTGAGTAGGGCGATACTGCTGTGGCACCCCTCTCGTTGCGGAGCCAGTCAATGAAGATGCGGCCCTTGCGCCGGGCCTTGGACATTGATGCAGTGAAGCGAGTTGGATCTTTGCTCGCCAGCACATGCGCCACGGTTTGGGTGAAGCCCCTGACCGCATCCCACGACGCCGTTCGACGCAAAGGCGCCCAGACATGGATACCTTTGCCGCCGGTGACCATCGCTCCAGTCTCCAGGCCGAGGTCGGCCAGCCAGCCGCGCAGATATGTTGCAGCGCGACGTACGTCAGGCCAGTCTAAGCCCTCGTCGGGGTCGAGGTCGAATACCAGCCGGTCGGGGCGCTCGGGCGCATCGGTACGCACACCCTGAATGTGAAACTCGATCGTGCCCATCTGGGCGGCGGCGACGAAAGCGGCGGGGCGGGTGGCATACATGTAATCCGCCGATCCGCCACTACTGTCCTTCAAAGCGATACGGCGGAGGAGGGCAGGCATGGTATCGTGGGCATGCTTCTGGAAAAAGACCTCGCCATCTATCCCGCGGGGACAGCGCAGGAGCGACAGGGGCCGGTGTCCCGCGATCTGGACTAATCTCTCGCCAACGCGATCATAATGGCGAGCGACATCGAGCTTGGTAAAGGGTGCGGCGCCGAACACCCGGCGATCAGAATTACTGATAGGGATGCCGGCCACCACGGGGCTGTCGGACTGCGGCATCTCGAGCGTCACGTTGGCGGCGGCCTTATCCTCTCGGATCCCTAAAAATCTGCCATGGCGGATGTGGCCATCGGCCGTGAACTCACCGAACTCGACCTCAATGACCACGTGGGGTGTTACCCATTTCGCAGTGCGGGCGATGGCAGCCGGTACAGCCGTGAATGGGCTGGTCTTGCGGGGCGAAATTTCGGCCGCCAGTCGGGCGAAATCGGCGTCGGAGAAACCGGTACCGATCCGGCCGCGATAGCGCAGCCCGTCCGGTCCGGTCTCCCCCACGAGAAGGGATGAAAATAGCCGGCCCCTCTTATCGGACGGTGACAGCCCGCCTACGATAAACTCCTGTCGCCGGGTACATTTGATTTTCCGCCAGGCGTCGGTGCGCTCCCCGCGATAAGGTGCGTCAATACGCTTGCTGATGATCCCTTCCGCCCCTGCGGCGGCTGCGGCGGCAAAGACCTCGGCCCCGTGGCCCTGGACATGATCGCTCATCCGCAGGGCGCCGTCCTTGGGTTGTCCCTCCATCAACGCGGCAAGCCGCTTGCGGCGTTCAATCTGGGCTAATCCGGTCAGATCCTTGCCATTCAGCGACAGCAGATCGAACGCGTATAACACCAACGACGAACCAGCTTCGATCGCGTCTTGCAATGATGAGAAGGCGGAGGGTCCGACATGCGCCGCCATGACCTCGCCGTCAATTAGGGCCGACTTGCAAGGCAGCGTGTCGAAGGCGCCGCTAAGGGCCGCGAACCTGTCCGTCCAATCATGACCATTGCGCGTGAAGAGACGGGTGCCACCCTTGCCAAGGCTGGCGAGACACCGATAGCCGTCGAACTTCGTCTCGTGGATCCAGTCATCCCCCTCGGGCGGCTCCGCATGCAATGTGGCGAGTTGCACCTTACGGAACGCAGGTGGTTTACCCGGGTGGGGCAGTGGGAGCGCCTTCGCTTTTGTCCCCGCTGCAATCTCGGGCATTGTCCGCCCAGTCCGAATTGATGTGACATGCGCCTCCGTCAGTCCATCGGCGTCTTCTGTCGCCAGTTCATCACGTTCCTTGATGAGGAGCCAGTTCTCGCGCTTTTCCGCTTTGCGTGGCTTCATCCGGACGAGGGCCCAGGCGCCTCGCATCCGGCGTCCCTGCACGACCACCTTGAGGTTGCCAGCCTCTAATTCTGCAGCCACGTTTCCTTTTGGGAGCCATGTCCCTTCATCCCAGAGCATGACCGTGCCGCCGCCGTATTCCCTCTTCGGGATCGTGCCTTCGAAGTCTGCATAGTTCAGCGGGTGGTCCTCGGTGCGGACCGCCAGACGTTTTTCACGCGGGTTCGCGCTCGGACCACGGGTTACGGCCCAACTGAGCAAAACCCCGTTCCATTCGAGCCTGAAATCGTAGTGCAGCCGGGTGGCGTCATGTTTCTGAACCAGGAACCGAAGCCCGCCGCTTCGGGCACCTGCTTGTCCTGACGGCTCTGAGGTGCGGGTAAAATCCCGCTTCGCGTTATACTCCGCAAGATCGCGGCCGGAGGTGCTATTTGCTGGCGCCACGTCAGGACGCCTTCTTACCAGCCTTCGCGGGTGTCTTTGCTACGAGTTTCTTCGCAGGGGTCTTTGCGGCAGGTTTCTTCTCCGGTGCCTTCTTCGTGCTGCCAAGACTTTGTTTGAGCGCAGACATCAGATCGACAACGTTCTCGCCTGTAGGCCGGTCCTCTTCGCCAGCGCTGACCCGGGGCGTTTTGCGGTTTTTCTTCTTTGCTGTGATCAGTGCAGTCATCGCCTCGGCATAATGGTCGGTGAAGTTATCAGCATCGAAGGGTGCCGTCTTCTTCTCGATCAACGCCGTCGCCAGATCGAGCAATTCCGTGTCGGCCTTCTTGTCCTCGATGGACGAGAACATCGGCTCACTCTCACGCAGTTCGTCAGCATAGTAGAGCGTTTCCAAAAGCAGACCGTCACCGCAGGGTTTGATGGCCACGAGATATTCTTTACCCCGCATCGTCATCTGCCCCAATCCCACTTTCTGACTGCTCCGCAGGGCGTCACGCACGACGCGGTAGGCGTCCTCAGCCAGATCGTCGGTCGGAACGAGGTAGTAAGGTTTGTCGAAATAAAGTGGCGATATCTCGTGAGCACCCACGAACTGAACCAGCTCCAGGGTCTTCTTTGTCTCGAGCTTAATGGCGTCGATTTCTTCGGGATCCAGCAAGATATAGTTGCCGTCGATCTCATAGCCTTTGACGATATCCTCAGATTTGACAGGACCGACCCCTGACACGGTCTTGGAATACTGCACCCGCTTGCCGCTTGGCTTGTGTATCTGTCGAAAGGACACGCGCGCCGAAGAATTATGTGCTGCGTAGAGTTCGACCGGGATCGAGACGAGGGACAGGCGAAGCTGACCTTTCCAAAGTGCGCGCTGAGCCATAGTGGATCCTTTCGTGGCATCAAACAGACTGTAAGCAAGCATGCTAATTAGTAGGCACGAAGGCCGAACTTATTTAAACAGTTTATTGGTTGGCATCGGGACGTCGTGCTTCAGGCTTTACCTGTCAGGAGTCCGGAAATCTGTTCTTTGATTTCGTGATACTGTCGCGTCAGAAACTCGGAAATGTCGAAGTGTCCATCTACGGTCCATTCCGCAAGAGATTTGTCATAGATGTCCATGAGGGCCTCTTCGTCCTCACGGACGGCCGGCAGGGCATCGGCATCAAGTCCAGCAACCCAATCCCGCAGTGTGACCACTGCTTTGTTAACGGTCCCCCGGACCGTTGCGTCGCCATCACCCGTATCCTGAAGTCCCTGCAGCGCATCTTCCTGTTCCATGGCATGACAACGATGCAAGTTACTGAGGTCTTCGATGATAGGTAATATATCAGGGTCGGCACGGTCCAGCATGGTCTCATAACCTGCCAGCACGTCGTTGGTCGCCGCATGGATCGTATGCAGAACATGGCGAACATCGTTGGGCATCATGTCACCTATTAAGAATATTTGAACCTGAACGTCGTGAGATAAAAATTGGTTCCATTCAATAAGAGTGGCAGAATCCTGCTTCAGGCCGATTCCAGTTGCCCAGGGAACTCCTCAGGAATTGGCATGTTGCATCCTATACTATTCATGAGGGTGACATCATGCGCCGCAATAATTTACCTATCGCCATCGGGGCCACAATCTTCAGCTTGCTGGCCACAGTGCTGTATTTTCGTGACGCCACTCGAACAAGACAGCTTGCCGCGAATCCAACTAACAGGCGTGTGAGAAATGCAGGGCCAGATGAGATGCGCGATCCGCCTCCATCGTGGACGCAGGAAGACGAGCGCTCGGATGAATCGTTTCCGGCAAGCGATCCTCCAGGCACCTACTGACCCGGTAAAGCAGGAAAACGATGTGAAAACCGACAAATCTGATTGCGAGCCCAATCTGTCGCTCGAGCCTCGGGCAGGCGTTGTCATCATCGGTGCCGGTTTTGCGGGACTTGAGGTTGCACGCGAGCTTGGCAAGGCCGGCGTTGAGACGACGATCATCGACCGCCGCAATCATCACCTGTTCCAGCCGCTTCTTTACCAGGTTGCCACGGCCGCACTTTCAGCCCCCGATATCGCCGAGCCGATCCGCAGGATACTGCGGAGATACAGATCGGTTAAAGTTCTGCTAGGTGATGTTGATCAGATTGATACCGCTGCGCGAAAGGTACGTCTGATCACGGGAGAGAGCGTGGCATACGGTCGTCTCGTTTTGGCCTCCGGAGCCGGACAAAGTTACTTTGGACATGATAACTGGGAGTTGTGGGCACCGGGTCTGAAAACGATCGATGATGCGCGACATATCCGCTCCCAGGTTCTCTTGAAGTTCGAACAGGCTGAACGTGCATCTGACCCGAAAGAGCGGCATCGCCTCCTGAGCTTCGCAATCATCGGCGGTGGCCCTACCGGCGTCGAGTTGGCTGGCGCCATCGCTGAACTCAGCCGGTATACTCTGGCCCGGGACTTTCGGGTCATCGATCCGGCGGCAACAACGATTACGCTAATCGAGGCAGGGCCCCGGCTGCTATCGGCTTTCGATGAAAGTCTTTCGGCTTATGCGAAAGAGCGTCTTGAAAGTCTGGGGGTCCTGGTTCGTACGGGAGAAACGGTCAAAGATATAGGACCGTGCAAAATTCAGGTAGGCGACCGAGAGGAACCGGTGGGCCTGGTTGTCTGGGCGGCAGGGGTGGCTGCCTCGCCACTTGCACGACAATTGGGAGACACTGACCGCGTCGGCCGGATTGTCGTCGACGACACGCTAGCCGTCACGGGCCATGACGATATCTTTGCATTGGGTGATGCCGCAGCTTTCATAAGAGAAGACGGGACGTCCTTGCCGGGTCTGGCTCAGGTTGCCAAGCAGCAGGGCACGCATCTTGGCCGCGGACTTGCAGCCAGAATTCTGTCAGGAGAACCGCTAAAGCCATTCCATTACGAGAGCCGAGGCAATACCGCCATCGTGGGTCGCCATGCTGCTGTCTTCGAAAATGGTGGGTTCAAAGTGAAAGGATGGCTGGCATGGCTGGCATGGGCTGTGATTCACATATATTTGCTGGTGGGGTTTCAGCATCGCTTTCTGGTCTCAATGCAATGGTTGTGGCGCTACCTTACCTATGATCGAGGAGCGCGGCTGATTGGCTCACAGGATGAAGTCCGTGACGTGGGGACGACATTGCATAGGAAGTCGTAATGGTCATCGGATAACCCGACGGGCCCGATCCGGTGCTTTTGAGTCCCCGTCAAAACACGCATCACACGACCCAGTCCCAACCGATATTGGTTCGTATGGACGTGTGATGCGCCATTCAAGAACCACCATGGGCCAATGGTTCTGAACAGAATAAAACATGGCTTCGCATTGTCTGCTTTCAAGTCTGTCACCGCGCTGCGCACTCATATTGCATTGTGGACCGTCACAAAAAATGAGCCCGTCCGCGTCACCCATTCCCAAGCTTCACTTAAACAATGCGCTCGACCATCATCTGTTTGATTTCCGCAATTGCCTTCGCAGGGTTCAGCCCCTTTGGGCAGGTTTTGGCGCAGTTCATGATGGTGTGGCACCGATACAGTTTGAACGGATCCTCCAGATCATCCGTTAGTCTCATCAAGGCCGGCGATACAGGCCAGGGTATTGACGCCGTTGATATTCATCGAACAGGAGCCGCAAATGCCCTCCCGGCAGGATCGTCGGAACGTCAGGGTGGGGTCGATGTCATTCTTGATTTTGATCAAGGCATCCAGAACCATCGGGCCACAGGTATCCAGATCTACAAAAAATGTATCCAACCGGGGATTTTGACCATCATCGGGATTCCAGCGGTAGATGGACAGCTTCTTACAGTGTGTGGCCCCCACGGGCTTTGGCCACGTCTTGCCCGTCACCATCCGGGAGTTTTTGGGAAGTCTGAATTCAACCATATCTCATTCCTTCACCACGATTAGCAGGACAACCGGCTGTTACTTAGTTCGCCCTGAATAAGTCACAAGCGTATGATTTTGCTCGTAGATTTCGTAAAAACTGTGGCAGATAATTGCAGGGTTTCGTATGCTGGGTCGCGAAACCTTGCAAATTCCGGAGCCGAGATGAAGCCTCATCCCCGCACTGACGAGCAGGACGATCTCCTGCGTCCCCGCCTGACTGAGATGATCGATCTTCGCCACGCATTGGCGAAACTGGAAAAGCTGATTGACTGGGAGTTCTTCGAAACCGAATGGGCCAGTTTCTTTCCCGCCACGACAGGGCGGCCAGCAACATCGCCGCGCCTGGTCGCGGGGCTGCTGTATCTCCAACATGCCTATCGTCTGTCCGACGACGCCGTCGTCGCCCGATGGGTCGAGAACCCTTACTACCAGCACTTCACCGGTGAGACATTCTTCCAGCACCGCCCCCCTGTCGATCCGTCCTGCTTGACCCGCTGGCGTCAGCTGATCGGAGAGGAAGGGGCCGAGTGGCTGCTGACCAAGACGATTGAAGCTGGGGTCACGTCCGGGGCCGTGGAGGATCGCAGTCTCGCGCGCATTGCCGTGGACACGACGGTGATGGAGAAGAACATCGCGCATCCAACGGATGCGCGCCTGTATGAAAAGGCACGTCGCCAGCTTGTGGCCTTGGCCCAAGAAGGCGAGATCACGCTGCGGCAGAACTACAATCGACTGGCACCCCGCCTCGCAATGCAGATCGGGCGCTACGCCCACGCCCGGCAATTCAAGCGCATGCGCAAAGCCCTGAAAAAGTTGAAGGGCTACACCGGCCGCATCCTGCGCGACATCCGCCGTCAGCTCGAGAAAATTCCGGGTGGCGCCTTCCGTGAGCGTGCTCTGGACACCCTCGTGCTCGTCAGTCGCCTGCTGCATCAGAACCCAAAGAGCCATGGCAAGATTTACGCCCTGCATGAACCCGAGGTCGACTGCATCTCCAAAGGCAAGGCCCGCAAGCGCTATGAGTTCGGGACCAAGGTCAGCCTGGCCACTACCATCGACGAGGGCTTCGTCGTCGGCATGCGCGCCCTGCCGGGCAATCCCTACGATGGGCATACTTTGCCCGAAGCCCCGGAGCAGGTCGCGATCCTGACCGGTCGGTCTCCGGATCTGGCCGTCGTGGACCGCGGCTATCGCGGCCACGGTGTATCGACGACAAAAGTGCTGATCAGCGGCACGCGCCGGGGCCTGACGCCAAAGTTGAAGACACTGCTGAGGCGGCGCAGCGCCATAGAACCAGAGATTGGACACATGAAAACTGACGGACGTCTGTCGCGATGCCCGCTCAAGGGGACGTTCGGCGATGCGGTCTTCGCCGTGCTCTGTGGTTGCGGCCACAACATCCGCAAGATCCTGGCCCACCTCAGGGCTTTGTTGTCCCTCATCCTGACCGCATTATGCGCCGCCGCAACGGACAGGATCAGGCCGGCAAACTGCTAACTTGTCGCCGGATCGTGTTGTTCAGCGTGAACTACTTATGTAGAGAGCGGCGGCGCCAACGCAATTGCTCTACTTTGGTGCACGTTCCAAACTATAAAGCTAAAGTTCAGGCTAAAGAATCCGGTGGTCGACGGCGACCACCGGATCCCGTTCAGGGTCTGAAACCAAACTCTGATTGCCTAAACCGCCGCTGAGAGTGGCGAAGTGTCCCATGCTTGTCAACTGAGCGCTCAAAGTGAAAATCTCTACTCTGCTGATTTTTCATCGTCACACGCTCTCAGCCGTCCTTTGCATCCAATCACGATGACGCTGTTCATCGGCCAGCGCCTTTTCAAAGAAGGCTTTGGACCGAGGGTTCGCATCGTCGTGTGTCGACGCACGTTCGTAGGCTGTTACGGTGTCATCTTCGTTGGTCTTCATCGCCTTGAGAATGGCGCCATCTCCCATAAGGCTCGCCAAGGCGACCTTGCCGGTTGTCAGCATCTGTTTCATGTCGCCTTCAATGGGAGCGACCGCACCCGATTCATCGGCAATTTCTTTGAGGACTTCAAGATGCTGCAGGTGATCGTCCTTGAACTGCGCCACCTGACTTTTGAAAGACGCATCAGAGAGATGACTGATTGTGGAGTCGTATGCAGCGATGGCATCCCGCTCCAGATAAACGAGGTCTGTGATAAGACTGTTGAAGTCGCCTTCGTTGCCAACTGTCGTGGCCATCGGACATTCTCCTTCGGATCCAAGTCAAAATTCAGAAGCCTTTGCAAACTTTCCAGATTTGAAACGCCGTGACTGAAAAATCGTTCCTTCAAGATGGTCAGGATAATTTGCATAACTTTCGACAGACGGATTAACAAAAAGTAAACTGGCTCGGTTCCATTGCAGAGCGCCTATTCTTTATATTCCCAACCCGTTGTCTGACCTTTGCAATTTAAGGGGAACCAACGATCGGAACTTCCGTTCACCAACATGTGCAATCATGTGCGTGCAATTTTATCTCGCCCGAAAGGTAGAACGATGTTTCATCATTCCGGAAAGCTTCAGTACGACGTCAAGGTCGACACGCCGGACCCGCAGTTTGCCAAATATCTTCAGCAAGCCATCGGGGGTATCGAAGGCGAAATCCGCGTGGCAATGCAGTACTTCTTCCAGGCCATGGGCGCGCGTGGCGACAGCAAGTACCGGGATCTGTTGATGATGACCGCCACGGAGGAACTGAGCCACATCGAGTTCCTCGGCCATGCTGTTGCGCTCAATCTCGACGGCGCGCCGGTGACTGCACAGGAGGATGCTGCCAAAGACCCGATCGTAAATGCGATCATGGGGGGCATGAATCCGCGCCACATTCTGTCATCAGGTCTGTCTGCCATGCCGGTCGATGCCAACGGTGTCGCATTTGACATGAGCCACGTATATGCGACGGGCAACCTCGCCGCCGACATGACAGCTAATGCTATGGCCGAAGGTTCTGGACGCGTGCTTGCGAGCCGCCTTTACAACATGACCGAAGACAAGGGCATGAAGGACATGTTGTCCTTCCTGATTGCCCGGGACACGATGCACCAGCAGCAGTGGCTGGCTGTCATCGAAGAACTGGGCGGCATGCCGGCCATGCTGCCAATTCCGAACTCCACGCCTGAATCCCATGAGGCCACCCAGCACAGCTATTATTTCCTCAACACCTCGCTCGACGAGGAGACACCGGAAGGTCGTTGGACGAGCGGGCCGTCTCTCGATGGCAGAGGCGAATTCTCTGTTGTGAAGCCTCCCGAACCCCTGGGTCAGAAGCCCGACCTCGGCAAGGCACGCAAGCACAGCGGTGCGCAAAAAGAACAGATGTAAGAGACCTGTAGAAAAGTAATTGTTTCAAATCGAAGGGCGGCGACACCTGTGGCCCTTCGATCAATTCGACGCTCAGCCCGAGCACAAAGCTGAGAGCCCCTCCGCGGCGGGCATTTTACTCTATCGCGTGTAAAAAATTTTGGCCGACTGCAGCGACCCCTAAACTCGTCGAGAAAGCGGGAAAAACGATGTTTGATGACCCTCTCTTGTATGACGGTGTGGGCGGATTGCTGCGCACCGTCTGTGCCGCAGCGATCATGTATCTCACAGTCGTCGCGGCCGTTCGGTTGTTCGGTAAGCGTTCGACGTCGCAGATGAACAATTTTGACTGGATCGTCACCGTGGCCATCGGCTCGTTGATGGCGTCGGGTGTGCTGTTGGCGGATGTCACTGTGCTGGAAAGCGCGGCGGCCGTTTACACGCTTCTGGTGCTGCAATGGGGTCTCACCAAGATCATGATTCACTCTGATAAGGTAACAAAGATCGTTAAATCGGAGCCGACGTTGTTGCTTCATCGGGGCCAGATTCTTGCAGACGCATTGCGCAAGGAGAGATTGACCGAAGCTGAAATCCATGCCGCCGTTCGCGAGGCCGGCTACAGCCGCATCGAAGATGTGCAATGGGTTGTTCTTGAGACTAATTCAACATTGAGCGTCATCGGGACGAACAAACCGCTGGGTGACCCAAACATGCTCAATCATGTCGGAGGGACAAAGGGAGTTCTGGATCCGTCCGCGTCGTAATTCGATAAGAAGCTTGACGATGCCAGATACGGATCTGTCCGACGACCCGGATTCGATAGAACTGGCTGATACCCGTACGGCATGGGCAGAAGACCGCACCGTGTTAGCCAATGAGCGAACGTTTGCGGGGTGGATGCGTACGGGCATGGCCTGCATTGCTCTGGCCCTTGGCTTGAAGGCCGTATTCAAAGACACTGACTATCCCGTTCTTGCCAGAAGTGTGGCGGAGGTGTTCATTTTTGCCGCGCTGCTCATATTCTGGTCTGCCGTTTTCAAATGCCGCAAAGCTCAGCGCCGTATGAAAGATCATGACGTTGAAGCTCAATCATATCGTTACATGACCTTCCTCGCCTGTGTCCTTACTCTTGGCGCTCTCGCGACAGGGGTTATTCTCTGGCTGCTATAGTCAGTAATGCAAATGCCGGCATGAGGTGAGGCCGCAGTGTCGCGCAGTATTGTAAAAGATTACTTTTTTCGACATTGTCTCGAACAGCATGTCCGAAACCAATGGGTGCCACCGTCGCAACGCGTCTTTCTAGTGGAGATCCATGATGAAAGCCCAAAGCATTTAATGCATGAACTGTTAAGATGCATTGATTAAATTCACATCGAATTCTGCATAGCGATTGCGGAAGTTAAGCCGCTCCTCCCACGTCTTCCGATTATTAAGGCGAACATAGGGGCGCGATCGCGTCAAATCGCCGGATTTTTCCAGGCGTTTTAGCAAGCGATTTACGTAGATTGGCGTCAGGCCCAACGCGTCGCCGATTTCTTTTTGCGAGAATGGTAGCAAAATCCGATCTGATTCCTGCAGGCTGCAATGATCTATCTTCGCCTTCAGCGACATAATGAAATGTAACAGCCGGTCTTCCGCGGTGAGACGTGTAATGGCATGCATGCGGTCAAGCAGGACAACGGTGTCGATGCTGCCGAGCGACAACAACGCCTCAAAGAGACGAGGATGCGTTGATGCAAGGGCAAAGAGCTTGGGGCCTGCTTAACAGAGCCACCGATCCATCCGTCTGCATCGTGGTCTCATGAGGCGGGGTGCCAACCCCTAATTCACTCAATCCGATCACATCTCCCGCCATATAGATCTGCGTGATCGTTATTCTGTCTGGGTCGGTCCGGACACGGACGGCAGACCAGCCAGAACGCAGGATCGCAATGCGGTCATCCGGTCGTTCGGCATCGAAGACCGGAACGTAATTCAGGCGTTGCTCGGGTCGCGCCTCGAGGTCTTCCAAAGTCTCGCGCTCAGAAGCTGTAAGATCCAGCAATCGCGAAAAACGGGCCAGGAACGCACTATGACTCTGTCGTTCCATTGGCAATTCCTGACGTATTCAGCTGGACTTGGGCAGTTTGCAGGGACGCTAGACTAAACCAGTTTTAAAGTCACGTCGCCAGCCTGTTCAGCATGCTGAGCGTTGCTCATAGCGGCCGCGATATCTTGCAAGGCTTGAGAGATCATGCGGCTCGGATACGGTTTTTGGAAAAACAACGATCCCACGGGGATGTCGATCGCATCGATATGCGTGGCCCCGGAGGCGATAATGATGACAACGGGTGGCCATCTGTCGCGGATGTAAGCGGCGAGCTTCAGCCCGTCCATGGAGCCGGGCATTTCGACGTCAGTAAACAGGATCCCGATATCGGTATGTTGGTTCATCAGCGCGATGGTCTCGTCCGCGGATTTGGCCTCATATGTCCGGAACCCGGGCTCGGTGATGATGTCGATCGCGTCCATGCGGATCAGAGGTTCGTCTTCTACAACCAGTACGGCGGGTAATGTCGAGATGGGCATGGTCCGGGACTTCACAAATAATTAAGATTTCAAAAAGTAAGGGCGACGCGAGATCCGTCAACAAAAAAAGCAAAACCTGTGTTGAAACGTCACCGCAGACTGACAAGGCTTGGATATTGTCGGGGTAGGAATACAAACTGACTGGAGATGCGAACATCCGCGAGGGCTGCCCGCTCTCATGTGAATTTCGCACTGACAGTGCTGTCCGCTTCGGCGCAAGGCAGGCGGATGAGAAACTCTGCACCGCCGCCGGGAGCATCCTCAATGGAGACAGCCCCTTTGGCCTGCGAGGCCATGCCCGCCACTTGGGCAAGGCCCAGTCCTGTCCCCCCATTGCCGGCTTTGGTCGTAAAGAATGGTTTGAACAAATCTGATCTAAGTTCGGCTGGGATTCCTGGCCCGGTGTCGGTCACACTAATCTCGATGTCGGAGCCGCGCTGGGACGCTGCGATGACGATCCTGCCGCTACCGTGCATTGCATCGCGGGCGTTCACAACGAGATTGACCAAAGCCAGTTCAAGCTGATCGCGGTTGACTTGCGCCGTCAGCGACCCTTCCGAGATCTGCACATCCACCTCGACCTGAGGTCCCGCCGCCTGTTGCAGCAGATAGGCCATGTCATCGCAGAGTTCGCGCAAGCCCACCGGTGCGATTTCCGCACCATCTTCCTTCGCAAAGCTGAGGAGGCGATTGCTGAGCTTGGTGCCACGTTCGACCGCACCTTCGATCAAGCGGGCGTACTGCACGATCTCCAGGTTATCAGTTTTCCGGACAATCATGCGAAGGCCGGACTGCATGGCAGACAGGATATTCCGGAAATCGTGGACGATGGTGGCCGTGAACTGCGACATCGCTTCGGAGCGTTGCAACTCCATCATGCGTCGGTCTTCCGCGCGCCGCGTATCAAGATCCTTGATGACATATGTCGGCAGACCCGCGCCGATTAGGATCGCGGTCAGAGCTCCGACAATAAGGGCCGACACGCCCCGCGAACGGGGTTGATCGATCAGGGCCTTGTTTACCGCCACATGAGCGGACCAACCCGTCAGCGCGGACGTGGCATAAGCCGAATAGTTTGTCAGGCCTTCGAAGGTAACGCCTTGGTAGATGCCAGTACCGGCTGCTGCGACAGCCTGCAGAACATAGGAGGTGCCGGGCGTACCCACGCGTTCTACAAAATCCAGAGAGCGTGCTATGAAATTTCCGTTTCGATCGACGATTGCTCCAACAGCATCGTCCGGCAGTTGCTCCATCAATCTGTCCTGATAAACCTGCGGATCGACATAGACGATGAGAGACAGACTCGGCTTTCCGGGGACCGGCACCTCCATAACCACACACGGACAAAACTGGCCTGCGCGGATGACCTGACCAGCTGCGGCTTCGTCAGATGCATCTGTTGACGGTGGTTCAGTCACAACACCTGCCACAAACCCGGTCGCCGTTTCCTGAAAGAGCGTCTCGCCGGTGACCTGGTTGCTGAGTGTGATCGCAGTCCAGCCCGGCACGAGTGCTATCGCATCCCGGGCCCGATCGGCCCCCGCCACGATATTGCCGTCACCGAAGTACCGTGACGTCGACAGGACCTTCAGCGCAGAGATATCCGCTTGCCACCGCGCGTCCGAGAGCAGGACCGAGTGTCTCGGCGGTGGCGAGGGCCGAGGCTTCCACCCGACCGACTTCGCGCTGCGACGACTGCCTGAACAGAAAGGCGACAATGACAACGGCAGGCAGTAGCATCGCTGCGCCGACAATGAGCAGTATCCTCTGCGACGTCGAAATCGTCCTGAGCTTCAAGTGCAGCCTCACACCGGTTGAAATGTCTTGCCCCACATTCTGACGGAACAGGACGGCTGTCGTCAAAAACAAATGCAAGCCTACGCTCACTGCCCAAGACCGCGACAATCGACCGCAAATCGACGAGGTCAGACAGCACGACAGTTCGACAGTATATTCTTTGAATCATTAACCCTGAGACGTTCTGGCGCAAAAGGCTCCACGCCGTTGCGTTAATTAGTGTCGCAAAAATCGGCGCACATCAAAGCAGTTAAATCACGCTGGAACCCGGGTCATCCATATTGGTAATGAAATCGATACTTCAAACAGCATAGAAGGACCGTTGATATGGATGCCACCAGACAACAAGAAATCGAGGAACGGGCTTACGCTTTGTGGGAAGCCGCTGGCCGCCCGGAGGGCGACGCGGATCGATTTTGGCATGAAGCCCAGATGGAGTCAGATGGTGCCACGACGGCCGCTGGGACGGAGCCTGAAGCACAGGATCCGCCGGCTGCGGCTAAACCTGGCAAAAAAACTAAGTAGCTCTGCACCGTGACTGGCTGCCGCAGCTTTACGTTAAACTGAGGTCAACACACTTACAACGCCGTCTGGTCGTAGCCGAGAGGACTATGTGCGGATCGATCGTAATTGTTTTATAAGGACAGGGAGGGGCGTCGGATGCCTGATATAAGGAAAGATAGTCGATTATCGGCCACTGAACGCCAAGCCGTACAAGGCGTTGTTGATCGTGCGCTGAGCGCCTCGCATGACCAGAACCGAACCGGGATCGCCGCGGCCATCGTCTGTCAGGACTGGATCTTAAACGCCTGCAACGATCCGACCCTCCATGGGGAAATGGTCGTCATTTCAGCCATCACGCAGCGCCTCGTTCGCGAGGAACTGTCGGATTGCACATTGGTCTCGTCGCTCCAGCCCTGCGAGATGTGCCTGTCGGCCATGCGCTTCGCGGGCATCAAGCGGGTCATCTTTTGCGCCCAACAAGAGAATGTCGCGGCAAAATACTTTGTTTTCCCCCAGCTCAGCATTGTCGATTTCGCCAAGGCTGGGGAGCCCTTCGAATATGTTGGAGGCGTTATGGAGGATGCGGTCATCCACCTCTATGAGACTGGCGCAGAATAGGTCCATCGACATCATGATTTTCCCAAGGTCATTTCGCTTATGAAAATCTCAAATCAATATGGATCGCACCTGAGGAAGAAACATTCAGGACTCCGTAAAAGACTGTACCAAACGTCATTGCAGGGGTTCAATCGGCTCTTGACGTCTTAACGAGAGTAAACTGGAAGTAAGGAAAGATTGGAATTAATACGTGGATATCGCAAATAACATCCGACAGATTAACAATCATCAACGGCGCCTGTTTGATGCGTTAGAAGAAATAGATATTACTGAAATTTCAACGTTAGCAGCGGTCTGGCGCGGTCTGATGTTTTATTTGAGCGTAAATATGGATGCCAAGGAGAGGATATTCTACCCTCATTTGGCACGTGTAGGGTTGGGTGCGACAGGTGCTGGAAATGCTGAAGCGGAAGCAATCACTGCACTTCAAGCCCACGATCGGATTCGGTCGAAAATAGCTGATTTAGATAGGTTAGAAATTGGTTACCCTGAATGGTTTGTAGCACTGCAAGAATTGCGTAATTTGAATAGTGACCATATTGCACTGGAGGAAAGTCAGAACCTTGCAGACTTTCGTCGTCGTGCCACTCTCAACTTGAGACATGAGCTTGCCATCGAATTCCTTGCCTTTCAGTGTGATCGCCTCATTTCAGGTAAAAGTGAAATAAACTAAAATTCCATTTTCCACTTAGTAATACAGCGTTGCGTCAGTACGCCGCCATTGTTACGCGATCAGTCGTCCTTCCAGCCAGTCGCGTGTTGCTTTCATTGTCTGATCCGGCACTTTCGGGGCTTATTGACGGCGTAATGCCCACTCCCGACTGCATAAAGACAGCCTATTACGCCGTCTGTGCGAGCCTCGACATCGTCGCGAGGTACGTTTCCGTCCAGTGACCGATGTCGTCGTGCCGCACCGTTTCGACCAGTTCTTGATGACGTTCGCGGCGTTCCTCCAGAGGCATGGCCAAAGCGGTGCGCAGGGCTTGGGCCATTTCATCGATATCGTAGGGGTTTACAATCAGGGCCGAGGTCATGGCCTCTGCAGCGCCCGCGAACTGCGAGAGGATCAGGACGCCTGGATTGTAGGGAGACTGTGCTGCCACGTATTCCTTTGCAACGAGATTCATGCCGTCGCAGAACGGCGTGACAAAGCCGACGTCCGCCGCCCGGTAAAGCGAGGCCAGCGTGTCGCGCGGGATCGCACGGTGGATGTAACGGATCGGTGTCCAGTTCAGATCGGAATACAGACCGTTGACCTGACCGGAGATGCGTTCCAATTCATTTCGGATGTTCTGATAGGCCGTGACCTCTTCACGGGTGGGCGGTGCAATTTGCAACAAAGACGCACGCGGATCGCTTTCTTCGCATATCTCCAGATAAGCACCGAAGGCTCTCATCCGGTTGTCCAGCCCCTTGGAATAATCCAGCCGGTCAACGCCCATAACCAGTCGTTCGCCGGTCGCCAGATTTAATAGTTTCCGCCCGTCCTGACGGCCCGCCACTTCACCAAAGGATTGGACGTCGATCCCAATGGGAAAACTGCGAATTTCGAAATGACGGTCGCGGTACTGCAGCGACCCACGCGCAGATGCTCTGCGCCAACAAGGCCGCGATACATTTCCAGTGCGGCCGCCACATCGCGTTGGGTCTGCAGTCCGACAAGGTCAAAACTTGAGATCCACTCCGGAAAAATGCCGTGTTCTGGCAAGGCCATCAAGTCATGCACAGCCGGAAACGGGATGTGATGAAAGTAGCCAAGGGTTGCTTCCACGCCTTCGTCGCGCAGGCAGGCGGCCAGAGGCAAAAAGTGATAGTCGTGGATCCAGACCATATCGTCCGGCTGCAGATGTTCGGCCATCATACGTGCCAGACGGCGGTTGACACCCATGTAGGTTTCGAAGTCGCCGGCGTTCAGGGCCATCAGATCTGCCCGGCGATGACACAGCGGCCACAGGACGGAATTGGCGTATCCTAAGTAATAGCCATCGTGTTCCTCTTGCGTCAGATCAAAAGTCCGCATGTCGTAGCCGTCACCGGGCACATCGCGAAATTCATCATTCTCTAATTCTGCTATCTGCCCTGAAGTACCGTACCAGATGCCACCATCCTCGTTCAAACAATCATGCAGCGCTACGACCAGACCGCCGGAGGGAGGGCCATCAGACGGCACCCGGTTGGACACTACGATCAGCCGACCCGTCACGACGCACCGCCGTCGGCACAGGCCGCCAGCCGGACAGCTCGATAATGGACAGCCGTGCCAGGGCCTTTGGCTTCCAGCTGCTTGCCTGTCGTCTGACCAACCGCATCCTGTGATTGCCGATGAACGAGGTACACTTCCCCACTGCCGACGAGCGGGTGGCGTGTCAGCGGGCCATCGTGGCGCATTTCTGCGCCGACCGTATCTAGGATCGACATCTCGATGCTCTCCTTCCACGATGGCTCTGTTTGCTCAGTTGTGTCTGGCATCGAAAGACGAGAGACAACATGCTGACGCACAACAGTTTTCCCATTGACGCCAAAATTATATTAAGATTCGAATCCAGCCACATTTTTTTTACGCTTTTTCCAGCCGACGATTTGGTTTCAAACCGGACGTCATAATTGCTCCAACGCAGAGATAAGGCTGATCTTGTTCTTGGATTTAGGCAGAACCGAAAACATCATGTTGCGGAAGCCGCTATCGAATTCCAACTCGCGGTTGGTATGTAGGATGAAACAGACCCCCTTATTGGCCAGAAAACGGGCAGTGACCTCGGAGCCGCCACGACCCAGATCACCGTCCAGAATAATGAGGGGATGGTACAAACTGAAATTCAGCCCGTGAAAGGTGGCTAAGGCGCTTTCAGCATCGTGGTAGACACCGTCGACATTCAGTTCTAATTCACGCAGGGTGCCTGCCAGCCAGGAGGCGACCTGTAGATCGCTTTCGACCATAATAATCCTGTCGAACCTGATTTCCCCAGCAGCGCTCATCTCTGATCCCGCATAAATATGTAATCCACGTCGGCTGCCTGATTATAGCGTGCCGTATTACAATTCTAACACTTACGATGATAAAGAAGTTCCTTTCAGGAATACGGTCGCCAGAGGCGGAAGTGTCACGCAGATCCGCGCGGGCTGACCGTGCATTTCCTCATCAACGGTAGGCAAAGGAACAGGGTTTCCTGCGCCGCTTCCGCCGTATCCGGAGGCATCGGTGTTCAGAACCTCCCGCCAAACACCGGACGAGGGCACGCCGGTGTCGTACTGCTCGCGCACGACCGGCGCCATGTTGCAGATCGCGATGATCGGTTCAGTACCCTCGTGTCCGAAACGGATGAAACTGAAGACATTGTCGTCCTTGTTGCCGCCGTCGATCCATTGAAAGCCGGCAGGGTCGCAGTCGCGCTCATGCAGGGAACCTTCGCGGCGATACAGCGCGTTCAGGTCTGCGATCAGGCGGCGCACGCCGTCGTGGGCCGGATCGTCCAGGAGGTGCCAATCAAGGCTGCGGTCGTGGTTCCACTCCCGCTCTTGCCCGAATTCGCCGCCCATGAAGAGCAGCTTCTTTCCCGGATGCCCCCACATAAAGCCATAGTAGGCCCGTAGGTTGGCGAACTGCTGCCAGCGGTCGCCAGGCATCTTGCCCAGCATCGAGCCCTTGCCGTGGACGACCTCGTCATGGCTGAGCGGCAAGACAAAGTTTTCTGAAAACGCATAGACCAGCCCGAATGTCATCTTGTCGTGGTAGTACTTCCGGTTGATCGGATCCTCGGACATATACTGCAGCGTGTCGTGCATCCAGCCCATGTTCCATTTGAAGGCAAATCCCAGCCCGCCCTCGTTGGCCGGGCGGCTGACACCCGGGAAGGCGGTGCTTTCCTCGGCAATCGTCGCGGCCCCCGACGTGACCTGTTCTACTTGTGCATTCGTGCCGCGCAGGAAATCGATGGCATCGAGGTTCTCGCGCCCACCGTAGGCATTGGGGATCCACTCACCATCGTCGCGGGAATAGTCGAGATAGAGCATTGAAGCTACGGCATCGACCCGCAGCGCGTCGACGTGCAGGTCCTTCAACCAGTAGATCGCTGATGAACGCAAGAAATTTGCAACCTCGCGGCGGCCGAAATTATAGATTAGGGTGTTCCAGTCCTTGTGAAACCCCTGGCGCGGGTCGGCATGTTCATAAAGCGCAGTGCCGTCGAACTGCGCCAGCCCGTGTGCGTCGGACGGAAAATGCGCCGGGACCCAGTCGACGATGACGCCGATGTCGACACCGTGCAGCTTGTCGACCATCTGCACGAACTGTTCCGGCGTGCCGAAACGCGAGGTGGGCGCGTACATGCCGATCGGCTGATAGCCCCATGACCCGGTGAACGGATGTTCGGACAGCGGCAGGAATTCGACGTGGGTAAAGCCCATCTCGGTCACGTAGTCGATCAGCAGATCGCCCATCGTCGCATAGTCGAGAATGGTATCGCCGTCGCCGCGCCGCCAGCTGCTGGGATGCACCTCGTAGATCGAGACCGGCTTGTCGCGCAGGTCCTTCGGGCGACCGGCCATCCAGCCATCGTCCGTCCAGGTGTGGCGGACCCGGCCTTCGACGATGGACGCCGTGCCCGGCGACTGTTCGGCGTGGAACCCGACGGGATCGGATTTTAGCGGTTGCAGCTGACCGTAAACGCCAAGGATTTCGTACTTGTAGGTATCGCCGCGAGCGACTTCGGGAATGAACAACTCCCACACGCCGGAGGCACCGCGCCGCCGCATCGGGTGCCGCCGTCCGTCCCAGGCATTGAACGTGCCGACCACGCTGACACGCCGGGCATTCGGCGCCCAGACGGCAAAGGTCGTCCCCGCGACCCCTTCGTGCTGGACCGGATGCGCACCCAGCTTTGTGTAGAGCTCTTCGTGACGCCCTTCGCCCAGCAGGTATTCGTCCAGCTCTCCCAATACAGGGCCGAACCGGTAGGGGTCGTCACGGATCCAAGAGTGGTCGCCCGCTTGCATCCGCAGGCGGTAATCGAACCGCTTCTTCTTCCCGGGGATGACGGAGGAGAAGAACCCCTCCGCGTGGACCTTCTGCAACTGTGCGACATCGCGCCCCTTGGCGTCCGTCACCCAGACCTCGCCTGCGTCAGGGGCGAAGACGTTGACGGTCACGGTCTTGTCCGTCTCGGACATGCCGAGGAAGCTGAAGGGGTCGCCGTGGCGGCCCCGCAAAATGGATTCCATCTGGTCGTCGAAAGATGTGGCGATCATGCCGCGTCCTTTCCGTTCAGGATGTCGAGGAGGCCATGCAGAGGCGTTTCGATCCACGCAGGCCGCATAGCACGTTCGTATCCCACTTCATAAGCCGCCTTGCGGATCAGGAAGAGGTCGAGCAATGCGCGTTCCACGTCACTGGTGCCAGGATGTATGGGGCTGTCGCCCATGGTGTTGCGATAAGCGCTGAGGAACGCGGCAGAGGTCGCGTCGCGCCAGCCGATGATCTGGTCACGCACCCATTCCCGGTTTGATCCCGCATCGACGCGCCGGTGCAGCACGTCCCACGTCGCATAGTCGAAGGACCGCAACATGCCCGCCACGTCGCGCAGGGGAGAGGTCTTGACGCGACGCTCGTGCAGAGGACGGGTCGGTTCACCCTCAAAGTCGATCAGGATGACATCGTTCTGCGACACGAGCACCTGTCCCAAGTGATAGTCGCCATGGATGCGGATGCGCGCGCCAGAGGGGTCCATGCCCCGCAACGCGGCAAAGCGACCGGCGATATCGTCTCGGCGGGACAGCAAATCATCCGCCAGTGTCTGTGCGTCGCCGGTCAGGGTGGTGGCGCTCAGGTTGTTCATCAGCGTCGCGACCTCGGCCTCGGTCTCGTCGACCAGCGCCGCGATGTCGTCGCGCGTCAGCGGCTCGCTCGAAAATTCGCCGGACCCGCTGCCGAGGGCGAGGTGCAGTTCAGCAGTCCGCTTGCCCAGCACGGTGCCAAGATCAAGTGTTCCGCCCATGAGGGTGCCTTCCTGCTCCTCGACCGGCTGAACCTCTCTCGCCTGCAAATCACGGTCGAGGGCTGCGGTGATAAAGGCCCAGGCGTCACCTTGATTGCGCACGAACTCCAGTGCCGCCGCCAGCGTCGTGACGGCACCGTCGGCATCGGTGAGGTCCACGGTCCCCAGCAGCGCAGGGGCGTTCTTGAAGTCGGTCTCATCCGTTAGGAAGCGGGCGATCTCGATATCCGGCTGCACACCGCTGCGCAGTCGGCGATAGAGCTTCAGGACGATCTGGTCGCCGAAGGCGATGGAGGCGTTGGATTGCTCCCCCGGTAGCAGGCGTACGTCCGTGTCGGTGTCCACCTCGTCCAGCCGGTCCGACCGGGTAAACCTTAAGGTGGCATCGCCCTGAGTCATGTCCTGACCGCTGCGCATCGCGTCCAGCATGGCGATGCTCATCTCCTCGTCAACCGCTCCGTCCATCAGGGCGCCGACACGATTAGTGCGCCGCAGCTTGGCCAGCGTGTTTGGCAGGCGCGGGCCGAGGGTCAGCGCCTCTTCGCGCCAGACGGCAGAGAGGGGGAGGAAATAGGACTGCATGTCGCCTCCGATCTCTACGTCGGCGATGGACAGCAAATGTTTGCCGTCCGACAGCTCGCCCAGTTGGCGCAGGGTCACGGCACCGGTCCGCTCGCCTTTGCCGGCGAACCAGCGTTGCAGGGACAGGTACTGCGGCAGGGTGGACTTGACAAAGTCGCGCCCTTCGCGCCCATCCAGCGCCGTGGACAGCCGCCCGTCGCGGGTCGTCAGGGTCAGGAAGTCGGGCAGCGTGCCTGCGACCGGCGCGTGCCAGGACGGCGCCTGATCGCTGTCGGCGAGTTCGAACCAGTAAAAACCGTAGGCCGGCAGCGTCAGCAGATAGGGCAGGTCGCCGATCGGCGGAAAGGCGGACTGACCCGACAGCTCCACGGGGACCCGACCGGCAAAGGCGGACAGATCCAGTTCGGCCGCCTGCGCGGACCGCGACAGGTTCGCGACGCAAAGCATCGCGACGGATCCTTCCTCGCCCAGCGTGCCGGTGCGGCGGATATAGGCCAGGATCTTGCGGTTCTGCGGATAGAGGATGTCGATCTCGCCCCGCCCAAAGGTGGAGTGCTTCAGCCGAACCGCCAGCATCCGCTTGATCCAGTGCAGGTAGGACGATGGCGAGGCTTGCTGAGCCTCGACGTTGATCGCTTGGTAGCCGTAGGTCTCGTCTTGAATTGTCGGGAGATAGAGCCGCTGTGGGCTAGCGCGACTGAAGCCGGCGTTGCGATCGGCAGACCACTGCATCGGCGTGCGCACACCGTCGCGGTCGCCGAGGTAGTAGTTGTCGCCCATCCCGATCTCGTCGCCGTAATACAGCACTGGTGTGCCTGGCATCGACATCAGCAGCGAGTTCAGCAATTCGATCTTGCGCCGGTCGTTCTGCATCAGGGGCGCCAGACGACGGCGGATCCCCATGTTGATCCGCGCGCGCTTGTCGGCGGCGTAGGTGTCCCACAGGTAGTCCCGCTCGCGGTCGGTGACCATTTCCAGCGTCAGCTCATCATGGTTACGCAGGAAGATCGCCCACTGGCAGTTCTCGGGAATTTCCGGCGTCTGCCGAATGATGTCGGTGATCGCGTGACGGTCTTCCTGTGCTACGGCCATGTACATGCGCGGCATCAGGGGAAAGTGGAACCCCATGTGACATTCGTCGTCGTCGCCAAAATAGGGGCGGGTGTCCTCGGGCCACTGGTTCGCCTCGGCCAGCAGCATCCGGTTTTCGTAATGCTGATCGAGGTCAGCGCGAATGGCCTTAAGAATGTCGTGAGTCTCGGGCAGGTTCTCATTGTTGGTGCCGTCGCGTTCCACCAGATAGGGGATCGCGTCAAGCCGCAGCCCATCGACGCCCTTGTCCAGCCAGAAGTGCATGACGTCCAGCACCGCCTCCAGAACCTTGGGGTTGTCGAAGTTCAGGTCGGGCTGGTGGTCGAAGAAGCGGTGCCAGTAGAACTGTTCCGCCACCGGATCCCAAGACCAGTTGCTGTCGTGGGTGTCATTGAAGATGACGCGAGTCTTGTCCATCCACTGCGTCGGATCGTCGGTCCAGACGTAGAAATCCCGCTCGGGACTGCCTTTAGGCGCGCGGCGGGCACGCTGGAACCAGTCGTGCTGGTCGCTGGTGTGGTTGATAACAAGTTCGGTTACGACTTTCAGCCCGCGGCGGTGCGCCTCGTCCACGAAGGCCTGAAAATCGTCCATTGTGCCGTATTGCGGGTTTACTTCTTTGAATTCCGCAATGTCATAGCCGTCATCGCGCAGGGGCGACGGATAGAACGGCAGGATCCAGATCGTGTTGACCCCAAGCTCCTGCACGTAGTCAAGCCGCTGCATCAGGCCAGCGAAATCGCCGATACCGTCCCCATTGCTGTCCTGAAACGCTTTGACGTGCAATTGGTAGATGATCGCGTCCTTGTACCAGTCGAAAACGGTAGCGTCGGCGGCGGGCATATCGGTCTTGGTAGTCATCAGCGGGGTTCTCCCGGCGCGATCAGGCGCCAAATTGCGTAAGGACGGGACTCAGGGTCGAGGTGCAGGGTCTGGTACTTGCCGTGCCAGGTGAAACGGTTGCCCTTGACCAGATCCTCGACCTCGATCGAGGCGTTGTCGTCCAGCCCAAACTTCCAGAGCGGAATCTCGAAGGTGAACTCGGCCGGGGCGTAGGGGTCGATCAGGACGTGGAACAGGACGAAGTTGCCGGTTTCGGCATCGTGGCGCGCGTAGGCCAGCACGCGGTTGTCGTTGGCCACTTCGAACTGCAGGTTGGTGAAGTCGCGCATCGCCGGCTGTTCGCGCCGGACGCGGTTGATCAGGCGGACGTCGTCCTTGATGTGACCGGGCGCGTCATAGTCGCGGTGGCGCAACTCGTACTTCTCGCTGTCGAGGTATTCCTCGCGCCCGGGCAACGGCGCTGCCTCGCAGAGCTCGAACCCCGAATAAAGGCCCCAGTTGCCCGCAAGGCTCGCGGCCAGAATGGCCCGCGTGCGGAACCCCGGACGGCCAGAGGTCTGCAGGAAGACCGGGTTGATGTCGGGCGTGTTGACGAAGAAGTTCGGCCGCATGTAGTGGCGGCAGTCTTCGTTCGTCAGCTCCGTCAGGTATTCCGTCAGTTCAGCCTTGTCGTTGCGCCAGGTGTAGTAGCTGTAAGACTGGTTGAATCCCACCTTCGCCAGCCTCTTCATCACCTTGGGACGGGTGAAGGCTTCGGCCAGGAAGATCGCGCCGGGGTGGACGGCGTGCACCTCCGCGATGATCCATTCCCAGAAGGGAAACGGCTTGGTGTGCGGGTTGTCGACGCGAAAGCACAAGACGCCATGCCCGGCCCAGAACAGGAACATGTCGCGGATCGCTTCCCAGAAGGGCGCGTTCGGTGTGCCGTCGTCCAGATAGTAGCGGAAATTGACGATGTCCTCGTATTTCTTCGGCGGGTTTTCCGCGTATTTGATGGTGCCGTCGGGCCTGCGATCAAACCAGTCGGGGTGTTCCGCAATCCAGGGGTGATCGGGCGACGCGTTCAGCGCGATGTCCATCGCGATCTCGAGGTTATAGTCCGTCGCAGCTGCGACCAGCGCATCGAAGTCGTCCAGTGTGCCAAGCTCGGGATGCACCGCCGAATTGCCACCCTCATCCGATCCGATCGCATATGGCGAGCCAACGTCGTCAGAGCCTGCGGCCAAGGTGTTGTTTTTGCCCTTGCGGTTGGTCGAACCGATCGGATGGATTGGCGGGAAGTAAAGCACGTCGAAGCCCAGATCTTTGACGTAAGGCAGGCGGTCGATGGTGGTACGGAATGTGCCGTGCTTACCTTCCGCGCCGGTCGAACGGGGAAAGAGCTCGTACCACGCACTGAAGGCAGCGCGTTCGTGATCGACCCAGACTGGAACCTTGTGATCGTAGGTGCAGGCATTGGCCCGTGGACCCGCGCGGTGCATCAGCGCATCGGTCTCCTCCGACATCACGACATCCACCGCGGTCTTGCTCTTCAGCGCCTTCGCCAGCGCCGTCAACGCCTTGGCATCTGCGCCTTGCGCCGGCGTGTCGGCGATCATCAGACGCGCTTCCTCGATCTCCACTGAGACATCCTGACCGGCCGCGATCTTTTTCGCGGCATCGCGCCGCCAAGTGCCCCAAACGTCACGCCAAGCGGCGATCATAAAGGTATGTGGGCCGGGCGCGTCGAAAGTGACCTCAGCCTGCCAGCGGTCATTCTTCAACGCCTGCATCCGCGTTTCGGTCCACTCCGCTTGGCCGTCCGCACGGGTCAGCACCGCCGCCGCAAAGACTTCGTGACCGTCTCCGAAGACATCGGCTGAAATCTCTAAGGGCCAGCCTACCACCGCCTTTGCAGCAAATCTTCCGGCATCGATCTCAGGCTTTACAGCCTCGATAACCATGCGCGAAGCTCCGAGACTTTGCAGCGAACTTCGGGAAGCCTGAGGATCCAATGTCATGGGTCTATACCTTTTCAGTATCGCTTTTTACGTAGTATCAATGATGTGAGACATCGTTCGTTCCTTAGCTCGCCCGTTTATATTGCGACAATTCAGTCTTAACGACGCCTGAGAGATGAAGACGGGATCAATGTCCGGTTATTGGACGTGACGCTTTAGGATGGAGGAATTGCTCGCTGGCCTGTTGTCCGATCCCCACATCCCGTGCCGCTTGGGACAGTGCGCTAAATCCCGCGTTACCGCCCAGGCTCGCCTGGACTTTGTTCGGGTAAATTACGGCATAGCCATGCGTCGGTCCTGCTTGCGCCGAAAGATCGGCGACAGATAAAGGTCCCTGATCCCGTTCGGGACCAGATGCTGCAGATGATCCTGCGCCACAGCAGTAACGCGGTCGCGCAGTTGCAGACGGAAGGTTGCGGTCAATGGAATTTTGGCTGTGTTACCCATGTGCAAAATGCAAAATCGTTTGTCGGAGCGCCGAGCTGCAAACCTGCGCCATCGATTGGCCATAGATCCGGCGGCACGGCTTGGCCCAACTGCACAACGCTGTGCAATTTCCCCGCGCCGAAGGACCAGGTGACTGCCAGTGCCTTCGACCCGATGACGTGGGAACTGGCCCCAGTCTGGCCGCTGTGTAGAAGGGGCAGAACCTGTGTGCACCGCCACGCCAGTAGGCGGGCAGTCAGATTGCGCCAGTCGTCGGCATCTTCGGGTAAGGTGTTGTAGGGTCGTGCGCTGGCAAAAGTCGCGGGGTCCAGCGGATCGGGTAGGTCACCACCGAACCCCGTAAAGGACGAGAACTCGGCCAGACGGCCCTTGCGAACGATATCAGCGAGATCGCCCTGAAAGTCGCAAAAAAAGGGGAACGGCGTGCGCGCCCCTACTTCCTCGCCTTGAAACAGCATCGGCACGAAGGGCGCGGTCAGCAGCAGCGCATGCGCCACCCGCATCGCCTCCGGCCCGGCGAGCGCAATCAGCCGTTCACCCAGCGCGCGGTTGCCGATCTGGTCGTGCGTCTGGTTGGCGTTGACGAAGGCGTCGGGCGGCAGGTGGGCGCTGGGTGCGCCGCGCGGCGGGCCGTCATGCGGATCGTCTTGCCGGGACTGCCCCTGTGCGACGTGGCCATCGGTCAGCGCGATCGCAAGATCCCCAATGGGATCAACGGAGAAGGGGGCGTAATAGCCTTCGGCTTCTCCGGTCAGCAAGCAATGTAGGCTGTGGTGGTAGTCGTCGTTCCATTGCGCATCGGTCAAGCCCGCGTCGCGGTGATGGGACAGATTGCGTTCATCCTCTGCAATCAGATGTAAGGGGCGGGGCAGATCAAGCGCCCGAAGGCGCTTGGCCAATTCCGCCAGAAACTCGGGTGTGGAGGGGTCCTGCAATTGATGCACGGCGTCCAGCCGCAGGCCATCGACGCCGTAGTCCCTGATCCACATGATCGCGTTCTGGATGAAGAACTCGCGCACGGGCGCCCGGGTAAAATCGATCGCAGGCCCCCACGGCGTCGCGCGGTTTGCGTCGAAGAACGCCGGGCAGATCTCGCCAAGATATGCGCCTTCAGGTCCGAAATGGTTATAGACGACGTCGAGGATTACTGAGAGGCCCAGATCATGAGCGACCTTAATAAAATTAACAAAGTCGTCGGGCGTGCCATAGCTTGGATGAGGGGCATAATGCAGTACGCCGTCGTAACCCCAGCCGTGGGCGCCGGCAAACTGGGCTATGGGCATCACTTCTACCGTATTGATGCCTAAGGCGACCAGATTCGCCAGTCGGCCGGCGGCGGCGGCAAAGGTGCCTTCTGTCGTGAACGTGCCGATATGAACTTCTGCTATGACGCTGTCGCGCCAGTCTCGCCCGGTCCACCGGTCGCCGGACGCCAGCATCCTCGTCAGCAGGGACGGCCCGTGGACGGTTTCTTGTTGCTGGCGGGCGGCAGGGTCTGGCACGGTCTGGCCGTCGATACTAAACCTGTAGGCCATGCCCGCCGCAGCCCTGAGGGTTAGTCTGAACGTCCCGTCTGCGGCCTTGTCCATTGGCATTTGGCGGCCGTCTAGGATGACATGCGCAACCGTGGCATCAGGGGACCAAACCGCGAACGACCAGTCGGTATCACTTAACGGGGTCGCGCCCCAAAATTGCGGCTGGCCATTCGACATCTGATCCCCCTTTGAATGCTGAATCAAACTTCATCAGAGGAAGAGATGTTCCAGAAGAAAGCCCCGTGACCGCTCCGGACAGGTTGCAGCTACGTCTGCGGTGCCACCGTTTTAGTGATACGAGCGCCTTCGACAAAATGAGCCGGGAAACCAATGGCAGGTCATCTTCGCCTGATTGCTTTATGCGGTCGAATTGGCGTGCAACAAGAAGACAGGCAACGCCTATCAGCCAGACGAGGGATTAAGAAAAACTACAAATCGCGCATTAAATGCGTATTTTGAAGCGGACCGTTTGGTTGATCTGTCAATGTCATCTATGAGCAGAAACATTCTCTGAATATACCCGGTTTTTCAGATCTTTGGACCGCCTAAACCATTTCGCTCTCGGCAACACGCCCCGGCCGCAGGATGCTCAGCCGACAGTTTAAAAACAGGCTAGTTTATCAGGGCACTCCCATCCTGCTAGGATGGTTCGACGCTGTTATTGCAAATGTTGACCATTGCACGCACCATGTCCGGCGAGACCTCAGCATCGACGCCGGCATTGTCAGCGCCAGTGTTACTGTTGTCCTTCACCATAGCCGCATCGTTTGGCCGTCCTGCCACATCGGAAGACGTCAGGTTTCCAACATCCCCGCTATCGACCCCCGCGTCCGCAGGCGGCATTTCGTTCGATCCTACAGTCATAAGATTGGCGACTGCGTTCTGCTGGGCAGTAGCTTCAAGATCTAGAAACTGCGTGCAATTCAGCGATGGATTTCCAGCACCCGTCTTGTTGCCTTGTTGAGCAAAGGCTGAGCCTGCCTGGAGAAGCGTGAGTGTTCCGACGATGGCAAACCATGACCTGTTCATTGAATGTCTCCTGAGGTTGCAATATTTCGTTTACGCGTTTCAGATGGGCAACGCGTTGGAGACCTTTTCGTCGCAGTGCTGCGGCAATTCGCCTCATTCACTGACTGCTTTCATAGATCGTGCGTCAATAAACGTTGCTCTTGAGCAGACGCTCGGTGCCTTCCCTGATATGGCGGAGAGGGTGCCGTACCGGCATGCGCCAGGCTTGGTCCACTTTGCCATTTGTTCCATACCCCCACTTTGCGGCTTTGACAGCCTGAACGTCGGACATGATGGCAGCGTCCGGGTAATCGGCGTTGCCATTCTTCATAGGCTCGGTCAGCCCCAACGGCACGGGGCAGTCAAGGAACGCAGCAATGCCAGCTAACGTGCGGTCAGGGTCGCGAACGAGATCCTCGTAGCGAAGCACCACGACTGCGTGGAGGTAGGTGAGATCCTGCTCTGCTTGAGCGTAGGCGTCCAACCAATGATCAATCAATTCCGTAGTGGGCTTATCTACCCATTTTGCAACTGCGGCTGCCACGGCTTCAGGATGACGCAGTACCACCACGAAGTGCGCCATAGGGAATAGCTGCTGCAGAAGACGCATCCGTGTCAGATTTACCGGAGACTTTTCAACGCGCCACACGCAGTCAGGTGGAAACCAAGGATCCCAGTCTGCCATCAGGCGCTGGCGTGTGTCCCAGGTGTTAAGGGGGTGATCCTCCGTCATGTGCTGTTCCGAATCGGTGGCAAAATGCATCGGGATACCACTGCGCGCGTGATGAGGGATGGCGCCTTGCAGGTAGGCACCTTCGTTTTCGGGCACTGGAGCCTGTGTGATGGCACCCACACCGGGAATGCTGCCAATGTCACGCGCAATGAGGCTGGTGCCCGACCTGTGCAGTCCCCCGACAAAAACATAGCGATGAGCGTGCCCTCTAGACATTTGTTCCGTATCCATTGGTTGAAAATTATCAAACTTCAGGTCGCTGGCCTGAATGCAAACCTCTGAATCAATTCAGAAGTAACTAATTGGGCCACCCCAGAACGTTGTCGACATTTCTCTTTTCGGAACCGGGGGGAGGGGGGGACGTTATCAGACATTAGAGGATTGCACATGCATATTTATCATCTCGCTTTGGGAGGCTGTCTGACCGCTCCACACGTCCGTTACGGCGTGACAGAGGATACAGGGGGCCATATCTCCTACGTTCTGGGCGCTGCGACAGCACAGGCGGCACGGGCAGACGTGGCGTCGGTGACAATCGTGACGCGTGCCTTTGATGATCCTGACTTAGGAGCGGATCATAAGCAAATTTGGCAACCCGTTCAGCCAAAATTGGCGATCCGCCGGCTGCAGACATCGAATGGCAGCTATCTGGCAAAAGAAGCTCTGGCGGCGGAGTTGCCGGCTTTGCAAGCGGCATTCCTTGCGTTGCTCGCTGACCCCGCCCTGCGCCCCGACGTGATCCATGCTCATTTTGCAGATGCTGCCATACTCGCCGCTGCAGCACAGGAAGCTTATGGTATTCCATTTATCTACACCCCCCATTCTCTGGGCATTGATAAGCTAACCCATCTGAACGCGGCGGCTGGTCCATTGCTATTGGCGCGGATCGCGAAGGAAAAGGCGGCGCTGACCGCCGCCGATGCAATTGTCGTATCGTCGCGGGACGAGGCGGAGCGTCAGGTCTCCGGCTACGGACTTGAGATCGACGGCAAGGTGCACCGCGTCTGGCCGGGTGTTGATCTGCTGCGGGCAGCCAGCATTGACCGCGGCCCGGCGCACGACCTGTTGGCGGGACATCTGGATCAGCGCGACCGTCCCATCATCCTTGCCATTGCGCGGCCGGTCCGGCGCAAAAATCTCGAACTGCTGGCGCAGACCTACGTTGATAGCCCGGCACTTCAGGCGCAGGCAAATCTGGTGATACTGGCGGGGCAACACGGGTCCGACGTAATTGAAAGCGACGAGACGGCTGCAGTCTGGGCCAGCCTGAACAGGATCCTGTCACATCCCAGCCTGGAAGGCCACGTCGCCTTGCCAGCCGCGCATAACCCGCGGGATGTGGCGACGCTTTATGCGTTTGCGCGGCAGACGCGAGGTGTCTTCGTGAACCTCGCGCTGCACGAACCCTTCGGATTAACCCTGCTGGAGGCGGCAAGTCAGGGATTGCCGGTGATAGCGGGCAACCGTGGCGGCCCACCGGATATCCTGGCGCGGACTGGCCATGGGCGGGTAATCGACCCTACGCAACCCGTGGTGGTAGAGGCAGCGCTGCTGGAACTGCTGCGTGACCCGGTCGCCTGGGACGCTCATTCGCAAGCTGCAGAAGAAAACCTGTGGCCCTTCGACTGGAACATCTGGGCCGCAACTGTCACCGGCGTCTATGCCTCCTTGATCGCTCCTCCTGTCGTTGGATCGCGCCCCGCGTACATTTTTGGCAGTGATATCGACCACACGCTCACCGGTTCCGCCCCAGCGGCCGCAGCCTTTAACGCCTGGCACAGTAAGCGACGGGGCCTTTTTGTCGTCGCGACTGGACGCTCAATCATTGAAGCACGGCGCGTCCTGACAGACTGGAACCTGCCCGTGCCCGACGTGTTCATCACGGCCGTCGGAACAGAAATTCACGAGACCGATGCCCGGGGCCACTGGACGCTTGACCGCGAGTATGCCGCGATGTTGGACCGCGACTGGCAGCACGGTAAAGTACGGTCCTGCATTAGTGATGCAGGCATCTCCTGGCAGGCCAACGAAGAACAGCGGCGGTGGAAATTCGGATGCTACGGCACCGAGGCCGACGCCGATCGCCTGCGTTTGCGATTGCGACAGGCTGGTCTGGCGGCCCGTGTTATTGTCTCCCACGGGCAACTTATTGACGTGCTGCCGGTGAATGGTGGGAAAGGTAAGGCGCTGACGTTCCTTGCGAGGCGCTTTGGTTTGACGGCGCAAGATGTAATCGCCGCCGGAGACAGCGGCAACGATGTCGACATGCTGATGGCCTGTGGCCGTGGCATCGTCGTCGGCAACGCTTTGCCAGAGATCGGGCATCTGCGCGCGGAAAAACACGTCTATCATGCGCGGGCCGCGCATGCCGCCGGGGTGCTGGAGGGTCTGGCCGCATTCGGTCTCTTGGATCAGCCGCGGGCGACAAATCTGTTTGGGTCCAGCTCGCAGCCGGTGCGGGTGGCGTCATGAATGTGCGCGCCGGAATGGTCCCACCTGCCACGGCACCCGTCGGGTATTTCGTGCACCACCAGGGCCGGGGCCATGCCGAGCGGTGTGCCGCCATCGTCAATGCCATGCCACGGCAACGGCCGGTGACAATCTTCTGCGCCCGTGACGACATCTTTCCGCCCCTGCGTGCAGGTACCGAAGTGGTCAGGATCCCCTCGATGTTCGAGGCGACCGGCCATGAGACGGCGCATGACTTCACCGCGCAGCCTGATACGGTGCACTGTGCGCCTCTCGGCTGGCCCGGGATCCGGCAGGCTATGGGCACGATGGCCCATTGGTTCATGACGTCCAACCCTGCGTTGATGATCTGTGACGTCTCTGCGGAAGTAGCGCAGCTGGCACGGTTGTGTTCCGTACCGCACGTGAAGGTGTTGCAACACGGATTGCGTAGCGATCCGGGTCACCGCGCCGCTTACGTCGGGGCCGCTGGATTGCTCGTCCCCAGTGCCGCTTGCCTGGCGCAGGACGACTGGGACAGGGACATGTTGGCCAAGACGCTGTTTGCCGGTGGACTGGGGGTGGACACCACCTTGCCGGTACGGGACGAGGCACGGCAACGTCTGGGAATAACCGCGCAGCAAAACGTGGTGCTGGTCCTGTCTGGCGGGGGCGGCACAGGCTTTCCCTCTGCCCCGATTGCCGTGGGTGCGCGAGCCTTACCCCGCAGCCAATGGATCACGGTCGGTCAGATCGCCCGCGACTGGCACGCGACGGAGCCCCCCAATCTGCGCCATGACGGATGGGTCGATAACGTGCCGGATTACCTGGCAGCGGCAGACTGCATCGTCGCTTCAACGGGCAACACGACCTGCCAGCATATCCTTGCAGCTGGCAAGCCTTGGGTGGCCGTGCCTGAATGGCGTTACTTCGACGAGCAGGTGGAAAAGGCCCGCGTGCTGCACCGCGCCGGTGTCGCCCATGCGGTCTCGGGCCTGCCATCATCGGTCCAGCAGTGGCGCACGGCAATGACCGCCGCACTGAACAACCATGACCCGGCGCGGCAGACTGCCTGCGTCGATGAGAACGCGGCAACCCATACCGCTGCCTGGATCGAGACGCTGATCATGCGTCTCTGGCCCACACCTTTCACTTCATTCAAGGCGCAGGGCGGCACCGCCCCATTGGCCGATACACAGGAGTTTTTGTCATGACCGCACCCCATCTCGCTAGCGATGCACCCGTTTCCGTTTTGACCCTCGCCCGTGGGCGAGACAAGCATTTGCGCAATGTGATTTTAGGCTTGGCCCAGCAGACCCGGCAACCTGCCGAGCTGATCATCGGTGTCATGCAGAATGACCTCTATACCGACCTGCCCGACACGGACTTTCCGGTACGTCAGGTTTTGATCGAAGGGGGGCGCCCTGCCGCTGGCCCGGGCCCGCAATTCTGTCGCGGCCAAAGCTGTGGGCGAGATGCTGATCTTCCTCGACGTTGATTGCATCCCGGCGCCGCGGCTGGTGGCAGACTACGCGACACAAATGACCGCCGCCGATGGATTGTTCATGGGTGAGGTTATGTATCTGCCGGCCGGCGCGGCAGCTGCAGGCTGGGACTACGAAACCTTCAACGCCATCGCGGTGCGTCATTCGGACCGGCAGGGACCGCCAGAAGAGCCGCGTCGCGCCTGCGCGGACTACCGTTGCTTCTGGTCGTTGAACTTTGCCATGTCGCGCAACGCCTGGGACCGAGCCGGAGGTTTTGATGAACGGTTCGAGGGCTATGGCGGTGAGGATACCGATTTTGGCCGCACTTTGTCAGAAATACAGATGCCGATCTGGTGGATCCGCGGCGCCAGGGTGTTCCACCAGTATCACCAGCACTGCATGCCACCCATCCATCACGTTGCCTCAGTGATCCGCAACAGCGAACTGTTTGCGAGCAAATGGGGGCATCGCACGATGGAACACTGGCTACACGCCTTCCGCATGATGGGCCTGATCGAGAATTGCCGCACCGGACTGCGTATCCTGCGTGAACCCGACGCCGACGACTTCGCTTTGTGCCGTCAGGCCGAGGACATGCCCTATGCCGCAACCGGTCGCGTTATCCGTATTCTCGAGGACCGCGAGCGTACGCAGCAGGGTCTCGCCCCAACAGACGAAAGCATGAGGGACCGCATCGCAGCGATGCACCGCGATCAAGATGACCTGTTGACCCCCCCGTCAACCCGCAGCGTCGCGGCCGAGTGATGCGGATCGCGGTCGTCTCCCATGTCCGCCACCCCATTGCCCCACCCTTCATGGGCGGAATGGAAGCTCATTCCTGGCATCTGGCTGATGCCTTGGCTCAGGCAGGTCACGATGTCACATTGTTCGCCAGTGGTGACAGCGCCGCCGGCCTGCCGCCGGGGGTCAAACTATTCCCGGTCCTGGCCGAACATTACGACCGCCGCTTTCCTTGGCACGACTTTCACGGTACCGACATATTGAACCGTCACGTTGACGCGGGATTCGCGCGTGCCATGCAGGCGCTGCTGCAGGGCGGGTTCGACGTGATACACAACAATGCGCTGCACCGCTATCCGCCCAGGCTCGCGCGGGTTTACCGGCTGCCGATGGTGACATCGCTGCATATTCCGCCGTTCGACGCGTTGCGTAGAGCGGTCCATGAAACGGCGGCGCCGTGGTCGCGGTTCACGGTGACGTCCCATCGCCAGTTGCAGGTCTGGTGGCCCGAGGGCCCACCATCCGAGGCGACGGTCGTCTATAATGGCATCGACATGGCGCAATGGCCCTATGCTCCCGGCGGGGACGGATCGGCGATCTGGGCGGGGCGGATCACAGAAACCAAGGGGACGCATCTTGCCATCGAGGCCGCGCAGCTTGCAGGCGTGCCGCTGACGATCCATGGCACGATTGAAGACCAAAGCTACTTCGACCGCGCGGTGGCACCCTATCTGGGGGCGACGGTTCGTTATGGCGGCCATCTGGATGGGAAGGCACTAGCGCAGGCTTACAGCGGCGCATCGGTTCTGCTGTTCACGCCATGCTGGGAGGAGCCTTTTGGACTGGCGGCGATCGAGGCTATGGCGACGGGTTTGCCAATTGCGGCGATCTCCAGGGGAGCCGCGCCAGAAGTAATAGGGCCGGCAGGCATTTATGCCGCGCCAGACCGGATGCCGGATTTGGCGATGGCGCTCCGGCGAGCCATGACAATCGATCCATTGGTGCCCTATCGTCAGGTGCTTGAGCGCTATGCGATGGCTCACATGATCGAAGGATATGAGGACAGTTATGTCAGAGCGATAGCAGGTGCGTCCCGGTCGGATGTGCCTGATGTAAGCTTCCCGCTGATCGAGTTGGCCATCGATGCATCCCCGGAAAATCTGCTTTATGCGTGACAAAGCTACTCCGGACGCCAAGGCCATAAGAGGTGGTTCGGTCTAATGTGACATCAGCGCACTAGCGATCGGCGCACATACGCGCACCTGCCGTAAAACAGAGCTATGGCACCGCAAACGCGATTTAGCACCGATCTGCGCCAGATGCATTTTCGCGGTTCAGTCGTTCCACGATATCTAAGATTTGACGCATCTCCTCTGCCAGATTGGCCTCAATTGCGAAGGCAGGGGAGGCATCACCCATACCGGGGTCTTCGTCAGGTATTTCGACGACACTCTTATCACGCAACCACCCTGTCAGCGTGTCGCCGTGTGCCTGTATCAGGCGGGCCAGAATCTGGCGCTGCGCGATCAGTCGACCTTCCAGCCCGTCGAGCGTTGTTGTCATTTTTGGATCCCTTACATTCTGGGTCAGGTTGATGCTGTGACAGCAAAACAAATGGCAAAGAGCATTAATTTGGTACCTCAACAATGAATCTGTCTTTCGGAAGAGCGGGTAGCTTAAACATGTTTAGGTCAAGGTTCTGATCCGGTAATGCCCGCCAATCAATACGTTCAATAAGAATGCGCGTAGCCGCAACCATCAGATCCTGCGTGACCCATTCGCCAGGGCACCGGTGATTGTTTGCGTGATCACCGCCACCTTGCGGGACCATCGTAAAGGGGTCACCGGACCAATCCTTGAAGCGTTCCGGCCGAAAGACGTCGGGATCATTCCACGCCGTGTGATCCCGGTTCGTGCCCCATATCTCCAATGCGACGAGCCCATTCGCTGCAATGTGATGCTTTCGCCATTGCGTAGCAGCACGCGCTCGCGCCGCGAGAAGCGGAAAGAAGGGAGCCGTTCGCCGCACTTCCTGGATAAACCACATCGTGCGTGCGGGATCGAGACGCAGGGCCGATACCTCCAGCGGGCGGGTCGCAAGCGTTACAGCGACAAAAGTCAGAAAAGCAGAAATGGCTACGAAGGGACGCAGCACATTGAGGAGCTCGACTGCTGCGACATGCTCGTCGAGTAAATTGCCCTCCAGATCACGCCACGTGGCGATCCGGTGAACGACCGATCCGGTCCTTGTTGCTGCTCGGCCAGACCGGGCATCTGCAATTCTTCCGGCAGCCCAGCGGTCCGCGCGTTTGCGCGCCCATCGTGCCAAGAGCTGGCGATGATCGACAGCACCCGCATGTTCGAAGAGATGCGACAGCATCCGGCTGTGCGCTGGGATTTCCCCGTCGGTCAGCGGCGTGCCCGCCCAGTCACAAACACTGCGTGTCAAAATACGTTCGAACGCATCCTGCAGAACGATCCGCCCTGGCTTTCGCAGAAGTGCATTTATGGCGGCAACTGTCTGTCGGGTCAGATCGTCGGTGCGGCCCGGACCAACAAGGTCAAGGAACAACGCTTTGCGATGCCGATGTGCCGCGTCGTCCAGCCCCTGAACGCCACCTTCGCCAAACAACGTCTTCTTGAGAAAGCCGGGTGCCGCGCCGTGGCGTTTGAATACGGTCGTATCGTAGAAAAAGCGCGCCGCCTCCACGCCGCTCAGGAATACTGTCGGTTCCAGCATCAAGCGCGATTTGAACGCGTCACTGCCGATTTTGGCGCATGTTTTGCCGACAAAGCGGTAGGGGTCGCGTCGCAGGTGCAGAGTGCTGTCAAACGGTGCCATCGGTTGAGATATCCATCTTGAGATCAGGCAAACCAGCTGAGTTCCATCAGCCGTGTTGGTGGGGTGGCAGTGCACCGTCAACAATCATGAAGTGCTGCATTAACTGCGTCCGCTATCTGATTGAAGGCACGTACAAAATCTATATCGCCTGATGTTTTCATAAAGTGTCGTCACGTTTACTTGCTTTTGCCATCAGGCTCCACCTGGCTCCTGTGCAGCATGGCCTTTATGCTGCCAGGCACGATGCCAGAAAGCATTTTTGATACCGTCCACGCGACACCGGGGACCTTGGCGCGATCACCACGCATCATGGCATCATAGCCCGCACGCGCGACCTGCGTGGGATCATCCTTGTTGTCGCTGCGACCGATGGGCGTATCGCCGAGATCGTTACGGTCAAAGATCTTCGTTTCTACAGGTCCCGGCATCAGGCATGTCAACGTGACGCCGTTGCCCTCCCATTCATCGCCGAGCGCAGCGCACAGGCTGTTGATATAGGCCTTGGTCGCGTCATAGACGGCGTCGTAGGGTCCCGGCACATAGCCACCGATAGAGCCTGTGACCAGAATGCGACCCTGACCCCGCCTGGCCATACGCTGTCCGACACGGTGCAGCGTATTGGTTGTCTGAAAGATGTTGAGGTCAATCAATGCTTCGACATCGTCCCAGTCCTGTTCGTGAAACGCCCGGCCAAGGGCGCGGCCAGCGTTGGCAAAAAACAGGTCGGGTTCGCGCTCGCCGATCCTGTCCCACAGCGCGGTCATGCCGTCAGCTGTTGCAAGGTCGGTCTGCACAGCCTCGATGATCCCGCCAAGGCGGCGCAACTTCTCGGCAGCCTCCTCAATCTGAGGCTCATCCGCGCAGATCAGCAGGTCGTAGCCGTCTTCGACCGCGATGCGGGCCAGTTGATACCCGATACCGCTGGATGCACCGGTGACAACGGCAAAACCCTTCGTCGACATGTTATTTCCCTCCGCTGTTTGGCTCGGCCATCCGGCGGTGAAGCTGCGCCATGACGCTGTCTGGCAGGATATTGGCCATCGCGGCCTGGATCTTGTTCATCATGCCGGGCGTGACGCCGCTGCTGCCGCGCATCATCGCGTCATAACCAGCCTTCGCCACGGCCGCGGGATCGGCCTTGCCGTCGCTTTGGCCGACGGGCGTGTCCTCCATCCCGGCACGGCTGAAAAATTCCGTATCCGTTGGTCCGGGCATCAGGCAGGTCACGGTAATACCGGTGTCCTGCACTTCGTTCCGCAAGGCCCAGCTCAGGTTGTCGAGATAGGCCTTCGTCGCGTTGTATACCGCCTGAAAGCTACCGGGCATTAACCCTGCGATGGAGCCGGTAATGAGAATACGTCCCTCGCCACGTTGGCGCATTTTCCGGATCGTCCGGTGCAAGAGCGCCGTGGTGCCGGCGACGTTCAGATCGATCACGGGTTTGACGTCGTCCCAGTCCTGTTCAAGGAAGGCATGACCCAGCCCGATACCGGCATTGGCGCACAGGTAATCGACGTCCCGGTCCCCGATCGCGGACCACAACGCATCGATACCCGCTCTTGTCCCCAGGTCGGCTTCGACCACCTCAACATTGACCTGCGTGCGTAATTGTTCTGCCACCTCTACGATCCGGGATTCATTGGCGCAGACAATCAGGTCGTGCCCGTACAATGCAAACCGCTTTGCCAGCTCAAGACCAATGCCGGTCGAGGCGCCGGTCACGACGGCCAATTGTGCGGTACTCATGACGCTGTGCTCGGCTTCAGAACGACCTTAGTCCAATCATTCTGGTTATAGCGGAAATTTTCGTACCCCCGTGCGGCGTCTTCCAGCGGGAGACGGTGCGAGATCATAAAGCGGCTGTCGATCTGCCCTTCACCGATGCGTTGCAAAAGCTCCTTGAGGTAACGTTGCACGTGGGTCTGACCGGTCCGGATCTGCAGACCCTTTTCCATCATGGCGCCTAACGGAAACTTGTCGAGGAATCCGCCATAGACACCCGGGATCGAGACACGTCCCCCTTTGCGGACGGCCAAAATCGCTTCTCTCAGCGCGTGACCACCATCGGCCCCAATCCCGACGGTCTGCTTGATATCATCCATGACCGCATCGGGCGTCATGCCGTGACTTTCCATACCGACGGCGTCGATCACAGCATCGGGCCCCATGCCACCTGACATTTCCATCAGGGCCTCGAGAACATGGGTCTGTTTGTAGTCGATGACATCGGCACCAAGGTCACGGGCCAGTTTCAGGCGATTGGGATAATGATCGATGGCGATCACCTTGTGCGCGCCCATCAGCAGGGCACTTTGGATTGCGAACAGTCCGACGGGCCCACACCCCCAAACGGCGACCGTGTCACCCTGTTCAATCTGGGCGTTTTCCGCGGCCATCCAGCCGGTTGGTAGAATATCGGACAGGAACAACACGTCATCGTCCTCCATCCCGTCGGGGATCACGATGGGTCCGACGTCGGAGTAGGGCACACGAACGTATTCCGCCTGACCACCGGGATAACCTCCGGTCAGATGCGAATATCCAAAAAGCCCGCTCAACGCATGACCGTAAAGCGGTTCAGTCAGATCCTGGTTGTCGACAGGATTGGAATTGGCGCAGGCAGAGAATTGCAGTTGCTTGCAGTGAAAGCACCCCCCCACAGGAAATCGTGAAGGGCACGACAACCCGCTGGCCCTTTTTGCAACGTACTACCCGGCCCCACGTCGACCACACGGCCCATGAATTCATGACCCAGAATATCGCCGGATTTCAGCCCAGGTATGACGGCATCGTAGAGGTGCAGATCAGACCCACAGATCGCAGTCGAGGTCACTTCGATGATCGCATCACGTGGGTTGACGATTTCAGGATCGGGCAACGTTTCCACCCGGACGTCGTGCTTTCCCTGCCAAGTCAAAGCGCGCATTTCACTGACCTTCCTGTTCGGTTTTGCGATTTCGGTTTGTCGCGATCTCTCCGGTTTCCATGATCATCTTGAGCCGCTTAAGGTCTCTGCGACCCTGAACACTTGGCTCGCGCTGAAAGAGCTTGGCAACCATGCGACCCAGTGTTCCGGCCGGGGGGATCATAGACAATTATAGCCTCGACTTCAGTGCCCCGTTCGCCAGGCGCATCGCGAAACAACACCTTGCCACGGGTTTCGATCTGAGAGCCTTCCGTCGATGACCACGCGATTTCTTCGCCGGCTCGATCGGAGACGATCCGGGTGACAATTTCCACGCTCTGGCCCGGCGCATCGATCTCCCAGTGGCACAGGTCGCCGACGGTCCGTACGGATGTGATGTTTTCCATGAATCTGGCGAGGTTGCCGAAATTGCGATAGAAATCGTAGACCTCATGACGAGGCTTGCCGATCGTCACGGTTTTTCCGGTAACGGCAAAATTTCCAAAGTACGATTGTCGGGCGGTCCGACCGGGCGCGTCGTCCGGAAAGCGTGCCAGTTCATCACGGCGGGAGCGCGCGATGGCGAGCATTCCTGCAGTCCCGACGACCATAGCGACGCCGAGGGTCCACCACATTGCGCCTGTATCAGATCGGTCGTCCGTAGGATCCAGATCCGCATCTCGCCAATTCCTAATGTCACGATCGATCATGACGTACCTCCGAGCACAGTTTTGCTAACCAAGTCTGCGACGCCCGAATGCAATTGTAACGATGAGAATGTCGGCCGGGCAACACCGTGATTAAGTAATGCCTCATCGTTCAGATCGTTCCACCATGTTAACAAAGAATTATTGTGGAATGATCGGCTCAAGATCGTAAATATAGTTTAAGAATCAAGTTAAATGCGCGCACGCGTCATCTGCCAGCTCGGTAGTTTGACATTATATGTGACATTTAGTTTCGTCTTCATTACAGTTTAAAATCCACAAGAAATATATTACCGGCTTTGTGAATTAAGATGGGTATGGAACAAGATTGGGCAGGAACTTATGTTTATTCAACGGGTTTGTTTTTGAGTTTTCATTCTGGATTGGATGCTTTGAAATGGCTCTCACTCACCCCAGATCAACCGCCGCCATCGCGGGACACCCCATTCATGGGATGTTGGTTGTGTTCCCGCTGACCTGTTTCACGCTGACGCTGTTCACTGATCTTGCCTATTGGCAAACGAGTGACCTGATGTGGCAAAACTTCAGCGCCTGGCTGCTGTTCGCAGGCCTCGTGTTTGGCGGACTTGCGGCATTGGCAGGTCTCGTTGATCTGGTTGCAAACCCCAGGATTCGCGCGATTTCGACCGCGTGGGTTCATGCCGTGGGCAACATCTGTGTATTACTTCTTGCCCTTCTGAACAGTCTGGTCCACGCCGGTGACGGCTGGACAGCGGTCGTCCCTTGGGGACTGGCATTGTCTGCGCTCACCGTCGCCATCATGGTATTCACAGGCTGGCTGGGTGCTTCTCTTGTTCATCAATATGGCGTTGGAGTTGCGCAAAATGACTAACCATACGTACGTCAGACGGGCAGGGTTGCTCGCAACCTGCCTTGCCGCAACACTTGCTTCATCCGCGTCCGGGCAGTCCAGCGAATTTGATGTCTCCAGTCAGATCGGACCTGCCCCGGTCTTGCCCGCGCCGCAGCGCTCTTTGATCCCAAGCACCAAGATCGCCGAGGTGATTGGGTGGGAGGATGGCCAGTCGCCAACGGTCCCTGACGGGCTGGCAGTTACAGCCTTCGCGACCGATCTTGCCAATCCACGAACAGTCCACACATTGCCCAATGGCGATGTCCTCGTCGTACAGGGGCAGAAGCCCCCGGGTGAACCCCAATCCAGGCCAAAGGACTTTATTCGCGGCTGGATCATGGCGTTGGCCCATGGGTCCGGAGGGGATGACCCCAAAAAAGACAGCAATCTGATCACCCTGTTGCAGGACACCAATCGTGACGGCACGGTCGATAACCGCATCGATCTGCTGACTGGGCTCAACGCGCCTTTCGGCGTAGCTTGGACCGATGACACGCTTTACGTGGCAGCCACCGATGAAATCCTGTCCTATCCTTATAAGCTCGGCCAGACTGAAATTACCGCCCCCCCGACAAAACTGACATCGTTGCCTGGCGGTCCGATCGACCACCACTGGACGAAGGATCTGGCCCTCAGTCCAGATGGCACAAAACTCTACGTTGGTATCGGTTCAAATTCGAACATCGTGGAGAATGGATTAGAGGCGGAACGCGGCCGCGCCGCCATCTGGGAAGTGGACCGCAAGACCGGGGCGAGCAGGCCGTTCGCCACGGGTCTGCGGAACCCGAACGGTTTAACCTTCGAGCCCGAAACCGGCGCACTGTGGGCAGTTGTGAACGAGCGCGACGAGCTTGGTCCAAATCTGGTGCCCGACTACATGACATCAGTGACAGACGGCGCCTTCTATGGTTGGCCATGGAGTTATTACGGCGACCATGTGGACGAACGCGTGCATCCCCAAAGGCCTGATATGGTGGCCACGGCAATTCCGCCGGATTACGCCTTGTCCAGCCATGTCGCCCCGCTCGGCATGACATTCAGCATGAACGCGGCAATGCCGGAGCCCTATGCACATGGTGCATTTGTCGGTGAGCACGGCAGTTGGAACCGCGACAGCTTTCACGGTTATAAAGTCGTTTATGTGCCTTTCGAGAACGGTGAACCCGCGGGGAAGGCGGTCGATGTTGTTACAGGATTCCTCGACGGAGACACAACGCACGGCCGTCCCGTCGGTGTTGGTATCGACGGGACTGGTGCTCTGCTGGTGGTCGATGATGTCGGCAATACCGTCTGGCGGGTCGCCGTATCGGACGGTCGTGTGACAGACCAAGCGATCGGCACAGACAACGTAAAATCTGAAGCCACTGAAGCTGCACCTGCTTCGACGGAAAATCCGAATGTCGATGTCACAACACGCCAAAGTACAGAGGACTCAACTGGAACAAGCAACTGAGATTCCGGTGGCACGGCATATTTTGTAATGCTGCGCCGCTATTCCCAGAACTGCTCAGCTATTTATGACGAAGACGGCCAGCTAATTTGGATGACCTACGGACCATAGCGGCAACAACATGTTTCGTATCCGCTGCAGCGCGTCAGGCGCAGGATAAAACCCGAAAGGACAACCGACGTGGCAAGTATCCTTGATCAACCGCGGAACATGACAACCGTAGTTGCAGACACCGGCGACATTAGGGAAGTAAAACGTTACGCGCCGGTGGACTGTACGACGAACCCATCGCTTGTCCTGGCGGCCCTCACCGACCCTTTACACCGTCTACAGTTCTACCGCTGCCTGACATCAAAAATGAGGCCGATAGCTTCCGAATATAGCGTCAGTATGCAATCTTAACTCTTGTCGCGGTGCATTCGAAAATCAGTCTTTAGACACCACCTGACGCAGTCTTCTCTGGCGATCTGCGTCCCAAGATTATGTAAAGCTCTACTCAGTTAAGTGTTCAGCATTTTCTAAGTGTTCAGCATTTTTGAAATCTGGCGTGATAAGTCTTTGGCTGCAACAGGCTTCTGAAGCAGATCAAAGTCACGAAACCGGCTTGGTAGATCCATTGTGGTGTAGGCGCTGAGGAAGGTGACAGGAATTTTCCGGTCATGGAGGGTATCCGCTAATGGATAGGACTGTTCGGAGCCGAGTGATATATCCAGAAATGCAATGTCGATTTCACTCCTTTCAATCAAGAGCAGTGCGGCGGCGACATTCGCCGCCGGACCGATCACTGTATGACCCAAATCCTTGATTACCATTTCCATATCGAGGGCTATGAGCCATTCATCCTCGACTATCAGAATGTTATGGGAAACGTGGCGTGTTGTCATGGCGCGATCTCACTGCTCACAAGGGAAATACCATCGCCAACTTCAGGCCTTCGGCATGAAATTCGGCATTCAAGGCGCCGTTCAGCTGTCTCTCGACTTCACCGGCGATAAGGACAAATCCAAAACCGTTTTTTTCGGGCTCAGTCACTGGCGGTCCTCCATGCTCAAGCCAAAAAAGCTCTAAATTACCATCCTCTCGAGACCATCTGACGTCCAACGTGCCGCGCTCGTTTGAGAAGGCTCCGTATTTCACGGCGTTGGTCGTCAGCTCATGAAGGACCATGCTCATCGCCAGCGCAACAGAGGGCTGCAGGCTCACATTGGGTCCGCTCAGGTTGACCCGTGCAGGATCGAAGCCGGCTGTTTCGTTTTCGAGAATGTCGCGTAGGTTGACGGTCGTCCACGACCGCTCTGATAGCAGGCTGTAGGCCCGCGCCATGCCATGCAATCGCTCGATCACGGTATCGAGTGCTGAGGCGGGGACGTTCTTGCCGCGCAAGGACGTCTTTACCGTTGCAATGACAACAGCCAGCATGTTCTTGACGCGATGGTTGAGCTCCGCGATAAGAACCCTTTGATGCTCTTCGGCCTCTGTCAGGGAAGTGACGTCGATAAAAGTGACGACGGCACCGTCAACGTCTTGGTTGCCACTGAGGTAGGGTGTGATCCGCACAAGATAGTGGGTCTGATTCTCGTCCGTCTGCAGACGATGCTCATAAATGGCGCCGGACTTGAAGACTTCGCCAATATGATCCCTAATTTCAGGATATGCGCTGAAGCTCGACAGCTCCGACAGGGGTCGCCCTGTGTCTGCCGGCCGGAGGTGGAAGATCCCTGCCGCAGCCGGGGTAAAATTACGGATCACCAGGTCCGCATCCAGAAACACCGTCGCAATCTGCGTGGCATCGAACAGGTTCCGCAAGTCGGCGTTGGCACGGTCAAGCTCCGAGACTTTGAGGTTCAGTTCGATATTGATGGTATTCAGTTCTTCGTTCAGCGACTGCATTTCCTCTTTCGAGGCTTCCAGCTCTTCGTTGGTAGACTGGGCTTCTTCGTTGACTGAGACTAGTTCCTCGTTCGAAGACTTGAGCTCTTCCAGAGCAGTCTCGTACTCTTCGATCGTGGATTGCAGGCGCTCTCGCAATTCCCGCAGTTCCTGCTCTGCGGTCTCGCCGCTGTGACCCCGATGACTTGCGTGGGTAGCGAGGTCGGCCATCGGCATGTGCGAGGGCTGAAAGAACACGATGAACATGCGGTCGCGTTCACGGGAACCGCGCAAGGGTTCGACACTGAGGTTCAGATGTTGCAGATCACCCGAAGCAGTCGTTACCGGCAAATTGTATCGGATTACGGGCAGCCGCTTTTCGACGACGTGCCGCAGAGTCGATCGAAGTTCCAGCCTGATGTCGCGCGGGACCATATCCAGCAGCTGCAGCGAAGGTGCCCCGCGAGGGAACTCCAGAAACTCACCCGTCCCGCCTGACACGAAAACGATGTCACCGTCTTCGCGCACGACCGCATGGGCCGGCGTATGGTGCTCCAGGATGTGACGTTCGACATTGTGGCGCAACTGAATATCCGACAGAGCTTGTTCATTGCCGCCGCCGGATTTTTTGTCAGAAATGCGCGTCAGGGCGCCTGTCGGGTTCCAGCGCCGGGTCGCATTTTCGATCGACTGGAAGATCCGGCTTTTCTTGTCGATAGTCCGAAAGATGTCACCGAACTGGCTGATGCTTTCCGACGTCCCCAGAAAGAGGTATCCATCCGGCTTCAGGGCATAGTGGAACGTCGGTATGACATCGCGTTGCAGGTCGGGCCCGAAGTAGATCAAAAGGTTGCGGCACGACACCATGTCCATGCGTGAAAACGGCGGATCGCTAATGACGTTGTGCGATGAAAAGATGCACATTTCCCGCACTTTCTTGCTAACCACATAGCTGACCCCATCGCGGATGAAAAATTTGGCCAAGCGTTCGGGACTGACCTGATGAAGAAGCTGTTCCGGATAGCGTCCCTGACGGGCGACACTCAGAGCGGGTTCGTCAATATCGGTCGCAAAAATCTGCACCGGAGCGGCAATCGCTTGTCTTTCAAGATGCTCACTGATGAGAATGGCAAGGGAATAGACCTCCTCGCCAGTTGTGCAGGCTGGAACCCAGACCCGGACGGGGTTCTTTGCATCCTTGTTCTGGCAGATCTGCGGGATCACCAATTCTTCGAGCGCCTTGAAGGCATCGGTGTCGCGGAAGAAATTTGTCACGCTGATGAGCAGATCCTGAAACAGGGCCCTGATCTCGTCGCCGCTTTTTTCGAGCAGGGTGCAGTAAGCTTCCAGCGTGTTGACCTGTCTGACCTGCATGCGGCGGGCGACGCGGCGAAAGAAGGTCTTGCTCTTGTAGCCTGAAAAATCGTGACCGGACTGCTGGAATAGGATCTTCGAAATTGTGGCCTGAACGTCCGTTGGATCAGCCTCGCCGTCATCCTTCTTTGGCATCACCAGGGCGTCCAATACACGGTGTCCGTTTCGGATTTCGATGAGCTTCTCGGCCATCTCGCTGGCGGGCATCGCAAAGTCTACGAAGCCGGTTGCAATGGCGCTTTGCGGCATTTCCGCATTGAGTGGGGGATGACCGTCCGAGGTCTGGGCAAATGTGAACCCACCACGCTCCTTGATGACCTTGACACCCAGCGTTCCGTCGCCGTCTCCCCCTGACAGGACGATCGCGCCGGCGTTCTCTTGCTGGTCTTCTGCCAGAGACCCGAAAAAGATGTCGATAGGCTTGTGTTCCCGGCTGCCAACGGCCGTTTCCCGCAATACCAGCTTGCCATCTTTTATCAGCAAAAAGGACTGTTCGGGCATGACATAGACCACGTCCTGTTCCACCTTCTCGCCATCCCGGGCCACTTTTACGGCAAGCGATGTCTTGCGCGCCAGAATGGTATGGAGAAGGCTTTCGCGATCGGGGCTAAGGTGGGTCACGACGACGAAAGCCATCCCGCTGTCTGACGGGATGCGTTCGAAGAGTTGAGACAAAGCATCGATCCCTCCGGCAGAGGCACCAATCCCGACGACAAAGGGCAAATCACTGGTCATAAAACCGAGCGTACGCCGATAACCGGTTAGTCGCTAGTGCTTCCCAGCTCACTCAGCGCTAAAAAACAAGGCGATGTAGAAGCAAGTTAAAAGATTTGTAGGTGATTTAATCTGCTTTAATGAAATGGCAGACTGTGGTCATTTATCTGCGTTATGACACTCATATGGAGGGACGCTTCATTTAAGCGGCACAGACATAACCCCTTTGCATTTGTCAAAAAATTATTTCACGATGGCCACGCTTTCGAGCGTGGCCACTTTTTTTGGTGTAACGAAAACTAAGAATACGCCAATAAACTAGTAAGTAGAGGTACTCTCCAGTTTTCCGCGAAAGGGCGCTAAACGTCTTATCGCGTGGTAGTGGATCATTTCTTCAAGATCAGATCGCCGCCTCAACCGTATCTGAGATCCCTTTCGTTCAATGAAGCCTTCGTTTGAGAGGTCGCAAAGCACTTTGCTGACCGAAACATTAGTTAACCCGATCAGATCACCCAGTTCAGATTGATTGAACGGAACATCGACGATGTTTGCTACCATGTGACGTTGATGTAGCTTGTCCTGGAACATCAAGATCAACCATACGACTCTCTGACGTGCAGTCATGCGACCTATAGCGACGAGCGTGCGCATGAGGCAGGATTGAACTTCAGCCGACTTTTGCAGTAAATGCACTGAAACGCCTGGCGTCAAAACTTGCGACGACACCACATGTTTCATGGGAATCGCATGGACCACGCAGTCACTTAAGCTGACTAAAGAGCAGCTTATACGATCCATGCCAACGTCAGACAAACCTGCAATGTCGCCCGGCTGATAAAGATAGAGGATTTGTCTCTGGCCATCTGCGAGCATGACATAAGCATAGACCCAGCCCGACTGAATATAATAAAGGTTTTGTGGCCGATCTCCTTCATGCTGCAGATCGCAGCCAGACAGGTAGCTGCAGGGCTCGCTCTTCAGTCGGTCGAGCAGCTCACTCAGAACCGACTGTTGTGTCATAGTCGTATTGACGGATGAAGGGAGAAGCATCTTGTCTCTCTCTGATTGTCAGGATGTCACCTCAACGAAGCGGCGGGCGGGCGGGTTCCCCTTGCATTGTGCAAGGGCACAAGGGAGCGCTTACTATTCCGGTCGCCATCTATAGGTCTCATTAAGCGGCACTCCTCTCAATCTCTCATGACAACAAAGGCCGCTAAAACCTTGTGCAGCTTTCTGGTAGCACAGCTGTCCTTTGAAGGCAGCATTGAGTGCGGTTTCGCACCTTACCTTTCACTGCGTGCCTTTTAAGTTTATAAAAACTAATTCGGAGGAACGGTAATCCTCCCCAAAACTAAGGGGATGCGGATGTAGAATTTTCTCAGCAAGATGACTGAGGAGAATCTGATGAAGATGACGAGATTTAGCGAACCCCAGATCCTTGCGATCTTGCGCCAAGCTGAAGGCGGTGTGCCTGTGGCTGAGCTGTGCCGTGAGCATGGCATGAGTTCGGCGTCCTTTTACAAGTGGCGCGCGAAGTATGGCGGCATGGATGCGTCCATGATCAGCCAGATGAAGAGCCTGGAGGACGAGAACCGCCGGCTGAAGCGCATGTTCGCGGATCTGAGCATGCAGGCTGATTTGCTGAAGGAAGCTCTTGGAAAAAAGTGACTGGGCCATCTCAGAGGCGTGAGATGGCCGCCAAGGCAGTGGAACACCGAGGGGTCAGCATCTCTCTCGCCTGCCGGGCGTTCAGTGTCAGCGAGACGTGCTATCGCTACAGCCCGCTACTCAGCGACGAGAACGAGGTGATCGCTGATCTGTTGGTCGGCTTGACCGAAGCTCGCAAGACGTGGGGCTTCGGGCTGTGCTTTTTACACCTGCGCAACGTGAAGGGCTATCCCTGGAACCACAAGCGCGTCTACCGGATCTACTGCGTCCTGGAGTTGAACCTCCGGATCAAGCCGCGCAAGCGCCTGAAGCGGGACGTGCCGGATGCTCTGGCCGTGCCAGAAAGCCCGAATGTGACATGGTCGATGGACTTCATGGCGGATCGGCTGTAAGTGCTGGACGTAATCTCCCCAAAACGGCTGGATGAAATTTCCCCAGTTTGGCGCTGATGCCGATGATCAGGGGGGCATGCCCCCCTGATCATCGGTCGCGCATAATTCCCCTGTTGAGGCCAATGGAAAGGCTCGCAGGTGGTTGGATTGAGGGAGATCGTGATGATCTTGGAATTGAAGCGGCAGGGTCTTGGCGTCAGTGCGATCGCACGACAGACCGGGCTCGACCGCAAGACTGTGAGGAAATATCTGGAGCGGGGCCTTGAGGCCCCGGTCTATGGGCCCCGGGAACCGGGCGATCGACTGGCTGATCGGTTCCAGTCTTATCTGGCTGAACGGCTTGAGGCGTTCCCGGGTCTCTCGGTGCGCAGACTTCATCGCGAGATCAAGACGATGGGGTATGAAGGCGCCTATTCCACGCTGAGTGAATATCTCCGACTGATCCGGCCTCCTGTGCCGCGGCAGTTTGAGCGACGCTTCGAGACGCCTGCCGGCAAGCAGGCGCAGGTTGATTTTGCCGAGTTCCAGGTGGAGTTCACCTGCGAACCCGGCGTGGTGCGCAAGGTCTGGCTGTTCAGCATGGTGCTGGGGCACAGCCGCTGGCTTTGGGGACGGTTTTGCCCGAACCAGACACTGGAAACGGTGATGCGCTGCCACATCGCGGCGTTCGGCATGATGGGCGGGGTCTGCACGGAGATCCTGTATGATCGGATGAAGACAGCCGTCATCGGGGAGGATGCCGCGGGCGTTGTGACCTATAATGCATCTCTGGTGGCGTTGCTGGCGCACTATGGATCGGCACCGCGGGCTTGTCAGCCGTATCGGGCCAAAAACGAAAGGCAAGGTGGATCGACCGTTCCGCTATATCCGGCAGGACTTCTTCCTGGGGCGCAGCTTCCGCGACATAAAAGATCTGAATGCCCAGTTCGAGGAGTGGCGCGCGACCATCGCCAACCCTCGGGAGCTTGCGACCACAAGCGGATCGTGGATGAGCATTTTACCGAAGAGACGCCGCATCTTCTGGCAATACCCGCGTACCCATATGAAGCGGTACTGACCGTGGAGCGGCAGATCAGCCAAGAGGGCATGGTCGCGGTAGGCGGCAATCAATACAGCGTTCCCCCTCTCGGCATCTTTTCCGACGGAAAAGAGCCTGCCGGGCAGTGGACACCACAGGGCGCCGGATCTTCGAGGTCCAGAACCATCCGGTCGAGGTCCGCATCTTCGAGGACGGCGCATTGATCGCAATCCACCCGGTGCTGGAAGGCAAGAGCCAGCGTCGGATCGATCCCAGCCATCGCAAGCCCATTCCACCGGCACGGCGGGCTGTTCAGCTGTTGCCGTCACCAGCGTGTCGGCAACCCATTCTTGCGGATCGACGCCATTCGGCTTGTGGACCACTTCCTATGCAAGGCCCGAGGAGGTGTCGTAGGCCCCCCGCGCAAACTGCGCTTGCCGGTCTGGATGTCCTGTGGTGCCCAGACGGCGCCAGGCGGCACATGATGCAGGGCCGACACGATGCCGCGCACACCAGCCTGCATATCGTCTAAAGACACACGGTCTTGCGGGCCCAAACCATCGCCACGTCAAAGCCCGGGGAAGATAGCGCGAAGCGTTACTGTTGACTAGTATGGTAATTTTCAATAGTGCTTGACGGGGGAGGAGATGCGGCATGATCGAACGGGGCGACGCTACTATCGATGGGCTGGAAAGCACCAAGATCGTCGGGCCGCAGCTGATACGTTTGCTGCGCAACCGGATTGTCCGCGGTGAACTGGCCCCCGGCACGCGCCTGTCCGAAGCAGAGATTGCCACGGTCTATGGCGTCAGTCGCCAACCGGTCAGAGAAGCCTTCATCCGACTGGCCGATGCGGCCCTGATCGAAGTGCGACCGCAGCGCGGCAGCTATGTCAGCCGTATCGATATTTCGGCCGTGATCTCTACGCAGTTCGTCCGTGAAGCCGTCGAAGCCGATATCGTGCGCCGGGTCGCGGCCCACGCCACCCCCGCCGATGTGGTCGGACTGGAGGCGATGCTTGCCGCGCAGGCAGAAACAACGAACAGCGACGACCCGCAGCCATTCATGGCGGCCGACGAGGTGTTTCACCGACAGCTGGCCGAGATTGCCGGGCAGAAGGATGGCTGGGAATATTTGCAGCCGCTCAAGACCCAGATGGATCGTGTGAGGTATCTGAGCGCTCGGAGCTTTCCACGGACCGCGCTGGTCAATCAGCACAGCGAGATTGTCGACGCGATCCGGCAGGGCAATCCGGATGAGGCCGAACAGCGGATGCGCCGCCATCTCCGGCTTATCCTTGAGGACTTGCCCGCGGTGGCCGCAGCCCTGCCGCAGTATTTTAAAAAAGGCACAGGATGACCCGCGGCGCGCCGTGGTTCGTCACCGACTTTCTGCCGCGCTGGCTGGGCCGCGCGATGATGCCCGATGGCAGCGTCATTGAGGCGCTGAACCTCGCGGGGGAGGCTGAAAAACTTGCGCCCACGACATTGACGCAGGCCCGGACGGTCTTTGCGCTGTCACATCTGTATCTTGCGACCCGGGACGACCGCTTGCGGCAGGCGGCGCTGGCGGTCTACGGCTTTATGGATGGGGCCCTGCGCGACAAGGATGGCGGTTACCGGCAGTCGACGCAGAACGCCTTGCGCCGCAGTTACGACCAGTCCTTTGCCCTGCTCGCCCTGACGACATTGCAACGGATCGAACCGGGTGCGGTGCCGGAATCGCGCATCACGGATCTGTGGCACTTCACGCAAACTACATTGACCGAACCCGCGACAGGGGCGCTGTGGGAAGACGATGCGATGGCCGCGACCGGGGCCGTTCCTGATGCCTTGCGCGCGCAAAATCCCCATATGCACATGCTGGAAGCAACGCTTCAGGCGTTAGAGATGACCGGCGATCCGGCTTGGCTGGATCGGGCCACGCATCTGGTGCAATGTGCGGCGCGTCATTTCATCGACCCCGCCACCGGGGCCATCCGTGAATTCGTCGGGCCGGACCTGGCCCCGCTTGCCACGCCAAAGGGCGCGCGTCGCGAGCCGGGGCATCAATACGAATGGGCCTGGTTGCTGCAGCGTTATGCGGATTTCGGCGGTGACGCTGCGGCCCGCGTCATGGCCGACCGCATGATCGCCTTTGTCACGGCAAGGGGCCTGCGCCGGGACGGTCCGATGGCGGGCACGCCTTTCGACGCGCTTGACGCCACCGGAGCCCAGACCGAGGCAACCCATCTGCTGTGGCCCTTGACCGAGGCGGGAAAATACCACGCGGCCACCGGGGCGGCAGACCGCACCCGTGCAATCGAGACACTCATTTTCAAGCATTATTTTGCGGGCGGGCCGGTTCCGGTCTGGTGCAATCAGCTGGACGGAGCGGGCCGCATCCTTTGGCCCGCCGCCCTCAGCCGCTTGATCTATCACGTCGCGCTTTTCGTCACCGAGGGCGCAGACGCGGGCCTGTGGCAGCTAGAGGCGCTGCCGGACACGACACACCATGAGGAGGAGACGACACCATGAATATCAAGAAACTCGCGGCGATCACAGGGCTGTTCTTGGCAACAGCCGGGGGGGCATCGGCGCAATACAACCTGAACCTGTCGACGTCGCAGGTCCTGCAAGACCCGCTGGTGATCGCCATGCAGGGCGCGAAAGAGCGGATCGAGGCGCGCACTGACGGTCAGGTCACGATCACAATCTACCCCAGCTCGCAACTTGGCGAAGACAATGACGTGCTGGAACAAATCCGGGGCGGCGCACCGATTGCCGTGCTGGTTGATGCCGGACGCCTTGCGCCCTTCAAAAAAGAACTGGGCATTCTCGCCGCGCCCTATCTGGTTGACGATTATACCCAATATGCGGCCGTCACCTCGTCACCGGTCTATGCCAAATGGGTCGACGAACTCGCGGAAAGCTCTGGCGTCCGGCTTCTGAACTATAACTGGTTTCAGGGCACCCGGCAGATGTTCACCCAGAAGCTGATCGAGAAACCCGCCGACCTGAACGGCGTTCGGGTCCGCACGATCGATGCGCCCAGCTGGATCGCGACGGTCGCGGCCATGGGTGCCACGCCGGCGCCGATGGCCTGGTCCGAAGTCTATTCGGCGCTGCAACTGGGGGCCATCGACGGTGCCGAAGCGCAGCTGACCGGCGCTTACGGCATCAAGCTGCACGAGGTCACGACCCATGTGGCGCTGACCAACCACATCCAGCTGTTCACCGGACTTGCGACCTCGGAAGCGTGGTGGAGTGCGCTGCCCGAAGACCTGCGCATCGTCGTCTCTGAAGAACTGTCCGCCGCAGGCGAAGACGCGACGCAGGCGACCGTGGCCAAGTTGGCCGAGGTGCAGTCCGACATGGAAGCCGCCGGCGTGGCCTTCAACGAAGTCGATCTGGCGCCGTTCAAAGAGGCGACCGCCGGCGTCTATGAAGAGGTCGGCCTGACCGAGGCCCGCGCGGCGCTGGCACCTTACCTGCCGTAAGACCAGCTCTCGCGATCCGCCCCCGTAACAGGCGTTACGGGGGCGTCCTCACCCCACCTAAAACACGTGATGCACATGATCTTCTGGAAGTTCTACGACCGGGTCGAACTGGGTATCGGTCTGCTGGCGTTGGCGGCGACCGTCGTGGCAGTGCTGGTCGCCGCTATCGGACGCAGTTTGGGGATGCCGGTGACATCGGCCCCGCAGTTTGCGCAGCTGTTTCTGATCTGGACCATCATGTTTGGTGCGGACCTTGCAATGAAATCCGGCGGGCATATCCGAGTCTCGGCCCTTTTCGACCTTGCCCCGCCGCAACTTCAGGCGGCGCTGGCGGCGGTGCATGCGGCCCTGATGCTGGGCTTTCTGGCCTTCGTCGCGATCCACGGCTGGCTGCTGTCGTTGAGCAACTGGCAACGCGAACTGGGGGCCTCGGGTCTGTCCTACGGGCTGGTGACGCTGGCCGTCGCGGTCGGTGCGGCACTGTTGGGCATATCCCTGCTGCGTCGGCTTTTGACGCAGGGCGTTCTGGGCGCCATCACATCGGATGGTGACGCACCGGAGGAATTACTATGATCTCCAGCCTTATTCTGGCCGCCGCACTGATTCTGATCGCGGCGGGCATGCCGGTGGCCTTTGCCATCGGCATCGCGGGCGCCAGCTACTTTCTGTTGCCCTCGACCTTTCTGCCGGATTCGACGGCGGTGCAAAGGATCGTCGCCGCCAGCCAGTCGTTTCCGCTGCTTGCGGTCCCGTTGTTCATTCTGCTCGGTAACCTGATGAACTCAGCTGGTATCACATCGCGATTGGTTGGACTTGCGACCACGCTGACCGGCTGGATGCGCGGCGGGCTGGCGCAGTCGACGCTGGTGCTGTCGACGCTGATGGGCGGTGTCTCGGGGTCGGCGGTCGCCGATGCGGCCATGCAGGCGCGCATTCTCGGCGAACCGATGGTCGAGAAAGGCTATAATCGCGGCTTTACCGGGGCGATCCTCGCCATTGGCGGCCTGATCACCGCAACCCTGCCGCCCAGTCTGGGGTTGATCCTTTACGGCTATCTTGGTGAAGTTTCGATCGGGCGACTGTTCATTGCGGGCATCATGCCGGGATTCCTTCTGCTGACGACGCTGATGATCGCGACATGGTATGTGGCCCGCCGGGACGGCTATCAGCCCGAAAATGACCGGCTGCCGACGCTGGCCGAGGTCGGGCGCGACGTGAAGGACGGGTTCTGGGCGATCCTGTTTCCGGTCTGGTTGCTGGTCGGAATCCGCTTCGGGTTTTTCACTCCGTCAGAGGCCGGGGCCTTTGCCGTCGCCTACGCTCTGGTCGTCGGCTTTTTCATTCACCGCGAGCTGACCCTGGCCAAGATGCTGGACGCGCTTGTGCAAAGCCTGCGCGACATCGGAATGATCATGCTGATCATCCTGTTCTCGGGCACCTTCGGCTTTGTCATCACCTTCGAAAGGGTCCCGCAGTCGATCGCCGAATTCACCCTGACCGCGATCACCAACCCAACGGTCCTGCTGTTCGTCGTCTCCGGCTTCCTGCTGTTCCTTGGGACGCTGGTCGAAGCGACAGTGCTGGTAATGCTGCTGACGCCGATTCTGGTTCCGGTCGTCACGGCGGCAGGCATTGATCCGGTGCATTTCGGTCTGGTGATGATGACGCTTGTGACCTTCGGGGGCATGACCCCGCCGGTCGGCGTCTCGATGTTCACGGTCTGCGGGATTCTGCGCTGTTCCTACCGCGACTACACGATTCAGATGGTGCCCCTCGCGGGGGCGGTTCTGGCGATGGTGACCCTGATGATCCTGTTCCCGCAGATTGTTATGTTTCTGCCCAATCACCTGATGTGAGGTTGGTTCTGGTTAAAAATGAAATCATTAGGTTTATCGGCGTTTGACATATGTAGCGGTCGATCCACAAATGAAATGCTAAAGCTTCTGTGGTTGCCGCCCGTGATGCAAGAAGTTTCTGACCTTGTTGACGTGTGATCGAAATCGGTCTTCTGTCAGGCCTCGTTATGCGGCATTTCCAGAAGCTGCGGGCCGGGATGGTGATCTGCGGATCAGGTCCAAATCTTATCCCCGAGCTGGTCAGCTCAAAGTCTTTAACTGGTTTTCCGAATCCAGATCTGTTCGATCGTTTTGCCCATTCAGGTCATCGTCTTCACACACCCCCGTGGCACCAAGGGTAGCAGCTTACGGCATGATGGTCATGCCGTAACCGCCATCGCCGGATCTCGGTAATCCTCGATCTTCGTCAGCATCGCCCAGATCTGCCGGGCCATCTTGTTCGCCAAGGCGATCCCAACCAGCATCTTCGGCTTCCTTGCCAGCATACGCCCGATCCAGCCCTCCGCCGGAACCGTATGCCGCGCCCGCCCTATGATCCGGGTCATTGCTCCGGTGATCAGAAGGCGACGGATGTCGGTTTGGCCGGCTTTCGATATCCGCCCAAGGCGCTCCTTGCCGCCAGAAGAGTGCTACCGGGCACAAGTCCCAGCCAAGCCGCCAAGTCTGCGCTCGGTAGCGTCCGTCAAGCTGGTGTAAATTCGAGTATGGAGCCTTTTTGACGATACAAGGGCGCTTCCCAAAAACGACCGTTTTAGGTGTCACAAGAGCTGGTAACTAAAATGGACGCAGAGCCTACCATGGGTTGTAGCGGATTTGCGCAGTCAAAACCGAGATTTTTTAAAAACTTGCCCGAAGGTTTAAAGCGGATCACACTTAAGTGAGCGGTGTCTCAATGATGAGATATCGCATCATTGGAGGTTTGAATGAAGCCATATTTTAGTTTGTGCAGCATTACTTCTTACAGCATGTGCTGGAACTGCCCCGGAACCGCACGCTTTAGCATTCAATGGACGAATCACGACACAGGCGGAATTTTCGACCTTGATTGGCCGAAAACTGACGACTGGCGACGATTTTATAGTAGTCAATCCAGACGGCACGTTCGTCGGCCGATACAACGGCGTCGAGACGTTGGGGACATGGGAATTCAGGGATGGGTTCTTCTGTCGGGTGATCATGCAAGGGCCGTCAGGTCCGGACCCCGAAAACTGCAACGTCAACGTCCTTCAAGGAAACACCCTGACAGTCCAGCCCGATCGCGGTGCGGGGCGACCGGTCATTTATACCGTGACCTGAAGGCAGACGGAACGGCTGCAAAGCGCAAGCACCATCGGACCTAACTGCGGATAAATGCCCATCGACGCAGGCAGCGCTTGTGTTCTTAAGCAAACCAACCCGGCGGATTATTTCTGGCGGGTGCGCGTGGGTCAGATCATTGAGCAATCAAGTGCTATAATCCGGCCCTTCCCTCTCGATGGCCCTCTGTCGTTCCAGCACCCGCTCTTGCTCCAGCACGCACTGCCGCTTTTGGTCCTGCTCCGCCAGGTCTTCGCCGGCGCTCTCGACGTTGCGCTCTATCTCAACGCTCCGGTCCTCACCCCGGCTTTCCCGCGCGGCCTGTAACCGCTCAAGGGCGCACTGAGGACCATCCACGACTCCACGCGATGCACCAGCGGCTTGCAGCCGCTCCAGCGCTGTCTACGAGGCGCGGCTGAAACCAATGGTTGCCGCGCGCGCTCGCACTAGATCTAAGGCCCGCTCCCCTGAGCACATGGGGGTCCGCCCGGACTAGATCGAGGTCGATGTTCGGATCAAACTCTGAATAGCAGGGGGTTCTGTCGTGGACTTCTGTCCAGGACAGAAACCACATGGTGTGATTGCGGCGGTCGCTCTCCAGTGGCGAACGAGGTCCGGTATACTGGCCTCATGTATATATGCCGTGAGGAGAACGACCATGACATATTATGCCGGACTCGACGTATCACTCATAGAGGTTTCGATCTGTATTGTTGATGACGATGGAGCGCTTATGGCTCAAGGCACAACGCCCGCTGATCCTGAAGGGTTCGCGGGTTGGCTAAAGACCCGGTCGCTGGCCCCAAAGCGGATCGTGCATGAAAGCGGCCAGCTTTCGATTTGGTTACAGCGCGGAATGGTTCAGCTGAGTTTACCCCAATTCACATCCGGAGCGAAGAGTCAGACAGGCTGCGTGCGTTGGTCGGAGGGCGGGAACAACTGATCCGCTTGCGTAAGGATCAGGCCCGCAAAGACGTAGTTGAAAAGCAGCACGCCGACTGCTGCCATCGTGAACGGCTTGATCAGCCAGTTCACCACCAGCGTGACGACCAGACCTTTGGGTTTGTCGCCCACCTGGCGCAGCGCACCGAAGTCGACACCCACCATCATGGGATCGACCATGGCCCGGATCAGCACCGCCACGGGCAAGTTGACTGACGCGATTTCCAAAGAGGCGAGGGCTGCAAACGCGCTTGGGAACAAATTGCCAAGCAATAGCCCTGCGCCAATCGCCAGCACCACCCAGACGGACAGCCAGCGTTCAAAAGCTCCCAGTCCCGCCTCAGCTGGAAGCGATGTATCGGTCATGTCAGGCTTTCCGGAGAGAGGGGGTCAGTCGGCTTTGACGGCAGACTTGCCAATGTCGTCGAGGTTGCGTTGCAGAGCCATCCGATCAAGCGAGCCAAGCGGCAGGCTGACGAAGATGGAAATGCGGCTGCGGAGCATCCGGTAGGTTTCCGCAAAGGCGAGCCGCTTGACGGCTTCGGGACCTTCGACCTTCACCGGATCAGGCACACCCCAATGTGCGGTCATCGGCTGACCCGGCCAGAATGGACATTCTTCGGCCGCCGCGTTGTCGCAGACGGTAAACACGAAATCCATCTGCGGCGCATCGGAGCTGGCAAATTCATCCCAACTCTTGGATCGTGCAAAGCCGGTGTCGTGGTGCAGGCCCCGAAGCAGATCGAGCGTGTAGGGGTGTGGTGCAGATCCCGGCCTTGATCCGGCTGAATAAGCCTTGAATTTGCCCATACCCTCGCGGTTCATGATGGCTTCTGCGATGATCGACCTAGCAGAGTTTCCGGTGCAAAGGAACAGGACGTTGTAGATATCCTTGGTCATGTCTGTCTCCTAACAGGCGCAGACGAGTTCATTAATGACCGGTTGGCACAGCTCCGGACGACCGCCGCAGCAATCCTCCATCAGAAAAGCCAGCAGGCCGCGCATCCCGTCCATGTCTGCAAAGTAGCGGATGCTGCGTCCCTCGCGCTCACTCCTGATCAGACCTGTACGCGCGAGGATGCCCAAGTTGGTCGACATCGTGTTCTGACGCACCCCGAGGGTATCGCTGATGTCGCCCGCCGTCATGCCGGCCTCTCCAGCTTTGATGAGAAGACGAAACACATCGAGCCGGGTGGCTTGACTGAGAGCGGCGAAAGCGTCGAGTGCGTTATTGATATCCATACATCAAGAATTATAGATACTATTGGTGCGGGTCAAGTGACCTATTCTGGCGGTCCCTCGTTTAATAGCCGATTTGTACCGTAAAGCGAAGCTTGCCGAGCGTTCTAAAACGGTGGTTATTGTCTCTGCCTTGATCATGGGCGCGACTAAAATCACATCTCTACGGTAGAAGGCGGTAGCGTGCGCATGTCTGTCGTGACCACAAAATTGCGCACTCTGGCCGAAGAGTAGCCGACACCCGACGCCCGACGCTCTCTCGCCATCGCCCTCGCCAATCTCGGCGACGTTGTGGAGACGCTCGACGGACCCGCCGCCGCAAGGCGCCTGCGCGAGGAAGAGATGCGGCTCAAGCGTACCTTGGGGTCACTTGGTGACCGATGGCAGCCACGTGGCGATGCCGGGCATCAGGACGATCAGGACCATCAGCACCACGAAGACGCCGACGAAGGGCCAAGCGGCGCGATAGACTTGGCCAATGGTCACCTCGGGGGCGGCGGCCTTGAAGGCGAACATGGTATAGCCGAAGGGTGGGGTGATGCCGCCGACCGCGAGATTCAGCAAAACCAGAAGCCAGAACCAGATCGGGTCGAACCCGGCTACATCGACCAGCGGCTTGTAGATCGGCACGAGAATCAGCATCAGCGCGATCTGGTCGATGAACATGCAGAGCGCGAAGACGATGGTCAGAAGCATCGCCAGCAGCAGGTAGGGCTGGTCCGACAGTGCGCTGCCCCAGTCCACCAGACCACGGGTGGCGCCGGTGAAACCCAGCAACTGGCCAAAGAGGTTCGACGCGATGACGATGATCATGATCATTGCCGTGATTTGCATGGCGCCGGCGATGCTTTCGCGCAGCATCCGGAACGAGAACTGCCGGTAGATCACCGCGACGACGATTGCGCCCAGAACGCCGGTCGCTGCCGCTTCGGACGGGGTGGCGATACCCAACAGGATCAGGCCCATCACGCAGAAGATGATGATCGAGAAGGGCATCAGCAGCGCCACCGAGGCCGCCTTGCCACGCCAGCCCCCGCCTTCGTCCTCAGATGTGTCGGGCGAGATGTCGGGCCGCTGCCAGATCCGAAGCGCAATGTAGGCCAGAATCAGTCCCGCCGCCACCAGCCCCGGCATGACCCCCGCAATCAGAAGCCGGCCGACTGAAACGTCGGCCAGTGTCGCGATCACAACAATAAGGACGCTGGGTGGAATGATCGGCGCCAGCGAGGCACCTGCAAGTATCGATCCGATGGACAGATCCCGGTCGTATCCCCGCGCGCGCATGGTGGGATAGAGCGACCGTCCCAGCATCGCCGCAACGGCCATCGCGGCGCCTGACAATGCCCCGAAGATCACCGAGATGAGGACCGTCAGGACATACTGCCGTCCCTTGATCCGCCCGATCAGGCCGTCCATGGCGCGAAACAGGTTCTCAACCGATCCCGATCGCGTCAGGATTTCTCCCATCAGGATGAAAAGCGGGATGGCCGAGAGCGACCCGATGTTCGCACTGTCGAAGATCGAGTTTCCTACCAGGATGAAACCCCGCGGTCCGATGACCAGCAGCACTGTCCCGATATTGACCAGCAGGAACCCGACGAACAGCGGTGCTCCGGTCAGGAACAGGGTCAGCAGCAGCATCAGGCTGCCGGACAGGAATATCCACCATTCCATCAGTACTGCGATGCTCCGTTGACATCGGTTTGCCCGGCCATGGCCTGGCGCAGGAAGTGAAGGCCGCACCCGGCGAAGCCGTAGACGAGCCAGAGCGAAATCCAGGCCTTCGGCATCGGATTGACCCGCACAAGCATTTCGCCGCGCTCGATCTGGCTGAGCGAGGTGTCAAGGCAGATCCAGGCGACCAGAAGGCAGGTGGCGGCGGCAAGGAAGGCCATCGCCCGTTCCATTCCTGCCCGCGCGCCGCGGGGAAGAATGTCGGTCAGGATGGTGATTGCCACGTGGCCGCCCGTCCGGGTGACCTCGGGCAGGGCAAGGAAGGTGCCGATGCACAGGGCATAGGCGACGACCTCGTTCGACCAGGATGTCGGCGCCGCGAAGAAATACCGCGACACCGTTTCAAAGCAATACGCCCCGACGATCACCACCAGACAGAGCTGGGCAAGGCCGAACCCGGCACGGGTCACCATGTCATGGGCCTGCCCGAGGTGTCGTGCGAGGGCAGACATGGCCCGACGCTACTCCGTCAGTCCGGCGTCACGCGCGGTCTGGCGGATCTCGTCGGTCAGCTCGGCACCGCAACATTCGGCTGCAAGGGCCCAGACGCCGTCGTAGTAGGCGGACAGGACCTTCTGGTACTGCACGTCGGGCAGCTCGGCCACTTTCGATCCGGCGGCGGCAACGGCGTCCATGTCTTCGGCGTTGGCTTCGTTGCCGATGCGGATGGTGTCTGCTTCGGTCTTGATCGCGGCAGACTCGACCGCGGCCTTCTGGGCATCGCTGAGCCCGTTCCAGGTGTCCAGGTTCATCGCGATGTAGGACACCAGCTGTCCGAAAGTCGGCTCGGTCCGATAGGGGGCGACCTCGTAGTGCTTGGTGGCGCGATAGACGCTTTGCGGGGCGCAGGCGCCGTCCACGACACCGCGTTCGATCCCGGCATAGACTTCGGACATCGGCGTGTTCACGGCAACGCCACCCAGGGCTTCGATCACCGGCACATACGTCGACACCCCACGCAACTTGCGCCCGCTCCATGTGCCGTCGTCGGAAAGAGGCTGCTTCAGATAGCAGTGATACCCGGACGATCCGACCGCCACATTGGCGAGAAGCTTCAGGTTGTGCTCTTGCTGGAAATAGCTGTCGATCATGTCGAACACGCCCGAGCTGCGGATCTTCTCCATATCGGGCTCCATCGCGTTGGTCACGACGGTCAGTGCCTTCGAGTGATAGGCGGGATAGGTATAGATGACGTCGAAGACGCCGGTGCTGGTCGGCGTGATCTGCTCGAACGGGGGAACGCTTTCGGGCCCGCTGATCGCGACTGTTAGATCGACGTTTTCGGCCTCGAGGTTCGATTTGAACTGGGCCCCGGGCATCCAGGCCATGGTGTTGGTTTCGGGCCAGCTGACGATCATGCGAAGCTCGTCCGCGACTGCGGGTGCGGCCACGCAGAACGAAAGCGCTACGGCTGTAGCGGCTTGTTTGAACATGCTTATTCCTCCCTGGAAAAGCGGGGTGACGTTGCTGCCACACCTCATTCTTGTGGTCTGAGCATCGCGGTATGCGCACCTTGCGTCAACGTTGTCGGTTGGTCTGGCAAAGGCGAGCGGGCCCGGTTTGATGGACGAGGCGGGAATTGTCGATTCGTCATGTTTTCAAATTCGGGTCGCCAAATCTGTAATGTTTTCAGCACCCAATACGTCCCGTCCACTAACTACCCGTCAAAGACCCTATCGCAGAACGAAGGCTTAACCCCTCATCATTCCGCATTACGGAAAAGTGGTTACCATCCGCCTGACATGTCTTCACCTTTCTGCCGCTGTCCGGTCTGGTGGGCACAGTCCGTCAAAGCCGCGAAAGTGACTGCCGATGTTTTTCAAGCCGTCAGAGGGCCATGGCCTGCCCCACGATCCCTTCCGCGCCATCGTTGCCCCGCGCCCCATTGGCTGGGTTTCGACGCGGTCGAAAGACGGCAGCATCAATCTGGCGCCCTACAGCTTCTTCAACGCGATTGCGGGCAAGCCGCCGATGGTGATGCTCAGCTCCGAGGGGATCAAGGACAGCATCACCAACATCCGCGACACGGGCGAGTTCGTCATCAACCTTGCGACGCTCGCGCTGGCCGAAAAAATGAATGAAACCTCGCGCGACCATGCCACCGACATCAATGAATTCGAGCCTGCCGGCCTTACCGCCTTTCCATCTACGCTCGTCGCTCCGCCCCGTGTGGCCGAAAGCCCCGCAGCCCTAGAGTGTCGCATGACCCAGATGGTTGCGCTGCCCGATCTCAGCGGCGACCCCGGGGAACGGCTGATGGCCATCGGCGAGGTGGTGGGCATTCATATCGACGATGCCGCCCTTTCGGATGGCATGTTCGACATGGTGAAGGTCGGAACGCTCGCGCGCTGCGGCTACTGGGACTATCAGGTGACGACAAACCTGTTCAGCATGCCCAAGCCCGATTTTACCGGCTCACACTGAGACGCGCATGGCGTCAGTCCTCCGCCGCGCGGTCCAAGACGTCGTCCAGCAGCGCGGTCCGCATCGCCCGGCCCCCCGCATTGATCGGGGGAAAATCGATGGTCAGGATCATGATCGATCCGGCGGTCCCCTGTCGTCTGGTCAGGTGGATCGATCCTGTCGTCGTCATGGCGCAAGGACCCGCACCGGTGCGCCGTCGAGCCAGCCAATGATGGCATCGACCGCGCCGGTGAAGTAGTTGCGATAGGTGTCTTCGGTGACGTAGCCAATGTGGGGCACGGCGATCAGACCCGGCGCGGATCGGTAAGGGTGTCCGGTCGACAGCGGTTCGATGTCATAAACGTCCAGCCCGGCACCGCGTATCGCACCCGTCTCAAGCGCGTCCAGCAGCGCCGCCTCTTCGACCAGAGGCCCGCGGGAAGTGTTCACAAGAAACGCCGAGGGCTTCATCAGATCCAGTTGCGCACGCCCGATGACCCCCGTGGTCGCGGGCGTCAGAGGCAGGTGAAGCGTGACGAAGTCGGATTGCGACAGCAGGTCCTCCAGGCTGTCCGCCCGGCGTATGCCCTGAGAGGTGGCATCTTCCTTCGTGAGGCTCCGCGACCAAGCGACACAGTCCATGCCGAAGGCGGTGCCGTAGCGGACCATCATCATCCCCAGCCGTCCGAACCCGACGATGCCCAGCACCTTGCCGGCAAGGTCGACACCAAGGCCGGTCTGCCATTGCGGATCGCCGTTACGCAGGCCGTCCGCCTCCTGCGGGATGCGCCGAGCAAGGGCCAGGATCAGGCCGAAGGCCAGTTCCGCAGCGGACGGGCCGCCGCCGGGCGTACCGCAGACGGTCACGCCACGCGCATGCGCGGCAGCGATGTCGATGGACTTGTTCACCATGCCCGTGGTGATCAGCAGTCGCAGATCGGGGAGGCGGTCCAGCATACAGGCATCGAACACCGTCCGCTCGCGCATGGCCACGACCACCTCTGCACCCGCGAGCCTTGCTGCGAGGGCCGCGCGGTCGGCGATGTGCTCGTGCAGCACCTCGATCTGGCAACGCGCCTCGACCGAGGACCAGTCGACCATGTCGCGTGCGACGTGCTGATAGTCGTCGAGGATCACAACCTTCGTCATCTCAGCGCCTCTTGAAGACCGGAGGACGCTTTTCGACAAAGGCCCGCTGGGCCTCCTTCGCGTCCTCGGTGCGCGACAGGCCCACGGTCAGCGATTGTTCGAAGCGGTAGGCGTCGCGCACCGGCATCTCGGCCACCGTTCCGAACGCCCGCTTGGCCGCCTGCAAGGCCATCGGGCTTTTCGCAGCAATCTCGCGCGCATAGCTCATCGCGGTCTCCATCAAGGCGTCGTTCGGAGTCACCGTCTCGATGACGCCGAGGCGATACAGTTCTGAAGCGGGATAGCGGCGCGCGGTGAAGTACATCGTCCTGCACCGGGATTTGGAAAAATGCTCCATGATGAAGGCCGCACCCCCGGCAAGGCCGACATTGACCTCGGGCATCTGAAACCAGGCATCCTCGGACGCCAACATGATGTCACAGGCCAGCATCAGGGCGAAACCGGCACCGATGGCCGGGCCGTTGATGGCAGCGATCACCGGCTTCTCGCAATCCGCAACGGCGTAGAAGAACTCTCGCGCCAGCCTGTTGTGGCGGACATAATCCCCTTTCGTCGCGGCGATGCCGGTGCGTTCCTTGATATCGGCCCCGGCCGAAAATGCCTTGGTGGCCGAACACAGGATCACCACGCTGACATCCGGATCGTCCGAGAGAGCATCGAAGATCGCGATCATTTCTTCCCGCGTTTCGCGGGTCTGGGCGTTGACCGGGGGGCGGTTCATCGTGACGGTCGCGATCCTGTCGGCAATCGCAACCTCATGAAACGTATAGTCACTCATGGCGTAATGTCCTGCTGGATGGTCTGTTGAATTCGCTCCGCACCGATGTCCCTGAACAGGCTGGACGCCGTGCCGAGAGACGCGGCATCGCGGCGGATCGCGACAAGGTAGGGGTGCAATTCCGCATCCCAGGTAAAGCCCATGGCACCATGGGCATGGATGACGTTTTCCGCAACCAGCGGAGCCGCTGCCGAAGCAGTGGCCTTGGCGATCCGGGCGAGGGACAGCGATGCGTCCTTGTCCGAGGCGTCGAAGGCGGTCGCTGCCAGATCCACGGCGGCGCGCATGTCCTCGACACGGATCCAGTCTTCGGCCGCCCGGTGACGGAGGGTCTGGAAACTGCCCAGTGGCCGCCCGAACTGCTTGCGATGGCTCAGATGGTCGACGGCACGCTTCAGAAGGGCTTCGGCGGCTCCCAGCATCCGGGCCGCAACAAGCGTCCATGCAATGGACCGCAGATCCGTCGCGATAGTCCGGGCCTCCATGTTTGCCGAGCATATCCAGCCTGAGGCCTGCAAGGGATCGCTCGCTTTCCCGACGCGATCGACGGGGTAGAGATGGGTTAGGCCTGCCGCGGGGACGATCATCTGGCGGACGCCAACCGGAACCGGCCCTGTCACCGCCCCGTCGGCCTTGAGGCTGCCGAAGCTGGCGCGAAGATCGGCGGCGGATCCCCCGTCTTCCTGCAAGGTCGCAAGCACAAAAGCTTCGGCCAGCGGATAGCCAAGCGACTGCCGCCCTGCCTCGCGGACCAGAACGCAGGCCGCGACGAGGTCGATGCCGGCACTGATGGGCCGCAGGCAATCGAGCGTGTCGACGCTCTCCTCCGCCGGGGCAGCCGAGGCGAAGGCGCGGAGGGCGGCTTCGGCGAGCATCACCTCGTCCTCGTCCGGGAAGAACCCCATGGTCATGCTGCACCTGCCCTTGGCTCACGCGGCAATTCCAAGATCCGGTCCGCGATGATGGTAAGCTGCACCTCGGTCGATCCGGCATAGATCGTCTCGGCCTGGGACTTGAGATAGACCTGCCGGAAGGCCGTCCAGTCCGGAGAGGCGAGGAACGACGGACCCGCCATGTCCTGCGCCATCCGCATCATGTCGATGTGCAGTTCCGACCAGAGGACCTTCTGCAGGCTCGCCTCGGCCCCGATGGCATGGCCCGCCGCGACCCTGCTGACGATCCGCAGGTTATGGGCCCGCAACACTTCCAGCCGGGCATGCATCCGGCCGATCAGGGCCGGATCGGCATCCTGGCCAAGCAGTGCAATCATGCGGTCGAGTTCGGCGGCAAAGCGGGCCTGGCGGTAAAGCCGTGTCGTCCCGCGCTCGAACGCGAGAACGCCCATGGCGACGGCCCACCCTTCGTCGACCGGGCCAAGTCGCTGGCTGTCGGACACCGCCACGTCGTCCAGAAAGACCTCGTTGAAGGTCTGCTTGCCGGTGATCTGACGGATCGGACGCACCTGCAGGCCCTCGGACTTCATGGGAACAAGGAACAGCGTCAGGCCCTTGTGCCGGGCCGCATCGGGGTTGGTGCGAGCCAGAAGGATGCACCAGTCGGCATACTGAGCGTTGGTCGTCCAGACCTTCTGTCCCGAGATCCGCCATCCGTCGCCATCCACCTTGGCCCGCGTGCGCACATTTGCCAGGTCCGATCCGGCCTCGGTTTCGGAAAAGCCCTGGCACCAGATGTCCGTACACGCCGCGATCCGGGGCACGAAGCGGGCCTTCTGGTCCGGCGAGCCCCGCGCCAGTAGAATCGGGCCGACCAGTTCGCGCCCGATGTTGTTGGCCCCTTCGGGCGCCATGGCGGCGCCGAGTTCGCCCATGGCAAGGTAATGCTCGGTGATCCCCAGGCCCTGGCCGCCGTATTCCCGAGGCCAGTGGAGGCTGCCGAACCCGGCGGCGTGCAGGCGTTGCTCCCAGGCGATTTCGGCGACAAACTCGGCGCGTTCCTTGTCAACCGGGTTGGATGGCAGTGCAGTGGCTTCTGCCGCATGGTCCGACAGGGCGCCCGGCAACCAGCGGCGCAGGCGGTCGCGCAGGGCGGTCTGATCGGGGGTCAGGAAGATCTTCATGGCGTCACGCGTCGGCGGGCTGACTGACGCCGCCCAGATAGCGGGCGGAAATCTCTTCCCGGCTGCCGATCTGCGACGGCGGACCTTCCCGTACGACGCGGCCGTTTTCAAGGATGTAGACCTGCGTCGCATGGCGCAGCGCCAGCCCCACGTTCTGTTCCACGATCAGGATGGTCAGGCCGGTTTCGGCATTGATCTTGGCAAGGATCTCGAAGATCTGCTCGGCAATCATCGGGGCGAGGCCAAGGGATGCCTCGTCGATCAGGACCATGCGCGGATCGGCGGCAAGGGCGCGGCCGATGGCAAGCATCTGTTGCTCCCCCCCGGAAAGATAGCCCGCCGTGCTACGGCGGCGTTGTCCGAGGACAGGGAAATAGTCGTAGATCTTCGAGACCGCCCCTGCGGCATCGGCGCGGGACCGGGGCGGGGCGGCAAATCCCGCCACGTCCAGATTCTCTTCCACGGTCATGGACGACAGGATGTGGCGCCCCTCGCGCACGTGAAGCAGACCGGAACGGGCGCGCTTGTGCGCCCTCATCGCGGTGACGGAGATGCCGTCGAAGGTGATTGAACCTTGGCTGACGCGCCCGTGCTCGAACTCCAGAATGCCGGAAATCGCCTTCAGCATCGTCGACTTACCCGCGCCGTTCGCCCCCAGCAGGGCCGTCATCGCACCGCTTTCTGCGATCAGGGACAGGTCACTGACGGCCTCGATCGCCTGGCCGTAGACGACGGAAATGTTCTCCACTACCAGGCGGGTCATCAGTTGTGCCGCTCGGTCAGGGAGAAGTCATTGCCCGCCACGTTGTAGCGATAGACGATCCCGTGCGGGATCCGCTGACCGACGAAGGTGATGTCCCCGGCGATCCCCTTACTGTCCCAGTTCTCCAGCGCATTGATGCGCCCGATCAGGTTCTCGCCGCTCAGCTCTTCGCCGGCTTCAAGGGCCTCCCCGATCACCTCGCGCAGGAGAAGAGCCGTCAGCCAGGTCTGCACGTACCCCATGTTGGCGTAGCCCGTGTATTCCTTGACGTCCCATTTCTTGAGACTGTCGCGGATCGCCATCGCATATTCGCCGGTCGCATCCTCCATTGCCAGTTGATAGGGCACGACGCCGACATACCCGTCGGCCGCATCTCCCACGCCGCGCACCATCTCGGGGTCCGAGTTGTAGGCCGTGCCCAAGAAGGTGCTTTCGACCCGGTAATCGCGGGCGGTCTTCAGGATCTCGGGCCAGACGTTGCCGGCATAGCCGTGGAAGATGACATAGTCGGCGGCCGCGTTGCGCAGTTTGATTGCAGAGGCGGTCACGTCGACGCCCGACCACTTGGTCTCCTCCTCCAGCACGATCTCGACCCCCATCTCCTTGGCCGCGGCGCGTGCATTCTCAAGCGGATCGCGTCCGAACTCCGTCGCGGAATAGACGATGGCGACGGTCGGCTTCTCCTTCTCGGTCTTCATATAGGCGAAGAGTTCGCTGAACATGTCGGAGTAGGTGAGACCCGGCAGGAAGTGATATTTGTAGCTCTCTGTGTCCACCAGATCCGAGGCGAAGCCCGTCGCCGACATCAGAATCCGGTAGCTGTCGTTGTTCTCGGGTGTGATGGCACGCACGAAGGGGGTGCCGTCGCCACCGGCAAACACCAGATCGCCGCCCGAGGCCGCGCGCTTGAACCCGGCGACGCCAAGGTCGACCTTGTATTCATCGTCGTAGTATTCGGCTTCGATCGGGTGTCCGGCGATGCCGCCTTCGTCGTTGATGTAGGCGATCGCGGATTGCCAGCCGGCCTGCTGTACCTGACCCGAAAAGGCCAGGACGCCCGACAGCGGCAGGGCGATGCTGAATTTGATCGGCTCCGCGTCCTGTGCCGCCACGGGTGCGGACAGCGCCGCGCTCAGCGCCAGTGCCGCGAGTAATCTTGTCCGGATGCTCATTTTCGTTCCTCCCCTTTAGTGATGCAGGTCATTCGGCTTCAGATTCCGCCACGCTGTCGCGTCTCCCCAACAGGCGGTCGAGTATGCCCTTCAGACCCCGCGGCTCGAACATGAGGAAGCCGATGATCAGAAGGCCGAAAATAATCTCGCGCAGGGGCGACAGCAGCCCCGCGACATTCGCCTGGCCCTGGATCGGAAGCGCCGACAGGATCTCGCGCAGGACCTCGGGCAGCAGCGTCATGAAGGCGGCCCCCAGGATCGAGCCTAAGATCGACGCCCGTCCCCCCACCACGACGGCGGCCAGGAAGAAGACCGACACGGTCAGCGTGAACTGGTCCGGGTTCACCAGCCGAAGGAAGTGCGCCGTCAGTGCCCCGGACACGCCCGCGAAGGCGGCGCCGATGCCGAAGGCCAGAAGCTTGGTGCGCACCACGTTGATCCCCAGCACCTGTGCGGCATAGTCCCGTTCGCGCACCGCGATGAAGGACCGCCCGATGCGGGTGCGGAACAGGTTGCGCGCGCCGACGAAAAGCACCAGGGCGACCAGAAGCACGCCGTAGTAGAACCCCGTGTCGCCCATCCCGAACAGGTCGGTGCCCGGCAGTGATATCCCCCTGTCCCCGCCGGTGACCGAGGTCCACTGCTGAAACAGGAAATACAGCGAGTACTGGGCGGCCAGCGTGGCGATAGCGAGGTAGACGCCCTTGATACGCAGCGACGGGATGCCGAAGATCAGGCCCACCGAAAACGCCGCGACGGCGCCGATGACGACGTTCACGAACAGCGGCGTGCCGAGGTGCAGCATCGAAAGTCCGGCAGCATAGGCGCCGACACCGATGAAGGCCGAATGGCCGATGGACAGCAGTCCGGTATAACCCACGGTCACGTTCAGCCCCACTGTCGCGATGGCGTTGATCGCGACGAGCGACGCCATGTAAAGCACGTAGACCGACGCGTAGGCAGGAAGGGCAATCGCCAGCACAAGGCACAGCGCGCCCGCCACCAGCTCGAATGTCACCGCGCGGGGCGTGGCAGACGTGGACCTGCTCAGGGGGTGTTCCGTGCTGGACATCAGATACGCTCCACCCGTTCTTCTCCGAACAGGCCGCTTGGTTTCACCATCATCACCAGCAGGACGATCACGTATGGCAGGAAGCTTTGCCATGACGCGGACAGGTAGGCTCCGACGATTGTTTCAAGCCAGCCGATGAACAACCCGGCCAAAAGCACCCCGAAGACGCTGGTCATGCCCGCCAGCATGATGACCGCCAGCACGTTCAGGGCCACGAAGCCCAGTTGCGGGGACAGCCCGTTGATCGACGCGGCCAGCACTCCCGCGACAGAGGCCAGAACCGAGGCCAAGATCCAGGCCATTGTGAAGACCCAGCGGACATTGATACCAAGCCCTTCGGCCGTAACAAGGTCGATGGCCGTGGCGCGGATCGCGATCCCGGCACGCGAAAACCGGTAGTACGAGACGAAACCGACCGCAATGATGGCCGCCACCACGAAGGACCAGGCCAGTTTGCCGGGGATCAAGATGTCTCCAAGGAAGATCGGCGCGCGGGGCAGGAAATCGGGCAGCGTGATGATCTCCTGTCCCCAGATCAGCGAGGCGACTCCGCGCAGCACCGACCCCGCCCCCAGAGTCACCATGACCAGCACGACCACCGGTCGCCCGATCATCCGCCGCATCACCAGACGCTCAAGTACGAGGACGATGGCGATCCCGCCGCCGATCGCCACCAGCAGCGCCAGCGACCATTGCAGGCCCAGCGTGTTCATCGCCCAGAGAAAGATGAAGGCGGGCAGCATCATCATTTCGCCCATGGCGAAGTTGAAGATCCGCGTGGCCTTGAAGATGATAACGAAGCCGAGGGCCGACAGAACGTACATGCCGCCCGATGCGATGCCGATAATGCTGAACTCGATGAACTGTCCCATCAGGCGGCACCCAAATAGGCTTCGACGACGTCCGGATCGTTGCGCACCTCATCCGGAGCGCCCCGGGCGATGACCGAGCCGAAGTTCACCGCCACGATGTGATCGGACAGCCCCATGACCATGCTCATGTCGTGGTCGATCAGCAGGACGGAGGTGCCGAAAGCCTCGACCGTCTTGCGGATATAGCGGGCCATATCCTCTTTCTCCGGCGGCGTCATGCCGGCGACGGGTTCGTCCAGAAGCAGCAGCCGGGGCCGCATCACCAGTGCGCGGGCGAGTTCGATCCGCTTCTGCAGGCCATAGGGCAGACCCGAAACCTGCTTGTCGCGGATCTCGGCCAGATCGAGAAACTCAATGATGTCGCGGTCGATCCGTGCGGTCAGGGCGTGCTCCTCGGTGCGGGCGGGGCCAAGGTATAAGGCAGAGCGGAACAGATTTGACCGCAACTGTGCATGGGCGCCCAGCTTGATGTTCTCAAGCACGGTCAGCCCGGAAAACAGGGCGATGTTCTGGAACGTGCGCGCGATGCCCAGACCGGATCTTGCATGGGCAGGCTGGGTGTCCAGCCGTTTCCCGGCAAACCGAATTTCGCCCTTCTGGACCTTGTAGAACCCCGAAATCGTGTTGAACAGCGTGGTCTTGCCGGCGCCGTTCGGACCAATCACGGCGGTGATGCGCCCCTCTTCGGCCGTCAGGGAAACCTCATTCATCGCCTTGACGCCACCGAAGGCGAGACTCACCCGGTCGATTTCCAGCAGCGTTGTCATGCTCTGTCCGGCCCTCCCGACCAAGATGCCTCTCCTCAGGCATCGTGCGGCGTGCAGTGCCGTCCGCAGGGCCAGACTAAGCTGAAAGGCCAACCCATCAAAAGCGGGATGCCCGCAAAGGATGTTTCCGTTTTACGAAACTATGTGGAGGTATCATTGCCAATACCGTAAAGACGGGATGACCAAGACAGGAGGAAAGAGAATGCTGCGTATCGGACGTTTCGAGATTGAGCGCGTCGAGGAAGTGGTGCTGCGCGAACCCAAGGCTCTCTTCGCCGCTTGGGACGAGGCGCGGGTGGACCCGATCCGCGACTGGTTCGTCGGCGATTACTACGATCCCGAGGATGGCAGTTTCGCGACCTCGATCCACACCTGGCTGGTGCGCGACGGCGACACCACGATCCTGATCGACACCTGCGGCGGCAATCACAAGCCCCGCCCCGCCTCACCACGCTTTGACGGTGTTGATCTGCCGTTTCTGGACAGGCTGGCCGAAAAGGGCGTGACACCGGAAAGCGTGGGCTATGTGCTGCTCACCCATCTCCACGTCGATCACGTCGGCTGGAACACCCGGCTGGAAGATGGCACATGGGTACCCACATTCCCGAACGCCAAATATGTGATGACGTCGATTGAGCGGGACTGGCGCGACCCCGAGCGCGGCGCGAAGGGCAAGTCAGAGGCACCCACATATCCGTTTCTCGACAGCGTCAAGCCGGTGCTGGATAACCACTCGAATGTCGAGATCGTCACCGGCGACGAGGAAGGATATCTGCCGGGCATCGATTTCATGCCGGTTCCGGGCCATGCCCCGGGTATGATGGGCATCCGCCTGCGCGATGGCGGGGACGAGGCGCTGTTCATCGCGGACGTGATGCACCAGCCGATACAGGTCTCCAATCCCGGCTGGTCCAGCAAGTATTGCGAGAACCCAGATCTTGCGACCGAGACCCGTGCGAGGGTGCTGGCCCATGCCGCCCACACCGGATGCCTGATCCTTCCCGCGCACTTCGGCGGCACCCACTGCGGCTATGTCCGCCGCGACGGGGACGGCTACACCTACGAGCCGAGCAAGGTCATGCCCTGAGGGCCTGTCCTCAGTGTCCCAGTCGCGCCCTGAACTCTTTGCCCAGGAAATCTACGAACGCGCGCGTCTTCAGGGGAAGGTGCGTGCTTTTTTGGAAGACAGCGTAGATGCCGCTTTCGAAGTCGGTAAAGCTGATGTCGTAGTCCGCAAGGATCATATGTAGCGACCCGTTGGCCAGCTGGTCCTTGACCGACCAGTCGTTCATCATGGCGATGCCCAGCCCGCCCTCGCAGGCGGTCAGGATCGCGCGTCCGTTGTCCGATTGCAGGAAGCCTTTCACCTGCACCTCCTCGGCATCGTAACCGTCCTTGCGGAACCGCCAGATCGAACCGCCGAGGTTCAGCCGATAGCTGAGACAGGAGTGGTTCATCAGATCGCGCGGACGCTGGATCGGCGGCATTCCCGCCAGATAGCCCGGGGTCGCAACCAGCAGACGGCGGCTGGTGGCCAGCTTGCGCGCGACCAGTGAACTATCGGCCAGCTTGCCGATGCGGATGTCGATGTCGATGCCCTGGCTCACGATGTCCACGGGAAAGTTCGACATCTGGAGATCAAAGCGGATATCGGGATGCTGCGCCGTGAAGCGTTTGAGGGCCGGAACGATGTACTGCTCGCCCACCAGCATCCGTGAATGGACCCGAAGGACGCCCTGGGGCACGGCGGTCAGCTGTTGCACAGCATTCTCGGCATCCGCGATCTGCAGAATAATCGCTTCAACCTTGTCAAAATAGATGCGCCCGGCCTCGGTAAGGCTCAGCCGGCGGCTGGTCCGGTTCAGTAGGCGAACCCCCAGTTCGGTCTCAAGATCGTTGATGTGACGGGAGACCGAGGCCGGCGACAACCCTCTCTTGCGCGCCGCGGCCGACAGCGATCCGCTGTGGACGACACTTTCGAACACCTTCGCTGCCTTCAGCCACTCCATCGCGTCCTTCCGGAATTCTCAACATTACGGTTCATCTTTTCATATGACGAACAGATGCTCCTTAGACATTTCTCTGTCCAGCCCCAAAACGCCTCTCTACCCTTGCAAGCAAGTCCGGCATGCACGTCGGGTTATCAGGGGAGTACATAACGTTGGCGACGGGAAGGTATGTCAGTGATCTGGACACGGGCGATCGCCTTGGGCCGATCAGCTATCAGTTAAGTGCTTTCACGGTCAGGGAATACTGCCATTCCGTCGAACTCGACCATGAGATGTTCCTTGGTATCGACTCGCCCATTGCGCCGCCGACGCTGGTGCATCTGGACAAGCTGAAACTGTACGAGGCGGCCTGCCCTGAAGGCACAGGCCCCCATGCGCGGGTGCATGTCGAATTTGACGCGACCTATCACGCGCCCGTTCCCGTCGGGTTGAGCGTGGAGGTGTCCGGCGAGACCGTCGATCGGTTCCAGAAGCGGGGCCGGACCTATGTCGTGACCGACATCCGGATGAAGGAGGCCGCCACGGGTCGCGCCCTGATCGATTACCGCGACACCGTGATCCTGTCCTACCAGGGTGCCGAACGCGAGGCCGCGCAATGACTGCGCTTCCCGCCCCCGGCGACCGTTTCAGCGCCGCCCCCCGCGCCATGACCCGCGAACGGATGCGGTGGTACGTCGATGCCCAGGCGACGGCCGTGGCCAACGACGGCAAGCCGCGCTTCGGGGGTCCGACGATCCATGACGACGACGCCTACGCGATCAGCCAAGGCCTGCCGGGGATCATCGCTGACGGCATGGTGTCGACCAACTGGATCCTGTCGCTTCTCGTCGACAGCTTCGGCCAGGCAGCGGTGCATCGGGGGCGCCTGAAAACCAAGTACATCCGCCCGGTCTACGAGAATGACGCGCTGCAGTCCCACGCCGAAGTCACCTCGGTCGAACCCGGCGAGACCGGCCACCGGGTTGTGCTGAAGGTCTGGTGCGACGGACCGGACGCCACGCCCGTGACAGTGGGAGAAGCCGAGGTTGTGCTGCGCGATGCATGATCCCATGGATAAGACCCTGCTGCGCGGCATCCGCGTTCTCGACTTCTCGCGCGTGTTCGCCGTGCCGGCCTGCAGCCAGTTCCTGGGCGATCTCGGGGCCGAGGTCATTAAGGTCGAAGAGCCGTTGCGCGGCGACGAGGCACGATACTATGGCATGACCTCGGACGAGCTGGACGCGATCGGCGGCGTCAGCCCGTCGTTCCACGCGTTCAACCGCAACAAGCGCTCTGTCACGCTGGATCTGCGCAAGCCCGCCGGGCAGGAGGCCGCGCGCCACCTGATCGCAGGGTCCGATGTCCTGCTGCACAACTTCCGCGTCGGCACGATGGAGAAGTTCGGACTGGGGCAGGTGGCGATGATGGCGCAACACCCCCGGCTGATCTACGGCGCCTTCTCGGCCTACGGCCCCCGCGGAGACAAGGCCAAGATCGGAGCGAACGACCTTGCCCTGCAGGGGCACAGCGGTCTGCTGCATGTCACCGGCGAAGCGGATCGCCCCCCGGTTCGGGTCGGCACGGCGGCCATCGACCTGCACGCGGGTGTCGCGCTTGGTGCGGGCATACTGGCGGCACTGTTTCACCGCGAGAGGACCGGAGAGGGCCAGCTTGTCGAAACCTCGCTTCTGCGCGGTGCAGCCCATCTGATGAGCTATTTCTACGTCGAGTACTGGATGACCGGCCATGAGCGTCAGCGCATGGGCACCGCCAATCACCTGAGCGTGCCGAACCAGGTCTTTCCGAGCGCCGACGGCTATGTCGTCATCATCGCCCCGTCCGACGAGATGTGGGCTCGGCTGGCCAAAACGCTGGATCCGGACACCCTCGCCCTTCCCCAATTCACACGGATTTCCGACCGGCAGACCAACCGCAATCAGGTCATCGCCGCGATCAGCGCGATCACCAGCACGCGGAGCAGCGAGTCGTTGCTGCGGGAACTTGGTGCGGCGAAGGTCAACGTCTCGAAGGTCAACAGCATCGGCGAGGCCGCCGAAGATCCGCAGCTGGCGCAGATCGGCGGCGTGATCGAAATTCCCGGCCCCAAAGGTTCGCAACGCGCAGTTGCGCCGCCGGTGTCTCTCGGGAAGGCCGAGGCGTTCAGCCATACGGGCATCCCGGTGCTTGGAGCGGATACCGATGCCGTCTTTACTGAATCCGGCCTGAATGAAACCGAAATGGCCCGTCTGCGGACTGCGGGCGCCTTCGGTCCCGTCGATACGGATACCAGAAGGAAGGCGGTCATATGAGCGATCCAGCCAAGGGCTCACTTTCGCATCTCAAGGTCCTCGATCTGTCGCGGGTAATGGCCGGGCCCTGGGCAGGTCAGGTCCTTGCCGATCTGGGGGCCGACGTCATCAAGGTCGAACGCCCCGGCACAGGCGACGACACCCGCGGGTGGGGCCCACCGTTCCATGAACGCCCCGACGGTTCCGCCAGCCAGGAATCGGGATACTACCTGTGTTGCAACCGCGGGAAGCGATCGGTCACCGTGAACCTGCAGGAGCCGGAAGGGCAGGAGATCGTCCGCAGGCTGGCCCGCGAGGCCGACATTCTACTGGAGAACTTCAAGGTCGGTACGCTGGAACGCTTCGGTCTCGGCTACGAGAGCCTCCGAAAGGAAAACCCGCGGCTGATCTATTGCTCGATCACCGGCTATGGTCAGACCGGGCCCCGCGCCCGTCAGGTCGCCTATGATTTTCTGATCCAGGCTCAGGGGGGCATGATGTCCATCACCGGCGAGGAGGACGGAAAGCCGGGGGGCGGGCCGCAGAAGATCGGCGTGCCCATGGTCGACCTCACTACCGGGCTCTATTCGGTGATCGGCATCCTGGCGGCAGTGGCCCGGCGCGCGCAGACCGGCGAGGGTGAATTCATCGACATCGCAATGCTGGACGTGCAGACCAGCCTGCTTGCCAACCAGGCGATGAACCACCTTCTGACCGGCAAGACGCCGCGCAGTTACGGCAACGGACACCCAAACATCATGCCGCAGCAGGTCTTTGCCTGCATCGACGGATACATGGTGCTGGCCGTAGGCAACGACGGTCAATTCGCACGGCTGTGCAAGACCCTGAGCGATGCCGAGCTTGCCGAAGACGAAGACCTGAAGTTCAATAAGGGACGGGTCGCCCGGAGGGACTGGCTGCTGGCCCGGCTGGCGGGTCATTTCTCACGCTATAACCGGGCCGATCTTCTGGAGAAGCTGAATGCGGCGGGCGTGCCGGCAGGGCCGATCAACACCATCCCCGAGGTATTCGACGAACCGCAGGTCAAGGCGCGCGGGATGGTCGGGAGCCTGACAGACC